>NZ_JBHSLC010000096.1:0-123923 GCF_042657465.1 Azospirillum himalayense | reverse complement strand
ATGCTGCCCGACGCCATCCGCCGCAAGGTCGAGATCGTCATCTACGCCCTCGTCGGCGTCTTCGGCGCCTGCATGGCCTACAACGGCTGGGTCCTCGGCACCTCCGTCGCCGCCTACTACATCCCCAACCTGCACGTCTCCGAAGCCGTCCGCTACATCCCGCTCGTGCTCTCCGGCGTCCTGATCGTGCTCTTCGCCATCGAACACGTCGTCGCCATCATCCGCGGCGAGGAGGTCGCGCCGTCATGGAACTGACCATTCTGGCCGTCACCTTCTTCGGCTTCCTCGTCCTGGGCATCCCGGTCGCCTTCGCCATCGGCCTGTCGGCGCTCTGCACCATCCTCTACGAGGGCCTCCCCGTCGCCGTCATCTTCCAGCAGATGATGTCCGGCATGAACGTCTTCTCCTTCCTCGCCATCCCCTTCTTCGTCTTCTCCGGCGAGCTGATGCTCCACGGCGGCGTCGCCGACAAGATCGTCGCCACCGCCAAGAACATGGTCGGCCACATCCGCGGCGGCCTCGGCATGTCCAACGTCGTCGCCTGCACCCTGTTCGGCGGCGTCGCCGGCTCCCCCGTCGCCGACGTCTCGGCTATGGGTGCGGTGATGATCCCGATGATGAAGCGCGAGGGCTACCACGCCGACTACGCCGTCAACGTCACCACCCACGCCGCCCTGGTCGGCGCGCTGATGCCGACCAGCCACAACATGATCATCTACGCGCTGGCCGCCGGCGGCAAAGCCTCCATCGGCGCGCTGATCGCCGCGGGCATCGTCCCCGCCCTGCTGCTGATGGTCTGCAACCTGGGGGCCGCCTACTACGTCGCGGTCAAGCGCGGCTACCCCGCCGGCACCTTCCCCGGCTGGTCCATCCTGGGCCGCTCCTTCGCCGCCGCGGCCCCCGGCCTGCTCATCGTCGTGATCATCCTGGCCGGCATCACCTCGGGCGTCTTCACCGCCACCGAGTCCGCCTCCATCGCGGTGATCTACGCGCTGCTGCTCACCACCTTCGTCTACCGCACGCTGACCTGGGACCATTTCCTGGCCGCCGCCGCCAAGACGGTCAAGACCACCGGCGTGGTCCTGCTGCTGATCGGCGTCTCCACGATGTTCCAGTACATCATGGGCCTCTATCAGGTGGCCGAGATCACCGGCGAGCTGATGGCCGGCATCTCGACCAACCCGCTGGTCATCTTCCTGCTGATCAACATCATCCTGTTCCTGCTCGGCACCTTCATGGACATGGCGAGCACGATCCTGATCTGCACGCCGATCTTCCTGCCCATCGCCATGCAGTACGGCATGGACCCGGTGCAGTTCGGCATCGTCATGCTGATCAACTGCGCGCTCGGCCTCAACACGCCGCCGGTCGGCACCACCCAGTTCATCGGCTGCGCCATCGGCGAGGTGTCGGTCGGCCAGGTCATGCGCTCCATCACACCCTTCTACGGCGCCCTCTTCGTCACCCTCCTCCTCGTCACCTACGTTCCCACCTTCTCCCTCTGGCTGCCCCACCTCCTCATGCGGTGAGGCACATAGGGTCATGAAAAGGGCCGCGCCGGCATCCCCGGCGCGGCCCTTTTCATGTCGGCTTTCGGCGGATCAGCCGGCTTCGGCGTTCGACGAGTTCTGCCACAGGTTCAGCCCGCCATCGACGGCGTGGCGGTCGATCTCGGCCAGTTCCTCCGGCGTGAAGGCGGTGTTCTTCAGCGCGTCGAGCGAGTTGTCGAGCTGCTCGACGTTGCGGGCACCGACCAGGGCGGAGGTCACCCGCGGGTCGCGCAGCACCCAGGCGATGGCCATCTGGGCCAGCGTCTGGCCGCGCCGCGTGGCGATGGCGTCCAGGGCGCGCACGCGCTCCAGATTCTCCGGCGACAGGAAATGCGCCTTGAGCGTGCCACCCTTGGCGGCGCGGGCGTCGGTGGGCTGGCCGTTCAGGTACTTGGTGGTCAGCATACCCTGGGCCAGCGGCGAGAAGGCGATGCAGCCGATCCCGGTCTCCTCCAGCGCGTCGAGCAGACCGCCCTCGATCCAACGGTTCAGCATCGAGTAGGAGGGCTGGTGGATCAGGCAGGGCGTGCCGAGGTCCTTGAGGATCGCCGCCGCCCGCCGGGTCATCTCCGGCGAGTAGGAGGAGATGCCGACATAGAGCGCCTTGCCCTGCCGCACGGCGTGGTCGAGCGCGCCCATCGTCTCCTCCAGCGGGGTGCGCGGATCGACGCGGTGCGAGTAGAAGATGTCCACATAGTCGAGCCCCATCCGCTTGAGGCTCTGGTCCAGGCTGGCCGTCAGGTACTTGCGCGAGCCCCAGCTTCCGTAGGGGCCGGGCCACATGTCGTAGCCGGCCTTGGTGGAGACGATCAGCTCGTCGCGGTGGGCCTTGAAGTCGGTCGCCAGGACGCGCCCGAAATTCTCCTCCGCCGAGCCCGGCGGCGGGCCGTAGTTGTTGGCGAGGTCGAAATGGGTGACGCCGCGGTCGAAGGCCCGGCGCAGCACGGCGCGCCCGGTCTCGAACACGTCGGTGCCACCGAAATTCTGCCACAGCCCCAGCGAAATGGCCGGCAGGTCGAGCCCGCTCCGCCCGCTGCGGCGGTAGGTCATGCCGGTGTAGCGGGCCGGATCGGCGCGGTAGAGCGATTGCATCGCGGTCTCCTGGCTGTCTTGCGCGGTGTTGGGAGGAACGTGACTGATATATTAGAAATCAGCCGCAATCCAAAGCCAAGAGCGCACAACGGCGTCAGACCGGCTCGGCCTCGTCCTCCGAGGGGGCGGTGAAGTAGAGCGGGTTGGCCTTCTGCGCGTCGGCGATGGTGACCTGGAGATAGTCCAGATGCAGGTCGATGGCCTTGGCCGCCGCCTCCGGGTCGTTGTTGGCGATGGCCTCGATGATGACCGAATGCTCGGCGATCACATCCGGCACACGCCCCAGCACCGGCAGGGTCAGCAGGCGGTAGCGGTCCACCTGCACCTTCACCTGCTGCGTCAGGTTCCAGAACCCGGGGTAGCCGGCGGTCTCCGCCAACAGCGCATGGAAGGTCTCGTCGGCCTGATGGAAGCCTTCGAAATTCTGGGCGGCCTCCATCTCGCGCTGGAGTTCCAGGTTGGCGCGCAACTTGGCGATCTGGCTGCGGGTGGCGCGTTTGGCGGCGTAGCGGACGGTCGCCTCCTCCAGCGCCTTGCGGATGGCGATGGCTTCCGGCAGGGCGCCCAGCGGAATGCGGGAGACGAAGGTGCCCGATTGCGGAAAGATCTCGATCAGCCCCTCGTCCGCCAGACGCAGCACGGCCTCGCGCACCGGGGTGCGGCTGACGCCGTAGTCCTGGGCGATCACCTTCTCGGCGACCGGCTCGCCCGGCTTGCGGCGGAGCGAGACGATCTCGTTGCGCAGGTCACGGTAGATCGTCGCCGCCACGGTGGTGCCGCGCTGGGCCGGACGGGCGACCGCCGCCGCCGTGCGGCGCCGGGTCCGCGTCTTGACGCCCTCGGCCTGTCCGGAATCCGCCGTCGATGTCTGCGCCGCCTTTTTCAACACCCGCTCCTGCCAGGAAGATTCAAGGGCGCCGGTGCTCCGGGATGCCGGCGCCGAACCCGCTGGTTCACGCCGCAGACGGTCCGCCCTTCATCGCAATATACTAATACCCGGCGGGGTGGGTCAAACGCCTTCACCCCGCGCGGCGCCCCGGTTCCGCGCCAGTTTGTCCCACCGGGAAGCGCGTTGCGCCACTCATCAGTATACTAGTATATTGAAGGAAGCTCCACCGCGGAGCGCACAGCCGCAAGGACCGTCACCGTGGACCGCAAACGCATCGCCCTCGTCGCCCACGACGCCCGCAAGCCCGACCTGATCGGCTGGCTCGGCGCCAACATCCACGCTCTGGAGGGCAACGTCTTCTGGTCCACCGGCACCACCGGCCGATTGGTCCGGGAAGCCCATCCCCAGCTGGACATCACCTCATTGAAGAGCGGTCCGCTGGGCGGCGACCAGCAGATCGGCGCGATGATCGCGGAGGGCCGGATCGACCTGCTCGTCTTCTTCGTCGACCCGATGACCGCCCAGCCCCACGACGTGGACGTCAAGGCGCTGACCCGCCTCGCCACGCTCTACAACATCCCGATGGCCTGCAACGAGGCGACCGCCGACATGGTGATCTCCTCCCCCCTCTTCACCAGCGGCTACCGCCCGCGGGCCGTGGACTTCGCCGCCCACGATTCGCGCCGCCTCTGACGGGCCCTCTTGACCAGTCGCCCTCTTGACCAGTCGCCCTCTTGAATTGCGCGTCTTGCCGTCTGAATTGTGGGCGGGACGCACAAAGTCCTTGCATTCGGAACTGATATATTAATATATTCCGAGATGCGGGGTACGACCGGCGCCACGCCGCGCGCCACACCCGAACCACCCATTCAAATGGGCACCGGACCCCCGTCCGGCATCCCTTTATCCGGAGATGAACGATGCTCCACCCCGACCGCCTCTTCCCCAGCGATCCCACGCAGCGCGACATCGCGCGCCGGCTGTACGCGGAGGTGGGCCACCTGCCGATCATCAGCCCGCACGGCCACACCGACCCGTCCTGGTTCGCGAAGAACGAGGCGTTCCCGAACCCGGCGTCGCTGTTCGTGGTGCCCGACCATTACGCCTTCCGCATGCTCTACAGCCAGGGCGTGACGTTGGAGAGCCTGGGCGTGCCGCGCAAGGACGGCGGGGCGGTGGAGAGCGATCCCCGTAAGATCTGGCGTCAGCTGGCGCAGAACTGGCACCTGTTCCGTGGCACCCCGACGCGCATGTGGCTCGACCACGCCTTCGAGACGGTGTTCGGCGTGACGGAGCGTCTGAGCGGGGCCAGCGCCGACCGCATCTTCGACCAGATCGACGCCTGCCTGCAGAAGCCGGAGTACCTGCCGCGCGCCTTGTTCGAGCGCTTCAACATCGAGCTGCTGGCGACCACCGAGTCGCCGCTCGACACGCTGGAGCATCACCGCGCCATCCGCGAGAGCGGCTGGAAGGGCCGCGTCATCACCGCCTTCCGCCCCGACCCGGTCGTCGATCCGGAGTTCGAGGGCTTCCAGGCCAACGTCGAGACGCTGGGCGCGCTGTCCGGTGAGAACACCGGGACCTGGGCCGGCTACCTCGCCGCCCTGCGCAACCGCCGCCAGTATTTCAAGGAGGTCGGCGGCGCCACCTCGACCGACCACGGCCACGCCACGGCGACCACCGCCGACCTGTCGGACGCCGACGCCGAGCGGCTGTTCGAAAAGGCGCTGCGCGGCACCATCACGGCGGCCGAGGCGGAGATCTTCCGCGGCCAGATGCTGACCGAGATGGCCAAGATGAGCCTGGACGACGGGCTGGTCATGCAGATCCACCCCGGCAGCTTCCGCAACCACAACCCGGGCGTCTTCGAGCGCTTCGGCCGCGACAAGGGCGCCGATATCCCGACCGGCACCGAGTATGTGCGGGCGCTGAAGCCTCTGCTCGACCGCGTCGGCAACGAGCGCGACCTGACCATCATCCTCTTCACGCTGGACGAGACCAGCTACGCCCGCGAGCTGGCGCCGCTGGCCGGCCATTACCCGGCGCTGCGCGTCGGCCCGGCTTGGTGGTTCCACGACAGCCCCGAGGGCATGCGCCGCTACCGCGAGATGATCACGGAGACGGCCGGCTTCTACAACACGGTCGGCTTCAACGACGACACGCGCGCCTTCTGCTCCATCCCGGCCCGCCACGACGTGGCCCGCCGCGTGGACTGTGCCTTCCTGGCCCGGCTCGTCGCCGAGCACCGGCTGGAGGAGGATGAGGCCGCGGAACTGGCCGTGGATCTCGCCTACACCCTCGCCAAGAAGGCCTACAAGCTCTGACACGAAACCCCTCTCCCCTCTGGGGAGAGGGTGGCGCCAACGGCGCCGGGTGAGGGGGTTGCGCTTTTGCCGGACGTCCCACCACGCGCATCCCCCTCACCCTGCCCCTCTCCCCAGAGGGGAGAGGGAATCTCCATGAGAGGACCATCACCATGGCATCGCTGACCATCCGCCTGCATCCCGCGGACAACGTCGTCGTTGCCGGCGCCGACCTGCCGGAGGGCACCACCCTGCCCGACACCGGCGTCGTCGCCCGGAGCACGATCCCCTCCGGCCACAAGGTCGCGGTGCAGGCGATCGCGGTCGGCGAGCCGGTGCGCAAATACAACCAGGTCATCGGCTTCGCGACCGCTCCCATCGCACCGGGCGACCATGTCCATGTCCACAACATCGGCGTGGGCGACAGCTTCGAGCGCGATTACGCCTTCGGCGCCGACGTCCACCCCACCGACCTCGTGCCGGAGGCGGAACGCGCCACCTTCCAGGGCATCGTCCGCCCGGACGGGCGCGTGGCGACCCGCAACTACATCGGTATCCTGACC
The DNA here is from genome assembly GCF_042657465.1 of Azospirillum himalayense. Lineage (NCBI taxonomy): Bacteria > Pseudomonadati > Pseudomonadota > Alphaproteobacteria > Rhodospirillales > Azospirillaceae > Azospirillum > Azospirillum himalayense. Next base: position 117,526 of record NZ_JBHSLC010000096.1, on the reverse strand, counting down.
ACGGTGAACTGCTCGGCCACCGCGGCGCGGATGATCGCCGACCAGTTCCGCGGCGACGCGCTGGCCGCCTACCCGAACATCGACGGGGTGGTCGCGCTGACCCATTCCTACGGCTGCGGCATGGGCTCGCAGGGCGACGCCATCGACGCGCTGCGCCGGACCATCGCCGGCTACGCCCGCCACCCGAACTTCGCCGCCGTGCTCGTGCTCGGCCTCGGCTGCGAGGTGAATCAGATCGACAAGCTGGTCGAGGTCGAGGGGCTGACCGTCGGCGACACGCTGCAGACGCTGGCGATCCAGGAGAGCGGCGGCACCGCCGCCACCGTGCGGGCGAGCGTGGAGCGCATCCGCGCCCTGCTGCCCCGCGTCAACGACGTGCGGCGCGAGACCGTGCCGGCCAGCCACCTAATCCTGGCGCTGCAATGCGGCGGCTCGGACGGCTATTCAGGCATCACCGCCAACCCGGCTCTGGGCCACGCCGTGGACCTGCTGATCCGCAACGGCGGCACCGCGGTGCTGAGCGAGACGCCGGAGGTCTATGGCGCCGAGCATCTGCTGACCCGCCGCGCCGTCAGCCCGGCGGTCGGCGAGACGCTGGTCGAGCGCATCCGCTGGTGGGAGGATTACACCAGCCGCACCGGCGGGGAGATGAACAACAACCCGTCGCCCGGCAACAAGAAGGGCGGCCTGACCACCATCCTGGAGAAGTCGCTGGGCGCGGTCGCCAAGGCCGGCACGACCAACCTCGTCGAGGTGGTGCGCTACGCCGAGCCGATCACCGGGCCGGGCCTCGTCTTCATGGACACGCCGGGCTACGACCCGGTGTCGGCCACCGGGCAGGTGGCGGGCGGCGCCAACGTGCTGTGCTTCACCACCGGGCGCGGCTCCGTCTTCGGCTGCAAGCCGACGCCGTCGCTGAAGCTCGCCACCAACACGCCGCTGTTCCGCAAGATGACCGACGACATGGACATCGACTGCGGCCCCATCGCCACCGGCGACGCCACCATCGAAGAAGTCGGGCGGGCGATCTTCCAGCTCATCCTCGACACCGCGTCGGGCAAGAAGACCAAGAGCGAGGAGCTGGGCTTCGGCTCCGACGAGTTCACGCCCTGGCAGATGGGCGCGGTTATGTGAGCGAAAGGGCTTGCGCGCTCATTGATATACTAGTATAAGTGTTTTCGTTCGGTTATCCTTTGAAACCCAGTCGGCAGACCGCGCCATGCGCGTGGTTCCGCCGAGTGACGTTTCTCCAAAGTGCGACTTCAGACCGTCGGGGCACGCTCCGGCGGTCTTTTCTTTTCGGAGTCGGGCGATCCGACGGCGGCGCGCAGCCAGTCCCGGAAGGCGGTGAAGCCCGGCTCCCGGTGCCGCGCCGGCCGCGAGACCAGATACCACGCCCGCCCCATCGGCACGGTCAGCGCGAAGGGCGTGACCAGCCGGCCTGCCGCCAGATCGTCGGCGATGTAGAGCTGCGCCCCCAGCGCCACCCCCACCCCATCCGCCGCCGCCTGCAAGGTCATGGCGTAGCTGCTGAAGGACAGCCCCTTCACGGCCGGCGGCGCCAGCCCGGCCGAGGCGAACCAGTGCGGCCAGTCGTCCGCCCAGTGCGACACCGACAGCAGCGTCGCCGACAGCAGATCCTCCGGACGGCGCAGAGTCCGCGCCAGGGCCGGCGCGCAGACCGGCAGCATGTCGGCGGTGAACAGCTCCTCCACCTCGTAGCCCGGCCAATGCCCGTCGCCCAGCAGCAGGGCGCAGGTCCAGTCCTCGCGGATCGGCGCGCCGGCGCCGCCGGTGGCAATGCGAACCTCCACGTCGGGGTGGCTCTCGTGGAAGGCCGACAGGCGGGGAATCAGCCAGCGCACCGCGAAGGTGGCGCCCACCCCCAGGGTCAGCACCGGGCCGTCGCGCATGGCGGCGACCCGCTCCACGCTGTCCGCGATCGCGTCGAAGGCGCCGGTCAGGCCGGGTTGCAGCGCCCGCCCGCGATCGGTCAGCTCCAGCGCGTTGGCCCGCCGTTCGAACAGCGGGAAGCCCATCCGCTCCTCCAACAGGCGCACCATGCGGCTGACCGCAGCCTGCGAGACGTTCAGCTCGCCCGCCGCCCCGGTGAAGCTGCCGTGGCGGGCCGCGGCCTCGAACGCCCGCAAAGCGTTCAGCGATGGCAGGCGCCGCATCCGATCCCCTCCCCGTTCACCCCAACATTTCCTGGGGGTCAGCATCAGACAATCCCGTTTGCGGGGCAAGCGCGCCGGGAGCATCATGCCCTCCACAGTCAAAGAAAACTTTCGGATTGAGCGGGATGCTGACGGTTCCCCTGACACTCGGCCTCGGCCTTGCGGCGCTGGTCACCTCCTTCCTGTCGGGCCTGTTCGGCATGGCCGGCGGCATGGTGCTGATGGGATTGCTGCTGGTGCTGCTGCCGGTGTCTTCGGCCATGCTGCTGCACGGGATCACGCAGATGACCGCCAACGGCTGGCGGGCGTGGCTGTGGCGGCGGCATGTGCAATGGGGGATCGTGGCCCGGTTCCTGTTGGGCGGGGCGGTGGCGGTCGGCGTCTTCACCCTGATCCGTTACGTGCCCGGCAAGGCGGAATCGCTGATCCTGCTGGGCCTATCGCCCTTCATGGCGATGGCGGTTCCGTCGCACTGGTCGCCGAACGTGTCGCGGCGCGGCCACAGCACATTGGCCGGAGTCCTGTGCATGGGCGTGCAGCTGATCGCCGGCATCTCGGGACCGCTGCTCGACGTCTTCTTCGTGAAGTCCAGCCTGTCGCGGCAGAGCGTCGTCGCGACCAAGGCGACGATGCAGGTCTTCGGCCACCTGTTCAAGACGGTCTATTTCGGCTCCCTCGTCGCGGCGTCGGAGGCGGAAGCGCTGGACATCACGGTGACGGCCCTGTGCATCGGCATGGCGGTTCTGGGGACGAACCTGTCGCGCCGCGTGCTCGACGCCATGAGCGACGCCCAGTTCCGCAGTTGGAGCCAGCGTCTGGTCGCCCTGACCGGCACCGTCTATCTCGGCCAGGGGCTGTTCCTGCTGGTGGTGCGGTAAGTTCCGGGGGGCGACACACTTTAAATTCCCTCTCCCGCCCCGGGAGAGGGAGGGACCCGTCGCGAAGCGGTGGGAGGGTGAGGGTAAGGCCAAGGATCAGAGTCTTGATCCTCGTACGACCCTCACCCGCCCGCTTCGCGGGCACCCTCTCCCGGGACGGGAGAGGGAAAAACATTCACACCGGTCTCCACCTCTTCCGGGTGGAGGGCCGAAATTTTGCGTGCCTGGGTGGTGGCTGACAGGTTCATGACAGGTTCGCCTGCTAAACAGTTGGAACAACCAACCACCGTTCCCGGAACCTCCACCATGGCGACCGCATCCACAGCCAGGACGTCGGCGAAAACCACGGCGAAGACCGCATCGGCGGACGAGCGGACCACGCTCTTTTATGGCGCCGCCTGCGGCGCGGGGGCCGGCGGCTCCGTCCTCCTCTACGAGGTGCGTCCGCAGCGCCCCCCCGCCAAGGCACCGTAAGGCGCGCCAAGCGCCGTCCAAAAAGCAAAAAAGTCCATTCGGAGGAAACACCATGAGCCTCGGCACCCCCGCCAAGGGGATGCTGGCGGTGGCCGTGCTGGCCGCTGCCGCCCTCTTCGCCGCTCCCGCGTCCGCGGAGATCAAGAATCTGGAGATCATCGCCCCCGCCAACGCCGGCGGCGGCTATGACCAGCACGCGCGCGCCATGCAGCAGGTCCTGCAGGACCACAAGCTGGCCTCCAGCGTCCAGGTGGTCAACATTCCGGGAGCCGGCGGCACCATCGGCCTCAGCCAATTCGTCACCGCCAAGAAGCGCAACCCCGGCCTGATGATCTCCGGCCTCGGCATGATCGGGGCGATCCTGATCAACAAGTCGCCGGTGTCGCTCGATCAGGTGACCCCGCTGGCCCGCCTGACCGGCGAGTACCAGCCCATCGTCGTGGCCGCGGATTCGCCGTTGAAGACGCTCGACGACCTCGTGAAGAAGTTCAAGGCCGATCCCGGCTCCGTCTCCTGGGGCGGCTTCGCGGTGGGCAGCCCCGACCACATCCTCTACGGCCTGCTGGTCAAGGCGATCGGCGGCGACGTCTCCAAGATGAACTACATCGCCGCCGGAGCGGGCGGCGAGATGATGGCCTCGGTGCTCGGCGGGCACATCACCGTGGCGACCGGCGGCTACAACGAGATGGCCTCGCAGCTCCAGGCCGGAAAGCTGCGCGCGCTGGCGATCTCCTCCCCGCAGCGCCTTCCCGGCATCGACGTCCCGACCTTCAAGGAGCAGGGCGTGGATGTCGAGCTGGTGAACTGGCGCGCGGTGATGGCGCCGGGCAACCTGAAGGCGTCGGAGAAGCAGGTCCTGGACGACGCGGTCGGCGCCATGGTCCGCACCGACGAGTGGAAGCGCATCGCCGCGGAGCGCGGCTGGATCGACCTCTACCTGCCGTCCGACCGCTTCGCCGCCTTCGTGAAGGACGAGCGGACGCGGATCGAAGGCGTCCTGACCGAGCTGGGCCTCGTCAAGTGACCGACCCCCGGCGGCGGGCCGCCGGGAGCGAAGCATCAAAACAAAACACACCCATGGAGCGAAGCGTCATGACCATCCGCATGCCGGGCGCCGTGAAGGGCGTCCTGACCGCCGCCGTTCTCGCTACGGCCTCCCTCGCCGCCACCCCGTCGCTGGCCGAGATCAAGGGACTGGAGATCATCGCCCCGGCGAGCCCCGGCGGCGGCTGGGACCAGCACGCCCGCACCCTCCAGCAGGTTCTCCAGGACCAGAAGCTGGCTTCCAACATCCAGGTCGTGAACATCCCTGGCGCCGGCGGCACGGTCGGCCTCGCCCAGTTCGTCACCGCCAAGAAGCGCTCGCCGACGATCCTGGTCGGCGGCCAGATCATGCTGGGCGCCATCGTCACCAACAAGTCGGCGGTGACGCTCGATCAGGTGACCCCGCTGGCCCGGCTGACCGGTGAATACACGGCCATCGTCGTTCCCCCGGATTCGCCCATCAAGACCTTCGGCGACCTGATCCAGAAGTTCAAGGCGGACCCCGGCTCGGTCTCCTGGGGCGGCGGCTCGGCGGGCGGCAGCGACCAGATCCTGGCCGGCCTGATCGCCAAGTCGGTCGGCGTCGATCCGAACAAGGTCAATTACGTCGCCACCGCGGGCGGCGGCGAGCTGCTGGCCTCCGCGCTCGGCGGTCATGTCACGCTCGGCATGGGCGGCTACAGCGAGTTCGCCCCGCAGTTCCAGGCGGGCAAGCTGCGCGCCATCGCCGTCTCCGCCCCGCAGCGCCTGCCGGGCTCCGACACGCCGACCATGAAGGAGCAGGGCGTCGACCTGGAGTTCGTGAACTGGCGCGGCGTCTTCGCCCAGTCCTCCGCCAAGCCGGCCGAGCTGAAGGAACTCCAGGAGGCCGTCGCCAAGGCCGTCGCCAGCGACGAGTGGAAGCAGGCCGTGAAGCAGCGCGGCTGGATCGATCTCTACCAGCCCTCCGCCGAGTTCGCCTCCTTCCTGAAGCAGGAGCGCGCGCAGATCGAGGGCACGCTGAAGGACATCGGCCTCGTGAAGTAAGGACCGAACCAAGGTGGGCGCGGTCGCCGCGCCCACCGGTCCGCAAGAAACAGTCTGGGAGGATGAAGCGATGACCACCGGTCGGAGCATGCGCGCCGGAGAGGCGGTGCTGGGCGGCGGGCTGATCGCCCTTGGGGGCTTGATCGCGGTCGAGACCATGCTGACCCCGAGCGTCGGCCGGGCGGTGGTCGGTCCCGCCCTGTTCCCCTACCTGATCTCGGGCGGCCTCGTCCTGGTCGGCCTGTCGCTGCTGCGCGAGGCCTTCGCCGGGGCCGTCGCCCATGCCGAGGGGCTGGAACTGGACCTCTGGGCGGTGGCGCTGGTCGCGGCGGGGCTGGCCGTCCAGTTCCTGCTGCTGGACACGCTGGGCTGGATCCCCTCCACCACCATCCTGTTCGCCGCGGTTTCCCGCGCCTTCGGCGGCCGGCGGCTGATGGTCAATCTCGCCATCGGGCTGGCGCTCGCCGCCTTCACCTTCGTGGCCTTCAATTACGGGCTCGGCCTGAACCTGCCCGAGGGCAGCATCCTCGAACGGCTCACGTCCCCCGACGCCGAATAAGAACGCCGGAAAGCCCCGCTTCGGGCCCCCGCTTCGGGAAGGAAACTGCACAATGGACACCCTTGCCGCCCTGGGCCACGGCTTCCTCGTGGCGCTGACGCCCTACAACCTTCTGTGGTCGGCGATCGGCGTGACGGTGGGCACCGCGGTCGGCGTGCTGCCCGGCATCGGCCCGGCGCTGACCGTGGCCCTGCTGCTGCCGGTCACCTACGGGCTGGAGCCGACCTCCGCCTTCATCATGTTCGCCGGCATCTATTACGGCGCGATGTACGGCGGCTCGACGACCTCGATCCTCCTGAACGCTCCGGGCGAGTCCGGCAGCATCGTCACCGCCATCGACGGCCACGCCATGGCCCGCCAAGGCCGCGGCGCCCAGGCGCTGGCGACCGCCGCCATCGGCTCCTTCATCGCCGGCACCATCGCCACCGCGGCGCTGACCTTCGTCGCCCCGCTGATGGTCAAGATGGCCCTGCTGTTCGGTCCGGCGGAGTATTTCGCGCTGATGGTGCTGGCGCTGACCACCGTCACCGCCGTCCTGGGCAGCTCGCTGGCCCGCGGTCTGGCGAGCCTGTTCCTCGGTCTGGCGCTGGGTCTGGTCGGCATCGACATGCAGACCGGTCAGGCGCGGCTGGCCTTCGGCGTGCCGGAGCTGCTCGACGGTATCGACACGGTTGTGGTCGCGGTCGGCCTGTTCGCGGTCGGCGAGACGCTCTACGTCGCCTCCCGGCACCGCTTCGAAACGGAGGAGATCTACGCGCTCAAGGGCTCCAAATGGATGAGCCGCGAAGACTGGTCGCGCTCCTGGAAGCCATGGCTGCGCGGCACGCTGCTGGGCTTCCCCATCGGCACCCTGCCGGCGGGTGGCAGCGAGATCCCGACCTTCCTGTCCTATCTGGTCGAGAAGCGTCTGGCGAAGAAGCCGGAGGAGTTCGGCAAGGGCGCCATCGAGGCCGTCGCCGGCCCGGAGGCCGCCAACAACGCGTCGGCCGCCGGCGTGCTGGCGCCGCTGCTGTCGCTCGGCCTGCCGACCTCGGCGACCGCCGCGATCATGCTGGCCGCCTTCCAGCAGTACGGCCTCCAGCCCGGCCCGACGCTGTTCGACAACAACCCGGAGCTGGTCTGGGGCATGATCGCCAGCCTCTACATCGGCAACGTGCTTCTGCTGGTTCTGAACCTGCCGCTGGTCGGCTTCTGGGTGAAGCTGCTGCTGATCCCGCGGCCCTGGCTGTACGCCGGCATCCTGGTCTTCTCGTCGCTGGGCGCCTACACGCTGAACAACAACGTCATCGATCTGGTCATCCTGTGGGTGATCGGGCTGCTCGGCTTCGGCATGCGCGTGCTGAACGTGCCGGTGGCGCCCTGTGTGGTCGGGCTGATCCTGGGGCCTCTGGCCGAACAGCAGTTCCGCCGCGCGCTGGCGATCAGCCAGGGCGACCCGTCGGTCTTCCTGACCCACCCGATCTCGGCGGCCCTGCTGGTCATCGCGGCCCTGCTGGTGATCGGCCCGATGGTCCTGCGCTACCGGAGCAACGGGACGGGCAAGGGCGCGGGCAAGGGCGGCAGCGCCTCCCCGTCCGGCACCCATCCCGCGACGTAAGACCGCCATTCCTCGAAGGACTTTTCCATGGAAAGCGTCGATCTCTGGTCCCAGCTCGCCGCCTTGGGACAGGTCATCGCCATCGACCTCGTGCTGGCCGGCGACAACGCCATCGTGGTCGGCATGGCCGCCGCCGCCGTGCCGCTGGCGCAGCGCCGCAAAGTGATCTTCTGGGGCATCGGCGCCGCCATCGTCCTGCGCATCTTCTTCGCGCTGATCACCACGCAGCTTCTCGCCATCATCGGGCTGACGCTGGCCGGCGGCGTGCTGCTGCTCTGGGTCTGCTGGAAGATGTACCGCGAGCTGCGCTCCCACGGGACGGACGAGGTGGCGCCCGACGAGGCCATGGACGCTCCGGACACGCCGGCGGGGGTGTCCGGAAACACCGCCGCCGGTGCCGCGGTCGGCGGCGTCACGGTGGGTGCCGCCATCTGGCAGATCGTCGTCGCCGACGTGTCGATGTCGCTCGACAACGTGCTGGCGGTGGCCGGCGCCGCCAAGGACCACCCCACCATCCTGGTCATCGGCCTCCTGCTGTCCGTCGTGCTGATGGGGGCGGCGGCCAACATGATCGCGCATGTGCTGCACAAGCACCGCTGGGTCGGCTGGGTCGGTCTCCTCATCATCACCTATGTGGCGCTCGACATGATCTGGCGCGGCAGCAACGAAGTCCTCATGCACACCTCCTGGCTATCGTGACGGAGCGAATCCGATGATCAAGAAGGTTCTCGTTCCCCTGACCGGGCGGCCGCTGGACCGCCGCGCCATCGCCACGGCCTTTCTGCTCGCCGGCCGCTTCCGCGCCCATGTGGAGGGGTTGAGCGTCATGCCGCAGGTCGAAATCCGCACCTCCGTGGAAAGCGTCGCGATCCCCAAGGCGCTGGTCGAGCAGCTCATCCGCATCGGGCAGGAGGATCAGGCGCGGGTGGTCGACTCCGCCCACGAGCTGTTCGAGGAGTTCCGCAGCCGCTTCGGCGCCGCGGAGGCGGACAGTCTGACCGGCGGCGGCGCGGGCGCGGACGGTCCGACCGCCTCCTGGCAGCAGGCGACGGGCCCGCTGGCCGAGACCCTGGCGGAGGAGGCGCGGCTCGCCGATCTGGTGGTGATCGCCCAGACCTCCGACAGGACCAACGCCATGGGGCCGGCCATCGAGGCGACCCTGTTCGGCTCGGGCCGCCCCTTGCTGCTGGCGCCGGCGGCCGAACCGGCGTCGGTCGGGTCCGCGGTCGCCGTGGCCTGGGACGGCGGGGCCGCGGCCTCGCGGGCGGTCGCGGCGGCACTGCCGCTTCTGCAGCGCGCCGGCAAGGCGGTCATCCTGTCGGCGGAGGTCGCCGATCCCGGACGCACCGCCGATCCCGACCGCCTGTCGGCCTATCTGGCGCTGCACGGCGTCGCGGCGTCGATCCGCCGGGTCGCGGCGCCGGGCCGCGCGGTCGGTCGGGCCTTGCAGGAGACGGCGGCGGAGGCCGGCTGCGACCTGCTGGTGATGGGCGCCTACGGCCACAGCCGGGTCCGTGAACGGGTGTGGGGCGGCGTGACGCTCGACATGCTGCGCGAACCGCCCGCCATTCCCATCTTCATGGCGCACTGATTTGTGCATTACGGTGCCCCGGCACCGGGAGACGGACCATGCGCATACTCGTCGTCGAGGACACCGAGGATCTGGCCGACGCCATCGTCCACCGGCTGCGCAAGCTGGGCTACGCCGTCGACTGGGCGCCGACCGGGGACGAGGCGGAGGAGCTGCTGCGCCAGGAGGCGTACCAGCTCGTCCTGCTCGACATCATGCTGCCGGGGGTGGACGGGCAGACTCTGCTGAACCGCCTGCGCCAGCGCCGCGACGCCACGCCGGTGCTGGTGATGACCGCCCGCTCCCAGGTGAATGTGCGGGTCGACCTGCTCGACCTCGGCGCCGACGACTTCATCGTGAAGCCCTTCGACCTGCGGGAGCTGGAGGCCCGCTGCCGCGCCCTGCTGCGCCGCTCGCACGGGCTCGCCTCCTCGCGCACGCAGTTCGGCAATCTGGTCTTCGACGCCGCCGCCAAGAAGGTGCTGGTCGACGGCCGGCCCGTCGATCTCGGCGGCCGCGAGTTCCGCCTCCTGGAGCTGTTCCTCAGCAACCTGAACACCGTCCTGTCCAAGGAGGACCTGATGGACCGGCTGTTCAGCCTCGACCAGCCCACCGCGCTGAACGCCATCGAGTTGTATGTCTCCCGCCTCCGGCGCAAGCTGGAGGGCGCGTCGGTGGAGATCCGGACGGTTCGGGGGCTGGGGTATGTGGCGGAAGTGTGTGCCGAAGGCTGAAGGATTCTCGCTGCGGCGGCGGCTGTTCATCCGGCTGCTCGGCGTGCTGGCCGTCCTGACCGCCGGGCTGTTCCTGTTCATCAGCGCCTACGCCCAGCGCGCCGCCGACGCCGCCTTCGACCGGCTGCTGATGGCGTCGGCCCTGTCGATCTCCGACACGGTGCGGGTGGAGGACGGGCGCTTCTCCGTCGACCTGCCCTATTCCTCGCTGGGCATCCTGGCCCAGGCTCGGCGCGACCGCGTGTTCTACCGGATCACCGCCCCGGACGGCGAGCTGGTCACCGGCTACCACGACCTGCCGGTGGCACCCGCCAAGGCCGGGGTCGCCGGCACGGCCGGCAGCGACTCCGCCACCCGGTTCGAAAACGCCACCTTTCGCGGCATGCCGGTGCGGGTCGCCGTCCTGAAGCGGTTCGCGGCACAGCCGGACCTCAGTGGCTGGGTCACCATCGCCGTCGCCCAGACGCGGGAGGAGCGCGGGGCGCTGGCCCGCGACATCCTGGCGAACGCCTTCCTTCCCATCGCCTTTACCGTCGTCGCGGCGGGCGGGCTGATCTGGTTCGGGGTGCGGCAGGCGCTGGCCCCGCTGGGCTCGCTGGAGCGGATGATCCGCGAGCGGCAGCCGCACGACTTCTCCCCCATCGCCATGCCGCCGCCGCAGGAGGTCTCGCAGCTCGTCCAGGCGATCAACCAGCTCATGGCGCGTCTCCAATCCAACCTCGACACCATGCAGACCTTCCTGGCCGACGCCGCCCATCAGATCCGCACGCCGCTGGCCAGCCTGCGCCTGCAGGCCGAACTCGCCATCGACGAGGACGATCCCGACGCTCTCCACCGCATCGCCCAGCGCGTGCACCGCAACGCGGTGGAAGCCAGCCAGCTCACCAGCCAGCTCCTCAACCACGCCATGGTGATCCACCGCAGCGAGGCGCTGAAGCCGGAGGACGTCGATCTCGGCGCGCTGCTGGAGCAGGTCTTCCAGCGCGCCCGCGCGGTGGCCGGCGACACGGCGATCCGCCTGGACATCGACCGTGCGGCGGAGCCGGCCACCGTCCCCGGCGACGCCATCAGCCTGCGCGAAGCGCTGACCAACCTGCTCGACAACGCGGTGAAATACGCCGGCCCGTCCGGCCCCATCGACCTGACGCTGACCCCCCGGCCAAACGGGCGGGGCCTGCGCGTGGAGATCGCCGACCGCGGCCCCGGCGTGCCGGACGCCGAGAAGCGCCGCGTGCTGGAGCGCTTCGGGCGTGGCAGCTCCGCCGCCGGGGTGGCGGGCAGCGGCCTCGGCCTCGCCATCGTCAACTCGGTGGTGGAGGCGCACGGGGCGGAGTTCGCGCTGCTCGACCACCCCGGCGGCGGGCTGATCGCGCGCATCGATTTCCCGGCGGCGGACGGCATCGCCGCGCCGGCGGGAGGGGCCGCGCGGGCGCTGTTTCCCCTGCTGGTCCTCTGCGCCCTGCTTTGGTCCCCTTGGGCGCAGGCGGCGCAGGCGGCGCAGCTCATCACCTACCCCGCACCCGGCGGCGAGCGGGAGCGGCTGCGCATCCATTCGGCCACCGACCGGCAGGCCATCGAGCCGCTGGTTCTCGACTTCCAGCGGCTCCACCCCGACGTCACCATCGACTACAAGGATATGGACACCGCCGACCTCTACGCCGAGGCGGTGGCCGTTCCGGCCAAGGAAGGCGCGGCGGAGACGCCCGACCTGCTCATCAGCTCCGCCTCCGACCTGCAGGTGAAGCTGGTCAACGACGGCCACACCCAGCCCCACCGCTCCGCCCTGACCGACGCTCTGCCGGATTGGGCGAACTGGCGGGACGAGGCGTTCGGCTTCACCTTCGAGCCGGCGGTGATCGCCTACAACCGCGCCCTGCTGCCGGACGCCCAGGTGCCGCGCACGCGTCCGGCGCTGATCCGGCTGCTGCGCGACGACCCGGCGCGCTTCAGCCGGCGCGTCGCCACCTACGACACCGCCACCAGCGGCATCGGCTATCTGCTGGCCTCCCACGACGCCCTGCTGTTCGGCCAGTATTGGCAGCTCGTCGCGATGATGGGCAACGCCCAGGCACGGCTGGCCTGCTGCTCCGGCGACATCCTCGACCTGGTGGAGCGGGGCGAGGTGCTGATCGCCTACAACGTCCTCGGCTCCTACGCACGGGCACGGGCGGCGGCGGGGGCGCCCATCGGCATCGTGGTGCCGGAGGATTACACGCTGGTCATCTCCCGCGTCGCGGTGATCCCCCGGACGGCGCCCCGGCCGCAACTCGCCGGGCGGTTCATCGACTATCTGCTGTCGCCGCGCGGACAGGAGGTGGTGGCCGACCGTTCCGCCCTCTACGCCATCTCCTCCGGCATCAAACGGGAGGCGTCGGCGTCGGGCCTGCGCTCCAGCACGGCGGCGCCGCTGCATCCCATTGCCCTCAGTCCGGCCCTGCTGGTCTTCCTCGACCGGCTGAAGCGGGAGCGCTTCCTCCAGCAATGGCAGTCGGCGATCCTGCTGCCCTGAGCCGGAGCAAGCCCCACATCCCGACACGCCCTCCGATGAGAATCGACGCTCCACGCCCATCCGTTTGCGGATTCGCAAAGGCGGCGCCGTGCCGCTTCCCTAGCCTGCGGGGACGGCCCGCCCTCTGTTCTGCCCCCACCCTACACCTCTGCCCCATGTCCGCGGGCCGAACCACGGACGAGCATGATGAGCGTTTCCACCACCGAACCGCAAACCGCCTCCCAGCCCGCGGAACCCGCGCGCAAGAACGGCCTCTACGCCAAGCACAGCAAGATCTATCCGAAGTCGGTCGCCGGCACCTTCCGCCGGCTGAAATGGCTGACGCTGATTTGTCTGCTCAGCCTCTATTACCTCACCCCCTGGATTCGCTGGGACCGCGGCCCCAGCGCGCCCGATCAGGCGGTGCTGGTGGATATGCCGGGCCGCCGCCTGTATTTCTTCTTCATCGAGCTGTGGCCGCAGCAGGTCTATTACCTGACCGGCGCGCTGATTCTGGGAGCCATCGGCCTGTTCCTGGCGACCGCGCTGGCCGGCCGCGTCTGGTGCGGCTACGCCTGCCCGCAGACGGTGTGGAGCGACCTGTTCCTGTGGGTGGAGCGCCGGATCGAGGGCGACCGCGGCGACCGCATCCGCCTCGACAACGCCCCCTGGTCGCCGGCCAAGCTGGGCAAGAAGGCGGCCAAGCACGCCGCGTGGCTGCTGATCGCATTGCTGACCGGCGGGGCCTGGGTCTTCTACTTCAACGACGCTCCGACCCTGGCGCTGGAGATGCTGCGGTTCGAGGCGTCCTCGTCCGTGCTGCTGTTCATCGGGCTGTTCACCGCGACCACCTATCTGCTGGCCGGTCACGCGCGCGAGCAGGTGTGCATCTACATGTGCCCCTGGCCGCGCTTCCAGGCGGCGATGCAGGACGAGGACAGCCTGACCGTCACCTATGAGGACTGGCGCGGCGAGGGCCGCGGCCACCTGAAGCGGTCGCAAAGCTGGGAGGAGCGCAAGGCGAAGGGGCTGGGCGATTGCATCGATTGCGGGGCCTGCGTCCATGTCTGCCCGACCGGGGTGGACATCCGCAACGGCCCGCAGCTCGCCTGCATCGGCTGCGGCCTGTGCGTGGACGCCTGCAACGATGTGATGGCGAAGATCGGGCGGCCCGGCGATCTGGTCCGCTTCGATTCCCTCAACGCTCAGATCGCGCGGGCCAACGGCGCCAAGCCGGCCTTCAAGCCGGTCCGTCCGCGCACGATCATCTACACCCTTCTGCTGACCGTCGTCGGCGGGATGATGGCCGCCGGGCTGGTGCTGAAGCCGAAGGTGGACGTGAACATCCTGCGCGACCGCGCGCCGCTGTTCGTCACCCTGTCCAACGGCGACATCCAGAACGCCTACACGGTCAAGGTGCTGAACATGACGCGGGAAGCCCAGAGCTACCGCCTGTCCGTCACCGGGCTTCCCGGCGCCGTCCTGTCGGTGGCCGGCGGCGAGGGCGAGGCGGCGGAAGGCTCGGTCCTGGTCCAGGCCGATCCCGACAGCGTGGCGACCCACCGCGTGCTGGTGCGCGTGCCGAAGGAGGCGCCGCGCCAGCCCTCGACCCCCGCGGCCTTCGTCGTCACCCGCCAGCCGGACGGGCTGACCGTCCAGCACGAGACCGTCTTCCTCGGTCCCTAACCCCGTTTCTCTCTTCCATCGAAGGAGATCGCGCCATGAACTTCGACACCACCACCTACATCGCCCTGGCCGGTGCCGTCAGCGTGTTCGTCGTGACCATCGGGGTCTTCGCCTTCCTGCTGACCCGCAAGGGCAAGTGAAGGCGTCCGTTTCGAAAGCGGGCGTCCGCTCCCCAGGCGCCCGCTTTCCATCGGGGGTGAGGTTGCCTGCCGCGCTGGACCTGTTGCATAACGGCGTTCGGTGGGAGATCCCCCAAGAACGGCGTCGTGAAGGGGCCATCGATGGAAGTGCTGACGTTCTCGCCGGAGGATTTCTCCCATGAGCTTCTCTCGCTCGAGGTCGCCAAGCTCATCAAGGACGAGACCCCGCCGGCCGAACCGCTCACCTTCCACGCCTATTGGGACGGCGAGCTGAACGAGAAGCACCTCATTTCAGTGAAAAGCTGCCATCTGTTCAACGCGCGCGGCAACGGGAACAGGATCATCGTCTGGACCCAGAACGGCGTCGACAACGACTGTTTGAGCGAAATCGGAAAATACGCCGAGATACGCGCCTTTTCCGAGCGTGACGAGTGCCGCGGCACCTTTCTTGAGGGAAACAATTTCGGGCGGTCGATCGACGCGTCCTTCTATTCCGACATCGTCCGCTACATCCTGCTCTACAAATACGGCGGCGTCTGGTTCGACCTCGACTGCCTGTTCCTGAGAAGCGTCACACCGCTCCTGAACCAGTTTCCCGGCAAGATCCTGGCCTACCGATGGGAGCGGCAGAGCTATCCCAACGGCGCGCTCTACATCTCCCCCACGCCGCGGTCGGAGGCGATGAAGGGCAACATCGAATTCATCCGGGAGCGGGGACGCGGCTGGGGTTTCCAGCAGGCCGGCCTAGTGTATGACACGCCGATGGACATCCTGGTGCTGCCATGCCCCTGGTTCGACGCCGGGTGGATCGACAATCCGGTGCTTCACTTCAACGACTTCATGAAGGCGTCGCCGGTCGCATACGACCTCAACAGCTTCTTTCCCGGCGCCTTTTGCTTCCACTGGCACAACAAGTGGTTCGACGCCATCGAGCCGTCGAGCCCGATGGATCGGCTTGCCCGCGACATCGACCGCCGGCTGTCCGTCGGGCGCTGAGCGCCGCCGCGATCTTCGTTGACCGACCCTGTTGAAGCCCCGACGCAGGATGGAGCGGGGATTCACCATGACCACCACGCTGACGGGAAGCGCCGACCGCCTGGAGGCGGGCGGCTGGGCGGCCAGCAGCAACGTCTGGAATCCGGGCGACTACCGCAACGGCAAGGATTTCACGCAGTCAATCGCCATCAACGAGGCGACCTCTCCGAACGGAACGGTGATCAGCTGGAGCTGGCCCTACGACAGCCGGCGCGCCCTGACCTACGAGAATTATCCGGTGCGCGCCTACCCGGAGTTGACGCACGGCGTCAACCCGTGGAATGGAGCGCCATCCACCAGCGCGGTCCTGCCGGCTCGGATCGCCGACCTGCCGAATTTCGACGTGACCTACAAGGTGGGGCTGACCGGCGCGCCGAACCTCTACAACGTCGCCGTCAGCCTGTGGATCGGCGACGACCCGAAAAAGGGGATCGAAGGGGTGACCGACGAGGTGATGGTATGGCTGCACAGCGGCTACTTCACCCCCGCCGGGGAGCCGGTCGCCATGCTGACCGACGCGCAAGGCGACGCCACCCTGTGGAACAAGCCGGTGTTCAGCGGCGGGGTGGACGGCAACCCGATCGACTGGGAGTACACGGTCCTGCAATACGGCGACGACCGGCTGGCCGGGACGCTGGACCTGGATAAGATGCTGGACGAGCTTCAGACCCGCGGCATCGTCAGCGAGACGGACTGGATTCTTGGCTTCCAGTTCGGCGCGGAGGTGGCGGCGGGCGCCGGGTCGATGACGATCGATCAGTTGGCGGTGGATTTCACGGCGCCTCCAGCACCGGTCCTGACTCCGGCTCCGGCCCCGGTAACGGTTTCAACACCGCCGGAGCCGATGATCGCGGTGCTGCCGTCGGTGTAGGGGTGAGCGGCCGTGCCGGCCCCCCACCCCCACGTCCCGGCCGATCAGCCGGCCAGCGACTTGCCGGCGGCGCCCAGATCGGCGAAGGCCTCGTCCAGGCGGCGGACCATGCCCTGCTCGCCCAGGCGCAGCCACTTGCGCGGGTCGTACAGCTTCTTCAGCGGCTTGCCCGACTGCGGGTCGATCTGATGGCGGAAGGCCGCCTCGTTCTCCAGCACGAAGCCGCCGATGGACTCGGCGAAGGCGAACTGGGTGTCGGTGTCGATGTTCATCTTGAACACGCCGAAGCCGACCGCCTGGGCGATCTTTTCCTTCTCCGACCCCGAACCGCCGTGGAACACCAGCGCCAGCGGCTTGGCGCCGCCGCCGTGACGCTCGGCCACCAGGGCCTGCGAGGCGCCGAGGATCTCCGGGCGCAGCTTGACGTTGCCCGGGGCGTAGACGCCGTGCACGTTGCCGAAGGAGGCCGCGACCGAGAAGTGGCCGATGGGCGACAGCTCCTCATAGGCGCGCAGCACGTCTTCCGGCTGGGTGTAGAGGTGGGCGTTGTTGGCGGCGTCCAGGTCCTCCGACCCGATGCCGTCCTCCTCGCCGCCGGTCACGCCCAGCTCGATCTCCAGGCTCATGCCCAGCGGGGCGAGGCGCTTGAGGACGCGGGCGCATTCCGACAGGTTGAAGTCCAGCGACTCCTCCGACAGGTCGAGCATGTGCGAGCTGAACAGCGGCCGGCCGGTGCGGCGGAAATGCTCCTCGCCGTGGCCGATCATGCCCTCGACCCAGGGGATCAGGCCCTTGTTCGCGTGGTCGGTGTGCAGGACGACGCAGACGCCGTACTGCTCGGCCAGCAGATGGACGTGCTGGGCCGCCGACACGGCGCCGAGGATGCGCGCCTGGAGCGCGTCCTTCATGCCCTCGCCGGCGTAGAAGCGGGCGCCGCCGTTCGACAGCTGCACGATCACGTCGGAGCGGTTCTTCGCCGCCGCCTCGAGGACGGCGTTGATGCCGTTGGTGCCGACCACGTTGACCGCCGGCAGAGCATAACCGCCGTCCTGGCAGGCGGCGATCAGCGCACGGTAGTCCTCTCCGGTCACGACGCCGGGCTTCAGTCGGGTCGGGGCAGACATGGGTGAATTCCTCCCTCGGAAAAATACTGCCTTGAAACTTTGGTTCGAACTTCGGTTCAAACGTCGGTTCGATCGTTCGGTCAAGCCCCATATGGGCATGGGACCGGCGAACGCCACGCGCTCTTTTTGCCACTTCCCGCGCCGGAACGCTGCAAAAGACTTGCCGCGAAAGTCGCCCCGGGCCTGTGACGAAAAGACCCGCGGCATCCCGCAGGACAGCCAGAGAAGGAAACCGGGACCATGGACGCTCACTGTGTCTGGGAGGCGGGCGCAAGGCTCGGCGAGGGGCCGGTCTGGTCGCCGTCGCGCAACGCCCTGTTCGCCGTGGACATCCACGGGTCGCGCCTGCTGCGCTACAGCCCCGCCGACGACCGGGGCCGCGACTGGCCGCTGGAGGACGCCGCCTGCTGGCTGGTCGAGCGGGCGGACGGCGGCTTCGTCGCCGGGCTGCGCTCGCGCCGACTGGTCAGCCTGACGCTCGATGGCGACCGGCTCTCGATGGGGCCCGAACTGCTGCGGCTGGAGGAGGACGTGCCCGGCAACCGGCTGAACGACGCCATGGCCGACGCGGCGGGCCGGCTGTGGGTGGGCAGCATGGACGACGCGGAGCAGAAGGCCTCCGGCGCGCTGTACCGCGTCGGGCCGGACGGCCGCGCGGAGCGGGTGGACGAGGGCTACACGGTCAGCAACGGCCCCGCCCTGTCCCCGGACGGGCGGACGCTCTACCACACCGACAGCCCGTCCCGGACCATCTTCGCCTTTGCCCTGGCCGGGGACGGCACCCTGTCCGGCAAGCGCGTCCACATCCGCTTCGGCGAGGAGGACGGCTATCCCGACGGCATGACCTGCGACGCCGAGGGCCATCTCTGGGTCGCCCACTGGAGCGGCGGGCGGGTCAGCCGCTTCCGGCCGGACGGGGCGCTGGACCGGGTGGTGCGTCTGCCGGTGTCCAACGTCACCTCCTGCGCCTTCGGCGGGCCGGGGCTGGACCGGCTGTTCATCACCACCGCTGCCCAGGATGCGCCGGACGGAGAACCGCTGGCCGGCGGGCTGTTCGCCTGCACGCCCGGCGTCGTCGGGCTGGCGCCGGGACGGTTCGGCGCCCCCTGAACAGGCTGCGAGTCTTGCCAGCGGATTTGATATACTAGTATAACTTTGACGCTGAACAGCAGCCGTCACCGCATGGCGAAAGGATCGCGCGCCGCCGTGGCGAGCCCTTCGGCCAAGTGATAGATCTGTGCGGACACCGCAGCGCAACCGGCGCCACCGGGGCGGCGGCGTCCGCAACCGTGCCGAAGCCGTTCTCCCACAAGGGAAAAAGGGCTTTAGCGGGTGCAGCAAACTGCTTTACAGTTGCACGCCGATCTTTCCTCGACGGTTCCACCTTCGCACAGCCGGAGCGACCCACGATGACCACCGACGCCGCCCTCCATTCCACCGCTCCGGTCAGCGACACCGAAACCGGCACCGACACCGGCACCGACGACAAGGATTTCCCGCTGCGCGAGGACATCCGCCTGCTCGGCCGCCTGCTCGGCGACACGGTGCGCGAGCAGGAGGGCGACGGCGTCTACGGCGTCATCGAGAGCGTGCGCCAGGCGTCGGTCCGCTTCAACCGCGACGACGACGATTCCGCCCGCCGCGAGATGGCCGAGATCCTGAACGGCCTGCCGCGCGACACGATGATGTCGGTGGTGCGCGCCTTCTCCTACTTCCTGCACCTCGCCAACATCGCCGAGGACCAGCACCACATCCGGCGCACCCGCGACCACGCCATCGCCGGCTCGCCGGCGCGCGAAGGCACCCTGCCCTACGCGCTGGAGCGGCTGGAGGCCGCCGGCGTCGGGTCGGACCGGCTGGCCGGCGTGCTGGACATCGCCCAGGTCAGCCCGGTGCTGACCGCCCACCCGACCGAGGTCCAGCGCAAGAGCATCCTCGCGCTGGAGCACAAGGTGGCGTCCCTGCTGGACACCCGCGACCGCTCGCGCCTGACGCCGGAGGAGGCGGAGGCCAACATGGACGCGCTCCAGGAGGCCATCCTGACCCTGTGGCGCACCCGCATGCTCCGCCCGCAGCGCCTCGCCGTGATCGACGAGGTGAAGAACGGCATCTCCTACTACACCGACACCTTCTTCTCCGAGCTGCCGAAGCTGTTCTGCCGCTTCGAGGATCTGCTGGCCAAGCGCTTCCCCGACCGGGAGTGGTCGCTGCCGCCCTATTTCCGCATCGGTTCCTGGATCGGCGGCGACCGCGACGGCAACCCCTTCGTCACCGCACCGATCCTGCGCGAGGCGATGCGCCTGCAATCGACCGCCGCGCTCGACCACTATCTGACCGAGATCCACGAGCTGGGCGGCGAGCTGCCGCTGTCCGAGCTGCTGCTCGGCACATCGCCGGAACTGGAGGAGCTGGCCAAGCGCTCGCCCGACCATTCGCCGCACCGCGCCGACGAACCGTTCCGCCGCGCCCTGACCGGCATCTACGCCCGTCTGGCGGCGACCTCGCGCACGCTCGACCAGCATGAGGCGCTGCGCAACGCGGTCGGCAAGGGCGACCCCTACGCCACCAGCGCCGAGCTGCTGGCCGACCTGGAGGTGCTGGCCGCCTCGCTGAAGGCCCACGGGGCGGGCCGTCTGGCCGCCGGGCGGCTGCGCCGCCTGATCATCGCGGTGAAGACCTTCGGCTTCCATCTGGCGCCCATCGACCTGCGCCAGAACTCCGACGTGCACCAGCGCACGGTGGCGGAACTGCTGGCCGTCGCCGGCCGCTGCGCCGACTACGCCGCCCTGTCGGAGGACGAGCGCATCGCCCTGCTGGCCGAGGAAATCCAGAGTCCGCGCCCGCTCCACTCGCCCTACCACGATTATTCGGAGGAGACGGCGGGCGAGCTGGCGATCTTCTTCGCCGCCCGCCAGCTGCGCGAGACCTACGGGCCCGCCGCCCTGCCGAACAGCATCATCTCCAAGACGGACGGCGCGTCCGACCTGCTGGAGGTGGCGCTTCTGCTGAAGGAATCCGGCCTGCTGCGGCCGGGGGCGGGGGGCGAGCCGGCGCTCGGCCTCAACATCGTCCCGCTGTTCGAGACCATCGAGGATCTCCGGCAGGCCCCGGCGACGATGGAGCGGCTGTTCACCCTGCCCGCCTACCGCGCCCTGGTCACCTCGCGCGGGGACGAGCAGGAGGTGATGCTCGGCTATTCGGACAGCAACAAGGACGGCGGTTTCCTGACCTCGGGCTGGGAGCTGTACAAGGCGGAGATCGAGCTGGCGAAGCTGTTCGACCGCCACGGCGTGCGCATGCGGCTGTTCCACGGCCGCGGCGGCTCGGTCGGCCGCGGTGGCGGCCCCAGCTATCAGGCCATCCTGGCCCAGCCGACCGGCGCGGTGTCCGGCCAGATCCGCATCACCGAGCAGGGCGAGGTCATCGCCTCGAAGTACGGCCGCCCCGAGGTCGGGCAGCGCAACCTGGAGGTCCTGACCGCGGCGACGCTGGAGGCCACCCTGCTCGACCTGGAGAACCGCGTCGAGCCGGCGGAATCCTTCTACGCGGCGATGGAGCGGCTGTCGGAGCTGGCCTTCGGCGCCTACCGCGGGCTGGTCTACGAGACGCCGGGCTTCACCCAGTATTTCCGCACAGCCACGCCGATTTCGGAAATCGCCACGCTGAACATCGGCAGCCGCCCGGCCTCGCGCACCAAGTCGGACCGCATCGAGGATCTGCGCGCCATTCCCTGGGTCTTCTCCTGGGCGCAGTGCCGCCTGATGCTGCCGGGCTGGTACGGCTTCGGCAGCGCCGTGGAGGCGTGGCTGAAGGAGGAGCCGGACGGGCTGGCCCTGCTCCAGCGCATGAACCGCGCCTGGCCCTTCTTCAAGTCGCTGCTGTCCAACATGGACATGGTGCTGGCCAAGAGCGACCTCGCCATCGCCTCGCGCTACGCCGAGCTGGTGGAGGACGTCGAGCTGCGCGAGCGCATCTTCGGCCGCATCCGCGAGGAGTGGCAGCGCACCCGCCGTCATCTGCTGGCCATTGCCGGCCATGACGAGCTGCTGGGCGAGAACCCGCTGCTGGCGCGGTCGATCCGCAACCGCTTCCCCTACATGGACCCGCTGAACCACGTCCAGGTCGAGCTTCTGCGGCGTCACCGCGCCGGCAGCAGCGACGAGCGGGTGCGGCGCGGCATCCTGATGTCGATCAACGGCGTCGCCGCCGGCCTGCGCAACAGCGGCTGACCTCTACGATTGCGGCTTCCGTCCCGTCGCTCCGACGGGACGGGGGCGGGAGCGGCGAAACCATGGGCCGGCATCGAAAATGGATTGCCACCCACGATTTTCCCGCTTGCTTTCATATTAATATATTAGTATGCTTCTCTTGTGTTCAGGCGTTGTGGGCCGCCGTTGCGGTGGCCGGTGCGACGTCCTGGACGTTTCCTCCCTAGACTCGAAGGCCATCGGGGTCCACCCCGGTGGCCTTTTTTCTGCGCACGCTTTGGCTGCGGAGCCTGTTGTCCCCGGTGGGAGGAAAGGAGGTTCCCATGCATCCGATCCCGCGCGACACCAGCCCGGACAGCCCGCCGGCTCTGCTGTCGATGCGGCGCCGGACCCGGCCGGTCGCGCTTCCCCGACGCGCACATTGACAATCCATACAATCACGGGTCTTATGTCTGGAAGGGAGCGCCCCGCCTCCCTACAAGGATCGCCATGCCGCCGCTTCCCGCCCCCCAAACCGCTTCCCAAGCCGCCTCTCAAGCCGCCTCTCAAGCCGCCTCTCAAGCCATCGACTGGGTGCCTTCCCTGGAGGACCGCAGCCGGCCCGTCTACATCGCCATCGCGGACGCCATCGCGGCGGACATCGGGGCGGGGCGGCTGAGGCCCGGCGACCGGCTGCCGCCGCAGCGGATTCTGGCCGACCGGCTGGGCATCGACTTCACCACCGTCAGCCGCGCCTATGGGGAGGCACGCCACCGCGGGCTGGTCGACGCGCGGGTCGGGCAGGGAACCTTCGTGCGCAAGACGGGCCATGTCCTCCCGCCCTTCGCCGCGGAGCCGCACACCACCGTTGGGACGGTGCCGCTGGCCGTCAGCATGGCGATGAACCAGCCGCCGCAGCCGGAGGAATCCGCCGCCCTGACCGCCCGCATGACCCGCGGAATCGCCGCGGCCACCGCGGCCCTGGGACTGCCGGACCTGCTGCGCTACCCCGACGGGGCCGACAGCCCGGACGACCGCGAGTCGGCGGTCCATTGGCTGCGCCATCGCCTGCCCGGCCTGACGGCGGAGCGGGTGCTGGTGGCGCCGGGCACGCAGGCCGCCCTGCTCGCCCTGCTCTCCGCCCTGGCCCGGCCCGGCGACACGGTCTGCGCGGAGGCGCTGACCTATCCCGGCTTCCGCGCCGCCGCGGCGCAGCTCGGGCTGCGGGTGGTCGGCGTTCCGATGGACGCGGACGGCATCGACCCCGACGCGCTGCGCGCCACCCTGGCCGAGCACCGGCCCAAGGCGCTCTATTGCATCCCGACCTTCCACAACCCAACCACCGCGACCATGCCGGAGGAGCGGCGGCGGGCGGTCGCCGCGGTGATGCGCGACCACAACGTGCCGATCATCGAGGACGACATCTACGGCCCGCTGCCGGAAACGGCGCCGCCGCCGCTGGCCGCCTTCGCGCCGGAGCTGACCTACCACGTCGCCGGGCTTGCCAAATGCGTGTCCCCGGCGCTGCGCATCGCCTATGTGACGGCGCCCGACGCCCGGCAGGCCCGCCGGGTGGCGGTGGCGCAGCGGGCGACCACGCTGATCGCCGCCCCTCTGTCCGCCGCCATCGCCCGTCTGTGGATCGCCGACGGCACCGCGGAGGCCGTGCGCGACGCCATCCGGACGGAGGCCATGGCCCGCCGGGCGCTCGCCGAATCGCTCTTGCCGGCGGAACGGATCGTCACCAAGCGGGAGGCCTTCCATCTCTGGCTCACCCTGCCGGACGGATGGACCGGCGGGGAGTTCACCGCCCACCTGCGCAGCCGGGGCATCTCGGCGGTGGCCGCGGAGGCTTTCGCCACCACCCCGGACGTGCCCGCGGCGCTGCGCTTCTGCCTGGGCGCCCCGCTGGACCGCGACGAGACCCGCCGCGCGCTGGAGATCCTGGCCGACGCCCTGGTCCTGCCCCCCGCCACCGCGGGCGTCATCATCTGAGGCCCATCAAAGCCTGCTTCAGAGTGTCGCATTGCTGGGATCGACCCCCGAAGAATCAGGATTTTCCATACACAGCCTCCATTGAATGCATTCAATCGCGCTTGCGAAGTCGGCGATTGAAGGCATACAGTCGGCGCCATGCCGCAGGCCACCGCTCGGGTGGTGCGGATGTTTGCGCAGAGGCACGCCATGCAGAATCTCGCCCGCTCGTCCAGCCTTCCCCCGCCGCCCTCCGCTCCGGCCCCGTTCTACGCTTCGCACCAGAAGATCTACCCGAAGGCGGCGCGCGGCCGGTTCCGCCGCATCAAGTCGGCGCTGATGGTGGGCCTGCTGGCGCTGTTCATGCTGCTGCCCTGGCTGCGCTGGGACCGCGGGGCCGGCCTGCCGAACCAAGCAATCTTGTTCGATCTGGACAGCCAACGCTTCTACCTGTTCGCCCTCGAACTCTGGCCGCAGCACATCTACTACCTGACGGGCGCGATGATCCTGGCGGCGGTCGGCCTGTTCCTGGCGACCGCGCTCGCCGGCCGCGTCTGGTGCGGCTACACCTGCCCGCAGACGGTGTGGACCGACCTCTACGTGAAGGTGGAGGAGTGGATCGAAGGCGACCGCGGCGCCCGCATCCGGCTGGACAAGGGCCCGCGGGACGCCGGCTGGCTGGCCAAGAAGACGGCCAAGCATGCGGTCTGGCTGCTGATCGCCCTGGCGACCGGGGCCTCCGCCCTCTTCTACTTCGTGGACGCGCCGGGCTACGTCGCGGACCTGCTGCGCTTTCAGCCGGGACCGGTGGCGACCGGCTGGATCCTGTTCATGACCGCCTGCACCTACGCCATGGCCGGCTTCATGCGGGAGCAGATGTGCGTCTATGTCTGCCCCTGGCCGCGCATCCAGGCCGCCCTGCTGGACGATGAGAGCCTCACCGTCACCTACCAGGACTGGCGCGGCGACGGCCGGGCGCCGCTGCGCAAGGAGCAGAGCTGGGCGGAGCGCTCCGCCGAGGGGCTGGGCGACTGCATTGACTGCAAGGCCTGCGTCCAGGTCTGCCCGACCGGCATCGACATCCGCGACGGCCTGCAGATGGACTGCATCAGCTGCGGCCTGTGCATCGACGCCTGCGACGACGTGATGGGCCGCATCGGGCGCCCCGGCGGGCTGATCCGCTACGACACCCAGTCCGCCCAGGAGGCAAAGGCCGTGGCCCGCAAGCCGGAGCCCTACCGGCTGGTCCGCCCGCGCACCATCATCTACTCGCTGGTGATGCTGGTGGTCGGCGGGATGATGACGCTCGGCGTGCTGCTGGAGCCGACGGTGGACGTCTCCGTCCTGCGCGACCGGGCGCCGCTCTACGTCACCCTGTCCGACGGCGCGATCCAGAACAGCTACACGGTCAAGATCTCCAACATGACCCGCGCCCCGCAGGACTACCGCCTGACGGTCTCCGGCCCCCGCGGCGCCACGGTGACGGCGGTTGGTAGCGGGGCAGTCGGTGGCGGGAATGCCGATGGCGCGGCGCCGGTGCTGGGCGCCGAGCCCGACACGGTGCAGACCCATCGCGTCCATGTCCGCGCCCCGGCGGGCGCCGCAGCGGCCGGCTCCATGCCGCTGACCCTCACCCTGACCCGCCTGTCGGACGGGGTGGTCCATCAGGCCGAGACGGTGTTCCTCGCCCCCTGATGCGGTTCAAAGGGGACCGTCGCGGTCGCGGCGGTCCCGCGGGGCGGTGTGGCCGATGATGGCGCTGAAGCCGAACAGCAGAAGCAGGACGCCCATCACGATCTCGATCCCGCAGATCAGCCGCACCGCCCCCGTCACCGGGTGGATGTCGCCGTAGCCGACCGTGGCGAAGGTCACCAGCGAGAAGTACAGCCCCTCCGGAAAGGTCAGGTCGCGGCGCACGCCGTCGATGATGAAGTTCGGCTCCACCATGAAGCGGTCGAGGATGGTGTAGAAGGCGCCGAACATGATGATGCACAGCGAATAGAAGGTCAGGAAGGCGAAGGCCGGCAGCACCAGCCGGGCCGCCTGCTGGAAGAAACCCTCGAACAGCAGCCCGGCGTCGAGCAGGAAGACGGCGATGTCGCGGGCAACGAGGGCGACGACGACTCCGATGGCGGTCATCGACAGCAGGAAGATCGCCGTCAGCGTCTCCGGCGACACCTCCCGCCCCGGCAGCAGGAAGGTCAGCGCGCCGATGACCCAGACCGGGGCCATCCACAGGAAGATGCGGTCGAAATGCCCGCCGTCGCGCAGCCGCCGCGACATCACGATGCTGCGGATCGCGTCGGCCCGCCACCAAGCCCCCCCAGGAAAGCGATCAGCGGGATCGCGAAGGCGGCGGCCTGGATGTGCGACGGGATGCTGTGGAAGTTGCTTTCCAGGAAGAAGACGAAGACGCAGGCGTAGACGCCGATGAAGTTCGCCAGGGCCAGGCTGAAGAACTGGCTGCCCGGAAACAGATAGTGGAAGGCCCCGACGACGAGGCCGACCGACCCCAGCAGGGCGAAGGCCAGATCGCCCGACACCGAGCGGATGGACAGGGCGATCATCCCCTGCATCAGCGCGGTCAGCACCGCGCCGGTCAGCCAGGACCGGCGCGCGCGCGGCCGGGACGTATGGGCGGGGCCGGCGGCCTTGCTGGAGCGGCGGTCGGGGAGGATCTGGTCCATGCGCGAAGCGGTTGTCGGTGGTGCCCACCTTATAGCGCCACCGCCGGTCCCGATGGCAGGACTTTCAACCGCCCTCCCCCAACGGGCTCTATGGCGGGCCTACCAGCCGCCCGTGCTCAGCCAGCGCTCCACCATGTCCAGCCGGTCCCAGCCCCAGAAGGGTTCGTCGTCAACGATCACGAAGGGGGAGCCGAAGACGCCGCGATCCACCGCCGCGTCGTTCTCGGCGCGCAGGCGGTCTTTGACGGTCTGGTCCTGAAGGGCCGCGGCCACCGCTGCCCGGTCGTGGCCGAGCGTGCCGGCGATCTCCACCACCGTTTCGGCGGGGCCGATGTCGCGCCCCTCCCCCCAATGCGCGTGATAGAGGGTGCGGGCCAGCAGCTTCGCCTGCTCGGGATGCTCGTCGGTCAGCCAGTAGAAGGCGCGCGACGCGGCGACGCTGTTGGCGGGGGCCGAGTCGGGGTAGGTGAAGGGCGCGTTGGTCAGCCGGGCGATCCGGCCCACGTCATGGACCAGATACTCGCCGCGCAACGGCTGTTGAAGGTTCGGCTTCATCCCCGTCACCTTGAAGATGGCGCCCAGCAGGATCGGGCGCCACGTGACGGTGCGGCCATGCGCCGCAGCCAGCTCCTCGATGCGGCGGCTGGCGAAATAGCCATAGGGCGAGGCGAAGTCGAAGTAGAAATCGATGGGGTCGGCCATCCGCGCATCCTCCCGGTTCTGCTTTTCCGGAAAGGCTAGCGCGCGCCGAAGGTTCCGTCCAGCCGCCGACAGCTGGACGGTAGTCAGACCGTCTTCACCTTGGCGTCGAAGACGTAGCCCGCGCCGCGCTCGGTCTTGATGATCCGCGGCTCCTTCGGATTCGCCTCGATCTTGCGGCGCAGGCGCAGGATCAGCACGTCGATGGAGCGGTCGAACACCTCCGCCCCGTCGGCGCGGGTCAGGTCCAGAAGCTGGTCGCGGGTCAGCACGCGTTGCGGGCGCTTCACGAAGGCGGCGAGCAGGCCGAACTCCGCCTTGGTCAGCTCCACCTCGCGCCCTTCCTGGCTGCGCAGGCGCTGGGCGGTCAGGTCCAGTTCCCAGTTGGCGAACTGCACCACGGCACGCAGGTCGTCGGGGCTGCGCGGAGGACGTCCCTCGCCGGAGACGCGGCGCAGCACGGCCTTGATGCGGGCCAATAATTCGCGCGGGTTGAACGGCTTGGTCAGGTAGTCGTCGGCGCCCAGCTCCAGCCCGACGATGCGGTCCACGTCCTGGTCCTTCGACGACAGGATGATGACGGGAATGTGCGATTCGGTGCGGATCTGGCGGACCAGCCCCAGCCCGTCGCCGTCGGGAAGCCGCAGGTCGCAGACCACCAGATCGACGGGATCGCTCTCCAACGCCTTCTTCGCCGCGGCCGTGTCCGGTGCGGTGGTCACGCGGTAGCCTTCCGAAGCCAGATAGGACTCCAGAAGTTCGCGCACCGGCTCGTCATCATCGACCGCGAGAATATGCATGGCCGTTACCTCCCGCTCTCTTCATAGCTCACCGCCATGGGTGCACGCAATCGGTTACAAGCCCGTAACAGGCACTCGTCGCACGACCGATGGGTGAATCGGCTGAAACATCCTGCCGTGCGATCGAAACGAAAAAGCCGGTTTCCTGAAATCACGCGGTCATCACAGGTTGGTTTATTCCTCTCAGCCGCGAGGCGAAAGGCAAAAGCCCGCACCCAAGGGGAACAACGATGCTCGTGCTCGACCAGTGCCTGGAACGGATGGCCCATCTCGACCGCGCCGACCGTCTGCTGAACGAGGTGCGCGTCTACAACAACCGGATGCCGATCCGCGAAGCGTTGGCCCAGCACCGCGCGCTTCTGACCGAAGCCCGCCGTCACATCGAGTCGGCGCGCACGCTGGTCGGCGAGCCATGAGCCGGAGACGCGAAACGCTCAACAGCGTGCGGTGACCTCGATCTCGATCCGCATGCGCGGGTCGGCCAGCGGGCAGACCATGGTCGTGCCGATGGGTGGACGGTCGCGGAACTCCTCCGCCAGGATCGGCTGAACCCGAGGGAAATCGGCGGCGTCCGCCAGATAGACCCGCATCCGCACCACATCCGACAAATCCGCCGCCGACCGCCGCAGCGTCCGGCGGATGTTGCGCAGAGTCTGGCGCGCCTGCTCCTCCACGTCGCCGGCCATCGACCGGCGCTCCGCATCGAAGCCGGAAGTGCCGGACACGAACACCCATCGCCGGTCCGGAGCGCCCGCACCGACCCTTACAAGAGCCCGCGCACAGCCTTCCCACCCGCCATCGGGTGTTCCACCGGCCACACCGTCGGCTCCGCTCCCGCCAAGATCCATGGCGCTTCCATCCCTTATCGTTCGTATTCTTTATGGTCAGCAACACCGACTTGGCGCCTTTATGTCACAACGGGACGAACCCGCACAAACCCTGACCGGCGGCGGTCCCGCGGCATGTCGGCGCGGTTCGCGCCTTTTCGCCCGCCCAAATCTTTCCCAAATCGAAGCGTAAGCCGGGCGGAAGCCGGGCCCGGTCAATCGGACCCGGCCAACCGGGTCAAGAACGCCCAATCGTCCATAACGGGAGAAACCCGCATGTCCGGGATCACGAAAGCCGCCCTCTTCACCCTCGCCGTGCCGCTGCTGGCCGCGCCCGCCCTGGCGGCGGACCAGCCGCCGGGAGCGCTGGCGCTGAAGCGGGTGCTGCTGTCCACCGGCGGCGTCGGCTATTTCGAGCATGAGGCGCGCGTGTCCGGCGACGCGGCACTGACCCTGGAGGTGCGCCGCGATCAGGTGGACGACGTGCTGAAGAGCATCGTGGTCTACGACGACCGCGGCGGCATCGGCACAGTGGACCTGCCGGGGCAGGAACCGCTGGAGACCGCCTTCCGCGAGCTGCCCTTCACGCCGGACGATCTCGCCTCCCCCACCGCCCTGCTGAACGCCATGAAGGGGGCGGAGGTGCAGACCAGCGGCTCCCGCGCGGTGTCGGGCCGGCTGCTTTCGGTGACGGAGGAACACACCCAGCTTCCCAACGGCGGCGGCACCGTCACCCGCAACCGCGTCAGCCTGATGACCGCGGAGGGTCTGCGCCAGCTCGTCCTGGAGGAGACCGATTCCCTGCGCTTCGCCGACCCGCGGGTGCAGGCGCAGCTCGATTCCGCGCTGGCCGCCGTTGCCGGTGCGGCGGGCAAGGAGCGGCGGCGCCTGACCATTCGCACCACCGCCCCGCAGGCGGACGCGGGCGCGGAGCGGACCGTGCGCGTCGCCTATGTGGTCGCCGCCCCGCTGTGGAAGGCGACCTACCGCCTGACCCTGCCCGAATCGGTGAAGGGGGCTGAAGGCGGCACGGGCGACCTGCAGGGCTGGGCCGTGCTGGAGAATCTCAGCGGCGACGATTGGAAGGGGGTGGAGCTGTCGGTGGCGTCGGGCAACCCGGTCACCTTCCGGCAGGCGCTCTACTCCGCCTATTTCGTGAACCGCCCGGAGGTGCCGGTGGAGGTTCTGGGCCGCGTCCTGCCGCCCCCCGACGAGGGCGCCGTGGCCGCCGACGTGATGGCAAAGGCGCAGGATTCGGCCGTCCGCTCACGCGCCGCCGCCGAGTCCGGCGCCCCGACCGCCATGGCGGCCCCGCCCCCGCCGGCCCCCGCACCGGCCATGAGCGCACCCTTCGCCGGGGCGATGCCCCAGCGCGCGGCGGAGACCACCCCCGCCGAGAGCACGGAGGCGACGGCGCAGGTGCTGTTCCGCTACCCGCAGCCGGTGACCCTGGCCAACGGCGGCACGATGATGATGCCGATCACCGCCCGCGCCATCCCGGCGGAGCGGCTGTCGCTCTACCAGCCCAACACCCAGCCGCGCCATCCGCTGGCCGCGCTGCGCCTCAGCAACGGCGACTCGGGCGAAACCGGCCTGCCGCCGGGCGTGCTGACGCTCTATGAGCGGCTGGGCGGGGCAGCCGCCTATGTGGGCGACGCGCGGCTGGCCACGCTTCCGGCGGGCGAGAGCCGAATCCTCAGCTTCGCGGTGGATCAGGCGGTGACGGTGGACCGCTCCGAGCAGCCCAGCCGCACCCTGTCCCGCGCCACCCTGGCCGACGGGGTGCTGCAACTGACCGTGACCGACCGCCAGACCACCACCTATCGGATCGCCGGCGCGGCGGGCGAGGACCGCACCGTCATCGTCGAGCACCCGCGGCGTTCCGGCTGGGAACTCGTGCAGCCCACCGGCGGGGCAACGGGCGGGACCGCCCCCGACCTGACGGCCGACGCCTACCGCCTGCCGGTGGCGGTGCCCGCCGGCCAGACGGTGACCCTGGCCGTCGCGCTGGAGCGCCCGCGGATCGAACGCTTCGGCATCTCGGAAATGTCGCCGGAGCAGGTCCGGGCTTACGCCTCCTCCACGGAGCTGCCGCCTCCGGCCCGCGAGGCCCTGGCAAAGGTCGCGACGCTGCGCGGCGCCGTCGCCGACAAGGAGCGCCGCGTCGGCGAGTTGGAGCGCGAACAGGCGGAGATCGGCAAGGAGCAGGAGCGGCTGCGCCAGAACCTCGCCACGCTGCCGCGCGACAGCGACCTGTTCAAGCGGACCATCGCCAAGATGGGCGAGCAGGAAACCCGCCTGGACGGTCTGTCCCGCGAGCTGACCACCGCCCGCAAGGAAGCCGACACCGCCCGCAACACGCTGCGCGATCAGGTGCGCGGCATGACCTTCTGAGCATGACGGCGGAGCGTCACCAGGGCAGCGGCGACACGCCGAACAGCATCCGGTGCAGGTGCAGCAGACCGCCATAGAGCAGCAGAGCCACCGCCGGGCGCCACCAGCCGATCTCCTTCCAGGCGAGGTTTTGGCGCCCGGCCAGGATCGCCGCGAAGGGCAGGTTGGAGGTGCGGGCGGCGTAGCGGTCCCACGCCGCCCCCAGCCGCCGCGCCAGCTTCGCGTCGATCAGGACGCTGCCGCCCAGCGCCAGCAGGGCGAGCGTGCCGAACAGGATCAGCGAGGCGAGATCGCCGTTCGGCACCATATGGGCGACCGCCCACAGCCCGACGCCCCAGAGGAACGGGTTGCGCGTCACCCGCAGGATGCCGCGGACCGGCTCCCGGTCGCCGGTCAGCAGCCTCTCCTGCCCGACCGAGGTCGGGTTCGGGGTGGTAAGGCCGGCGACGAGCAGGAACAGGGCGACCGGCACCAGCAGGACCGGCACCCAGGCCAACCCGCCGGCGGGCGGCCACAGCGGCACATGGGGCGCCGCCTTGTAGGCCGCCACCAGCCACCAGAAGGCCAGCGCCGAGACCAGCGAATAGAGGCCGAGATAGGGCTTCTCGCCCAGCCGTCCGACCAGGACCGCGCGCAGCGGCGTGCTGGAAATGCCGAAATGCGTCAGCAGCAGGAACAGCCCCGCGGCGGACAGATGGGCGATGGTGCCGGTCATGCGCGGTCTCCCGGTCGCGTCCTACAGGTCTCGTCAGGCGCCCTTTTCCAGCGTCGTGCCGCTGCAATAGGCCCAATCGTCGCCGTGCAGGCCGAAGAACAGGGCCACCGGCTGCTTGCCGGAGCGGTCGATGACCACGCGGAAGCGGTTGCCGGTGCAGGCGCCCGCCGCCTGCTTCTGGTAGGGCAGCTTGACGCTCTTGGACTTCAGGCAGGAATCGGCGGCCTTGGGCGGGTTGGCCGACGCGTCGATGCGCTTGCCGTTCAGCACCATGTAGTAGTTGGTGGCCTGCCCGCCCTTGACCTCGGCCTTCACCTCGATCTTGCCGAATCGGGACTTGTAGAGGCCGGCGTCGGTTTCGCCGTCCGGCGCGCCGGGGGCGATGGCGCGGAAGGACACGGCGCCGCAGGCCGGCGGCTCCTTCTTCTGGGCAAGGGCCGGCTGGGCCAGGGCGACGGTGGCGGCGCCCGCGACCAACGCGGCACCGAAAAGACGCGACAGCGGCATGCGAACCTCCTGGATCGGATGGAAGGGGATGGGGCGGGTCAGGCGGGGGCTTGGCAGAACAGGGTCTGCTGCATGATGGCGCAGTCCTTCTCCATCCCGCCGTCGAGCATCGAGATCTCGACGCTGGTGACGGTCAGGGTGCGGCCCGGTTTCAACACGCGGGCGCGGGCGATCATCACCTCGCCCTTGGCCGGCGCCATCAGATTGACCTTGAACTCCACCGCCAGGACCTCGCTGCCCGCCGGCATCAGCGTGTAGCCGGCGTAGCCCCCGGCGTTGTCGGCCAGCGTGCTGACCATGCCCGCGTGAAAGAAGCCGTGCTGCTGCGTCAGGTCGGCGCGGAACGGCAGGCGCATCTCGCAAAAGCCGGGCTCCAGCCGCGTCAGCTCGATCCCCAGCGTCTTGCAGATCGGCTGAAGCGCGAAGCTGGCGCGGCAGCGCGTCTCCCAGTCCGGATCGCGCGGTTCGAAGGTCTTGGGCACGTCTCGGGTCTCTCTGATCGTTTTCGGGGGTGGGTGAAATCAGATGGCCCTACCCTGCGCCAGCCTTACGTTCCGATCAAGCCGAGCTGCGGGCTCGACGCCTCCGCGAAGGCGCGTTTCGGCATGCGCCCGGCCAGACGGGCCGCCCGCCCCGCCGCCACCGCGTCGCGCATCGCCGCCGCCATGCGCACCGGATCGCGCGCCTTCGACACGGCGGTGTTCAGCAGGACGGCGGCGCAGCCCAATTCCATCGCCAGGGCGGCGTCCGACGCCGTCCCGATCCCGGCGTCCAGGACCACCGGCACCGGGCTGCGCGCGCAGATCGTCTCGATGGCGTGCGGGTTGCGGATGCCCAGGCCGGAGCCGATGAAGGCGCCCAGCGGCATCACCGCCGCCGCGCCCAGATCGGCGAGCTTGCGGCAGGTCACCGGATCGTCGTTGCAGTAAGGCAGAACGGTGAAGCCGTCGGCCACCAATTCCTCGGTGGCGCGCAGCAGCTCCTCGACGTCGGGGTAGAGCAGCTCGCGGTCGCCGATGACCTCCAGCTTGATCCAGTCCACACCCAGCGCCTCGCGGGCAAGCTGCGCGGTCAGCACCGCCTCCTTGGCGGTCAGGCAGCCAGCGGTGTTGGGCAGCAGCCCGGCGCGGTCACCGATGACGTCGACGAGGCTTTCCGAATAGCCGTCCAGGCTGATGCGGCGGATGGCCAGCGTGACCAGCTCGCTGCCGCTGGCCTCCAGCGCGTCGAGCATGACCTGCTGGTTCGGGTAGCCGGCGGTGCCGAGAAACAGGCGCGAGCGGAACTCACGGCCCGCTATGGTGAGCGTGTCGTTCATGGATGTTTCCTCGATAATTGATATCCCCTCTCCCGCCCCGGGAGAGGGAAGGGACCCGCGCGAAGCGTGGGAAGGGTGAGGGTGCCGCCAAGGATCAGCGCCTTGATCCTCGCATGACCCTCACCCGCCCGCTGCGCGGGCCCCCTCTCCCGGGACGGGAGAGGGATTGGGCGCCGCCTTTGCGGGAATAACGATCGAGAGGGCGCGGCGGGTGGAAAGCTCAGCCGCCCTGTACGGGGCGAATGATCTCCAGGGCGTCGCCCGCGGACAGGGGCGTCTCGTCCCAGCGGCGGGACGGCAGGACGGCGCCGTTCAGGGCGACCGCGACCCCGCGTGTGCCCGCGGCGATCCCCCGCCCGGCCAGCAGGGCGGCGACGGTGGGGACGGCGAGGTCCTCCTCCCGCCCGTTGACACGGATGCGGGCGCTCATGCCGCGGCTCCCTTGGGCTGGGCGAAACGGTCGAGTGCGAAGGGACGGATCACCGGATCGGCCTCCCCGGTCAGGACCAGCCTCGCCACCGAATCCGCGGTGACCGGGGTCAGCAGGATGCCGTTGCGGTGGTGCCCGGTGGCGTAGACCAGCCCCTCCACCTCCGAGAGGCCGAGGATCGGGGCGTCGTCGCGGGTCCCCGGACGGAAACCGGCCCACGCCTCCTCGATGGGCAGCTCGGCGATGCCCGGCAGGGCGCGCCACGCCCCTTCCAGCAGGGCGAACTGGCCCCCGGCGGTCAGCCGGTCGTCGAACCCGCGCTCCTCCGTCGTGGCGCCGACGAGCAGCCGCCCGTCCAGCCGCGGGATCAGGTAGGTGCCGGGGGTCCACACCACATGGCGCAGCAGCGGCAGCCGGGCGTCCATGCGCAGGCAGAGCATCTGCCCCTTCACCGGGCGCACCGGCGGACGCACCGCCGGGGACAGCCCGTCGATCCAGCCCGACCACGCCCCGGCGGCCAGAACCACCCGGTCGGCCTCGAACAACCGGTCGCCGACCTGGACGCCGACGGCCCGGCCGCCGCGGACCTCGATGCGGGACACCTCGGCGTACTCGTGCACGACGGCGCCGGCCCGCAGGGCGGCGGCGTGCAGGGCGGCGGCGACCTTGCGGTTGTCGACCTGATGGTCGCCGGCGCAGAACAGCGCGCCGGCGACGCCCGGCTGGAGATAGGGCTCGCGCCGCCGCACCTCCGCCCCGCTCAGCCATTCCACCGGCAGGCCGAGCTTGGTCTGGAAGTCGTGCAGGAAGCGCACCTTGGCCGCATCGTCGGCGTTCAACGCGATGACCATCGTGCCTTCGCCGCGCAGGTCCACCGCCATGCCGGAAGCGGCCTCCAGCTCCGCCGCGAAGGCGGGCCACAGGTCCTGCGAGGCGCGGGTCAACGGCAGAAGGTTCTCTTCGCCGGGTTCGGTTTCCACGCAGGCGGCGAGCATGCCCCCCGCGGCGTGGCTGGCGCCCCGGCCGGCGGCGCCGCGGTCGAAGACCTCGACCCGGCAGCCGGCGGCGGCCAGCCTCCAGGCGATGGACAGGCCGATCACCCCGGCGCCGATCACGGCGACGGTGGGTTTTGCGGAATCAGAATGAAATAAGGGCGCGGATACCATGCGGCGGCTCCCTTCGCTGGCATTATCCAGACAGGTTCGATGGGTGTGATCTCAGCCGCGCGAGCGCATCCCGCACGGCACCCCAGCCAATGCCCGGATCATCCGGAAGAGAGCCGCCTTTGGCAAGCCCCTTTTCGTTGGTCACAACAACAAAAGCGACGCCAGCCCCAGGAAGGACAGAAATCCGATGACGTCGGTCATGGTGGTCAGGAAGACCGAACTCGCCACCGCCGGATCGACGCCCAGCCGGTCCAGCCCGATGGGAATCAGCACCCCGCACAGCCCGGCGACGAACAGGTTGATGACCATGGCGCAGCCGATGACCAAGCCGATCATCGGCTCGAACCACGTTGCGGCGATGGCCCCCACCAGCGTGGCGAAGACGGCGCCGTTGAGCAGACCGACCAGAACCTCCTTGCCCACCACGCGGGGCGCGTTGGAGGACGACAGCTCGCGCGTCGCCAGGGCGCGCACCGCCACGGTCAGCGTCTGGGTCCCGGCGTTGCCGCCCATCGAGGCGGTGATCGGCATCAGCACGGCCAGCGCCACGATCTGTTCGATGGTCGCCTCGAACAGCGAGATGACGCCCGCCGCCGCGAAGGCGGTGAACAGGTTCAGCCCCAGCCAGGAAATGCGCGAGCGCGAGGTTTCCAGCACCGAGCGGTAGATCGAGGTGTCGCCGACGCCGCCCAGCTTGCCG
Organism: Azospirillum himalayense; assembly: GCF_042657465.1. Lineage (NCBI taxonomy): Bacteria > Pseudomonadati > Pseudomonadota > Alphaproteobacteria > Rhodospirillales > Azospirillaceae > Azospirillum > Azospirillum himalayense. The sequence goes on along the minus strand of NZ_JBHSLC010000096.1, from coordinate 81,719 downwards.
ATGTCGTCCTCGGCCTCCTCGTCGATGATGTGGACCACGTCGTCGACGGTGATGACGCCGATCAGCCGCCCGCCGGCATCCACCACGGGGGCGGAGACCAGGGCGTATTGGCGGAACAGGTTCGCCACCTCCTCCTGGTCCATGGTGGCGGGGATGGTGTCCACCTCCTCCGTCACCAGATCGGCGATGCGGACGGACCGCTTCTGGCGCAGCAGGCGCGACAGCGGCACCGCCCCGACCACCCGGTGCATCGGATCGACGACGAAGATGTCGTAGAAGTCCTCCGGCAGCTCATCGGTGGTGGCGCGGACATAATCGATGGTCTTGCCCACCGTCCAGAACTGCGGGACCGCCACCAGATCGCGCTGCATCAGGCGGCCGGCGGTGTATTCGTCGTAGGTCAGGTTCTCCTGGACCAGCGCGCGGTCGGCGGCCGGCAGATTCTCCAGAACCTCGCGCCGGGTGTCCTCGTCCAGGTCCTCGATGACGTCGACGGCGTCGTCGGTGTCCAGCTCCGCGACGGCGGCGGCCAGCTCCTTCGGCTCGAACAGCTCGACGATCTCCTCGCGGAGATCGGGGTTGAGGTAGCTCAGCACCTCGCCGTCGAAGTCGGGGCGCAGGACGCCGACCAGCGCCTCGCGGTCGTCGTGGCCGAGCTGTTCGATCAGGTCGGCGATGTCGGCAGGGTGCAGCGTGTCCAGCTCGGCGCGCAGATCGTCGCGCCGTCCGGCGTGCAGCCGTTCGACGATCTCCTCCACGAACTCCGGCTCAACACCGTAGGCGCGCTCCTCCTCGCCGTCCTCGCGGGGCGGGGCGGGGCGTTCGGCCGGGTGCGGCACATCGTCCTGGATACGATCCGGTTCCTGGCGGTCGGTGTGCATGGCGGCACCCTCCCTTTACGATGGCAATGCGGCGTGACGGCATGGTCCTGCGATCGGCCGACCATGGCGCACCGGCGTTTGCGGGTTGGTGGGGAGCCCTCGCGGAATCCCGCCGGGGCGCCCACCGAATATAGGTGTGCCGCTGTTTTGTCCAGCCCGGCGGACCGGTCCGGGCCCTCCGGCCTTGCGCGCAATTGCTTGCGCGGGCTTCACAATTCGTGCACCCATAATGCGCGCGGGGCTTTCCACCTCGCGCAGCCCGAGAAGAACCGACACCACCGGCCAGCGGATGTGACGATGGAGTACGCCTACACCGACATCGACGGTCAGGAGGGGATCATGCTGTCGGGGCGTTTCACCTACGACGACAGCCGCAAGTTCCACGACCTGCTGGCGGATTGGGACATCGGCGCGCGGCCCGAGGTGCGGCTGGACCTGCGTTATCTGACCTTTCTCGACTCCGCGGCAATCGGCATGCTGTTCGTCCTTGCCAACCGTTGCCGCGACGCCAAGGGGCTGGTGACGGTGCACAACGCGCAGCCCTACATCGTGCAGACCATGCGGCGCGTGGCGCTCGACCAGTATGTGGAGTTCCGCTGAGGCGGAGCGGCCCGAAAGAAACAGCCCTGATCCGGGCGGCCTGAAAACGAAAAAGCCCGCTGTGGTCCGATGGACCGGCGGGCTTTTCGTTTGTTTGCCTGATCCCCCGTTTCGGGGGGATGGTGCGGTCGAGAAGACTCGAACTTCCACGGCATCTCTGCCACAGCGACCTCAACGCTGCGCGTCTACCAATTCCGCCACGACCGCACAAGGCTGGTAGAACCGACGACAGGATCACTCCCGTCATCGGGTGGAGCGGGGGAATAGCAGATCCCCAACGACCGATCAAGCGGCGTCTCGCGTTTTTGCCAAAGAAAGTTCATAACGTCGGGATGACCGACCTCACCGCCCCCGTTCCGCCCGCCCCCGACGCCATCGGCGATGCCGTTCCCGCCCCGGCCAGGGCGGTGGAGTGGCGCATCAGCGACACGCCCGTCCCCTACCCCGACGCGCTGGCCGAGATGGAGGCGCGCGTCGAGGCCATCCGCGCCGGCACCGCGCCGGAGCTGGTCTGGCTGCTGGAGCACCCGCCCCTCTACACCGCCGGAACCAGCGCGCGGGAGGAAGACCTGCTGGAGCCGGGCCGCTTCCCCGTCTATCAGGCCGGGCGCGGCGGGCAGTTCACCTACCATGGGCCGGGGCAGCGCGTGGCCTATGTGATGCTCGACCTGAAGACGCGCGGCGCCGACATCCGCGCCTTCGTCCAGGATCTGGAGGAGTGGCTGATCCGCACGCTGGCCGCCTTCAACATCCGCGGCGAGCGGCGGGAGGGCCGCGTCGGCATCTGGGTGGACAAGGGACCTTACGGCGGCGCCCCCGGCCAGGAGGACAAGATCGCCGCGATCGGCGTGCGGGTGCGCCGCTGGGTCAGCTTCCATGGCGTCGCCCTGAACGTGGAGCCGGACCTGTCGCACTTCGCCGGCATCGTCCCATGCGGCATCAGCGAGCATGGGGTGACCTCCATCGTCGCGCTCGGCCATCTCGTCGCCATGGAGGATGTGGACGCCGCCCTGATCGCCAGCTTCGCGGAGGTCTTCGGCGGCGGGCCGGAAGGGGAATGAGCCCTACCGCTTCGGCGCCCCGGCGGGCTGCGCGTCGTTGAGGACGCGCAGATCCTCGTTGGTGATCGACACGATGGTGCAGCCGGTGCTGTCGCCGTTGCGGAACAGGTAGATCAGCTTGCGGTTCGCCTGCTTCTTCGGGTCGTGCAGGTTCAGGCCGTGACCGAAGGCGACGCCCAGGACCTCGCCTTTGAAGATGGCGCGGTAGCGCATGGGCATTTGCTCCCGGAACTGGCGGGAGGCGCAGGATTTGCTCAGCTCCTTCTCGAAGGTGCCGGCGTGCCGCCAGTCCTGGGTGGAGCGGATCGTCACCCATTGCGGCGGCAACGGGTACTGGACGACCGGCGGCGACAGCGGCAGGTCGTAGCCGCCGGGTGGCACCGGCGGCATGTGCCCCGGCTCCGTCCGGTCAAGCGGCCCCCTGGCCCAGGCGGCTCCGGTTGCCAGCACGCCGAGCGACAGGAGGGCGCCGCACAGGAGGCGAAGCGCTGATTTTGGCCTTTTGCCGCTCATCCCGACCCGAGTGCCCCCACCCTAACCCTCCCCCGCTTCGCAGGGGAGGGGACGATCCTCCCTCCCCTGCGAAAGCGGGGGAGGGCCGGGGTGGGGGCAAGGCGATCCGACCCCTCATCCACGCCCGACAGCCTAGCCCCGCCGGACTAACAGAACGCTAACCATCCCACCGTCACAGCGTCGGGCGCTGCTCGAAGACGCCCGGACCGGGATCGCGGGCCGGCTCGACGGCAATGTCGCTGACGATGGCGGCGGAAGGGCCGCGGCGGCAGGCCTCCAGCATCCGGTCCACGGCGTCCGCCGGGCCGGCGAACAGAGCCTCCACCGTGCCGTCGCCACGGTTGCGCACCCAGCCGGCCAGCCCCAGCCGATTGGCCGTGTCCACGGTCCAGCCGCGGTACCACACGCCCTGCACCTTGCCATGAACGCGGGCCAGCACGGCCTTGCGGTCTTCCTCGTCCGCCATTCCCATCCCCGGTATCGTCTCCGTACGGTCAGGACAATAGGACAAGCGCCGGTTCCGGAAAACCCGGCGCCACCCTGCGCCCTCCCCTCCCCCAATGAACAGTGCCGCCAACCATTCGTCGGCGTATCATCCGTGCATGGCGGGGCGCGGGATCTCCTGTGACCGCCGGGCCGCGACAGCGAAGGCCGCGACCGGGCACGGGCGGGCTCGCGTTCCCTGAACGAATGGTTCGGGAGGAACGGACATGACCATCCGAAACCCTGCGGAATGGGGAGCGGCTCACTTCAAATCCTGGTCCCACGGCTTGGCCGAGGCGGGCCACGCCATCGCCCCGCCGGCGCGGGATCGGGCGGCGCTGGAGCCGACCGTGCGGCGCATCCGCAGCGACGACCTGCGCGACGCGCTGAGGAAAGGGCTCCATGATTTCATGGCCTGCCGCACCGACGTCCTCTTCATCGCCCTGATCTACCCGCTGGTCGGGCTGCTGCTGGCCGAGGTGGTGTTCGACGAGAACGCGCTGCACCTGCTGTTCCCGCTGGCTTCCGGCTTCGTGCTGATCGGCCCCTTCGCCGCGGTCGGCCTCTATGAGATGAGCCGCCGGCGCGAGCGGGGCGACCCCGTGTCCTGGGTGGACGCCTTCGGCGTGGCGCGCTCCCCGGCCTTCGGGGCGATCCTGGCGATGGGAGCGATCCTGACGGCGGTGTTCCTGCTGTGGCTGGTGGCGGCGCAGCTCATCTACATGGCGACCCTCGCCCCGCTGGCGCCGGAGGGCTGGAACGCCTTCGTCCAGGCGCTGTTCACCACCCGCGCCGGCTGGGCGATGATCGTGCTGGGAATGGGTGTCGGCTTCCTGTTCGCCGTTCTGGTGCTGGCGATCAGCGTGGTCAGCTTCCCGCTCCTCATGGACCGCCGGGTCGGCGTGGCGACGGCCATCCGCACCTCCGTCCGCGCCACGCTGAGGAATCCCGAGCCCATGGCGCTCTGGGGAATGATCGTGGCGGGCGGGCTGCTGCTCGGTTCGCTGCCCGCCTTCGTCGGGCTGGTGATCGTCATGCCGGTGCTCGGCCACGCCACATGGCACCTCTACCGCCGGCTGATCCCGGAATGAGGCGGCCGGGTTAGCCGCAGGCCGGCACCTGCAAAGCAGGAAGCCCGTTCCACAGGATGGCGACCAGCGAGCCCGCGGCGGCGAGCCCGGTGAACAGGCGGATGAAGCGGCGCGGGTCCTCGCTGGTCCGCCGGCCCGGAGCGGCGCCCCACAGCGCCGCCGCCAGCACACCGGCTGCCAGAAGCAGGGCGACCGCCGTGGCGCCGAGGATCAGCACCACCGCGACGGGGTGGCCGTACAACTCCACCCCGTCCCATGCACGGGCGCAGATCAGCCCATTGATACCGTAGACCGCCGCGAAATGGACCGCCCAGATCAGGAAGGCCGACATCATCCCGGTGAAGGTCGCGGTGAACGCCGTTTTCTCCATGGCACGCCTCACACGGCCAGACGCGGGAACAGATGCACCAGCAGGAGGGACACGATCCCCTGCCCGCAGGTGTAGAGCCACACCAGCATCACGTTGTCGAAGGTGACTCGGCGCCGCGCGTGCAGCAGGCCGGCGAAGGAGCGCGCCAACGCGTAGCCGGTCATCAGGACCAGGATCACGACGTGGAAGAGCTGCCAGGAGGCCAGCATGTAGACGATGGCGCCGTAGGCACTCTCCGACGCCACGAGGCCGCTGGCGATGCGGTTGTAGGGCTCGGCCACCCCGGCGGCCAGAATCAGCAGAAGACCGGCCAGCAGGGCGCTCCGCATCGCCCAGTTGCGGTTGCCGGCCACGGCGCGGCTCGCCAGCAGCATCGCCCCCGCCGCCACGACCCAGAGACCTGCCTCGCCGAACAGCCACCCCAGCCCCGGCAGGGCGTCGGTACCCGCCGGCCAGACGTCCGGGCTGACCGTCCACAGGAAGACGTAGGTGAAGCACAGGCAGGCGAAGGCCGTCCCGTCGACCAGCAGCAGGACCGCCGTCCCCCACCAGGAGTGGTTCTCCGATCCCTGGAGATAGACCGGCACCCGCCAGCCGCCGCCGACGTCCTGCGGCGGATGGTCGGCCCCCTTGTCGAGGCTCCACACCCACCAGAAGACCGAGGCGATGGCCAGCACCCCCGGCACCAGCGACACCCAGTAGAGCTGCACCGCCAGACAGATGAAATGGGCGGCGGTGAACAGCCCGGCGAGGAAATGGCTCCAGTGCGGGCCGGGCATCGGCATCAGATACTGGGGCCGGGCCTCGATCGGGCTGGTCACGATGGTCTCGCGCCGCCGGGTCGGGGCGCCGGGCAGGTAATGGGCGCCCTCCTGCACCTCGCGCGACAGGTTCGGGTTGTCCCATAGCGGGTAGAGCGACCGGACGTGCGGGATGCTGCGCGTTGCGTAATTGTCGTTCGGAATCCATTCCAGTGTTCCCGCCTTCCACGGATTCTCCGGCGCTGGGCGCCCCCGGCCGAAGGCGTCGCGCGCCATGTCGATCAGCACCAGCAGGACGCCGAAGGCCATCACGAAGGCCCCCACCGTCGAGACCATGTTCAGGACGTTCCAGCCGAGATCCCCCGGGTAGGTGTAGACGCGGCGCGGCATGCCCATCAGGCCGCTGACATGCATGGGGAAGAAGGCGACGTTGAAGCCGATGAACATCATCCAGAAGGCCCAGCGCCCCAGCCGCTCCGACAGCATGGTGCCCTTCAGCGTCGGCCACCAGTGATACAGCCCGGCGAAGACCGGGAAGACCATGCCGCCGATCAGCACGTAATGCAGGTGCGCCACCACGAAGTAGCTGTCATGGGCCTGCCAGTCGAAGGGGATGACCGCCACCATCACGCCGGTCAGGCCGCCGGCCACGAAGATGAACAGGAAGCCCAGCAGAAACCACGTCGCCACCGTCCATTGCAGCCGTCCCTTGCCCAGCGTGGCGATCCAGGCGAAGACCTGGATTCCGGCGGGCACCGACACGGCCATGCTGGCGGCGGAGAAGAAGCTCAGGCTCAGCGGCGGGATGCCGGTGGCGAACATGTGGTGCACCCACAGGCCGAAGCTGAAGAAGCCGGTGCCGACCAGCGCCACCACCACCCAGTCGTGGCCGACCAGGGGCCTTTGCGCCAGCGTCGGCACCATCATCGACACCAGCCCCGCCGCCGGCAGGAAGATGATGTAGACCTCCGGATGGCCGAAGAACCAGAACAGGTGCTGCCAGAGCAGCGGGTCGCCCCCCCGCTCCGCGATGAAGAAGGGCCAGTCGAAGGCGCGTTCGATCTCCAGCAGCGCGGTCGCGATGATCACCGCCGGGAAGGCGAAGACGATCATTCCCGCCATGACCAGCATCGACCAGCAATAGACCGGGATCTTGTCGAGCGTCATGCCGGGCGGACGGGTGCGCAGGATGCCGACGATGATCTCGATGGCTCCGGCGATGGCCGAGATCTCGATGAAGCCGATTCCGAGCAGCCAGAAATCGGCGTTGATGCCCGGCGAGAACTTCATGCTGGTCAGCGGCGGGTACATGAACCAGCCGCCGTCCGGCGCCACCTCGAAGATCAGCGAGCAGAAGAAGGCCAGCCCGCCGAACAGGTAGGCCCAGAAGGCGAAGGCCGACAGCCGCGGAAAGGGCAGGTCGCGCGCCGCCAGCATGGAGGGCAGCAGGAAGACGCCGATGGCCTCGACGATGGGCACGGCGAACAGGAACATCATGCCCGTGCCGTGCACGGTGAAGAACTGGTTGTAGAGGCTGTGCCCCAGCACGTCGTTCTCCGGCACGGCGAGCTGCGTCCGCATGACCAGCGCCAGCGTGCCCGAGATGACGAAGAACAGCAGCGCCGTGGCGATGTACATCACCCCGATGATGTTGTTGTTCACCTCTTTCAGCAGGCCGAGGCCGGAGGTCGGTTTCCAGGCGCGCTTCAGCGCCTCCAGCTCCTCCTTCGGGCGCGGCAGGCGGTTGGGCAGGGCGGCATCGTCGAGCGGCGGGGTCATTTCAGGCTCTCCAGCCAGACGGCGATGGCGTGCAGATCGTCGCCGCCCAGGATCGGGAAGGACGGCATGCGGTTTTCCGGCTTGATGTGCTGCGCCCCGGCAATCCAGCCGGCCAGGGCCTCCGGCGTGTTGGGCAGCGTCCCGGCGGCCAGCGCGCCGCGCCCACCGACATGGGTCAGGTCCGGCCCGGCCGCCCCGTTGGCCGGCGTGCCGCGCACCGTGTGGCAGGACCCGCAGCCGGCGCGCAGGAAGGCGTCGCGTCCGGCGGCCTGCTGCGGCCCGTCGGGTTCGGCGGCGGGGCGGCGCTCGGCGGCCAGCCATTCCTCGAAGCGGTCGGGCGGCTCCACCACCACGTCGAAGGCCATCAGCGCGTGCTGGGCGCCGCAGTACTCGGCGCACTGGCCGCGGTAGGTCCCGGGCCGCTCGCCGACCAGGATCAGCCGGTTCTCGTGGCCGGGGATCATGTCCATCTTGCCGCCCAGGCTGGGCACCCAGAAGCTGTGGATGACGTCCGCCGCGGTCACCACCACCTCCACCGGGCGCCCGGCCGGGATGACGAGGCGGTTGGCGGTGCGCAGCACCTCACCCCCCTCCCCAACACCGGGGTAGCGGACCTCCCACCACCACATGTAGCCGGTGACCTCAACGCGCAGCGGCTCCACCCCGCCGGTGTCCGACAGCTGCCGGGCCACGGCGAACTCGTAGACCTGAAGCGCGGTCAGCGTGACGATGGGAAAGACGACGCCGCCGCCGATGATCCAGGCGCGGCTTCCGGGGAAGCGCTCCGGCCGGGCGATGACGGCGTACCCCGCCAGCGCCATGACGAAAAGGAAGATGACCCCGCCCCCGGCGACGAGAATCAGCGTCAGGTCAAGGATCGCCTCCGCGTTGCGCCCGGCGGGGTGCAGCGCGGATTGCGGCCCCCGCTCGCAGGCCGCCAGAAGCCCCATTCCGCCGGCCAGGGCCGCCCCCCGCCACTTCCGTCTGCGTCCCTCGCTGCGGCCAGACCTGCGATCCATGCACCCCCCTCGCGGCGTTGGCCCGCGGCGGCGGGCATCGTCGTTGCACGGCTAAACTCACGGCAAGGCCGCAGGTTCCGCCGGAACTTCGGTCATCAGGGGAGCATTCATTCGGGGACGAACACCCACAACAGCCGGAGCGTCCCATCCATGCGCAGAGTTCTGACGATCATCGGGCTGGTTCTGGGCGCCCAAGCGGTGGGGGGCTTCCTGTTCGCCTGGTCGGGGCTCTACAGCATCGCCGCCAGCAAGGAGCACTGGCCACCGGTCCACTGGTTCTTCAGCATGGCGATGCGCAGTTCCATCGAGACGCACGCCGCCTTCGTGAGCGATCCGCCCGACCTGGACGATCCAGCGCTGATCCGGCGCGGCGCCGGCCACTACGAGGACGGCTGCGCTCCCTGCCACGGCGCGCCGGATGTCGGGCGCAACCCGATCTCGCGCCACATGCTGCCCACCCCGCCCTTCCTGCCGGGCCATGCCGGGGACTGGACGGACAAGCAGCTCTATTGGATCACCTACAACGGCATCAAATACGCCGGCATGCCCGCCTGGCCGGCACAGGCGCGCGACGACGAGCCCTGGGCGGTGGCCGCCTTCCTGCGCCGGCTCGACGGCATGAGCGCCGAGGAGTACCGCCGTCTGGCCTTCGGGGAGACGCAGCCGGACGGCGACCGCTCGGCGCTGAGCGATCTGGTGATGCTGGACGGCCCCGCCCGCGAGGTGCTGGATAATTGCGCCCGCTGCCACGGCTATGACGGCGCCGGGGGCGGTCCCGGGGACAGCGCCGCCGCCTTCCCCCGCCTGTCCGGCCAGAACGCCGCGTATCTCTTCCACGCGCTGAAGGCCTACGCCGAGGGCGGGCGGCACAGCGGCATCATGCAGCCGGTGGCCGCCGGACTGGACGAGTCGATCCTACGCGGCCTCGCCGACCATTATGCGGGGCAGACGGCGCCCTACCCGCCCCCGCCCGCCGACGCCGATCCGGCCCTGCTGGAACTGGGCGCCCGGCTGGCCGAGTCCGGCGACCGCGACACCGGGGTTCCGGCCTGCTCCGGCTGCCACGGCGCGGACCGCGATCCGCGCTACCCCCGCCTCGACGGGCAGCACGCGAGCTACATCGCCGACCAGCTCCGCCTCTGGCAGAGGGACGCGCACGGCGACACGCCGCTGTCCCGGATCATGGGCGCCGCTGTGCGCAATCTGACGGAGGAGCAGATCCGCGCCCTGTCGCTGCACTACGCGCAGAGCCGTCCGCGGGAGACGGCGCGCGAAGACGGCCAACGGTGAGGCCCGGCCATCATGGCAACCATCATGGCAAGGGCGACTAATCAACAGAAATTAATTGCTGTATGCGCATTTTCACAAAATCAATTCACTTTCCGCCTTGACCGAATGCCCACTCGCATTGTAGATAAAAAGCCGGACGCCCAAGGGGGGCGCCCCGCGGCAATTTGATCGCCAGCTTGCGCCGCGTCACCAAACGCTAAAGCGCCACGATACCGGTCGTGGAACTCTGAAAGGAGTGACCGGAATGACCATGATGACCAACCCCTCCCCATCCGATCGGACCGGCACCGTGACGGGCCTGTGTTGCCGAATGCGCAACGCCTCGTGTCGCCGCTGACCTCAGCGCGCCAACCCGTCCAAACCAGCATCCGATCCGCATGAAACCCGCGCGCCACAGCGCCGCGGGCCGAGGGAGAACACCGTCATGAGCACCTCCAACGCCTACGCCATCGAGGTCCAGGGCCGGTCCGCCGGCATCGTCGTCGCCGGCCAGGGCGGCTTCACCTTCTTCGTGTCCGACTGGTCCTTCAAGGACCTCGACCGCCAGACCTTCCGCAACGTCGGACAGGCGGAGCGAGCCGCCAAACAGTTGGCGGCCCGGCGCTCCGGCGTGCGGCGGCGCTGATCGCGCGCCCGCATTTCACACCGACCCCGCGCCCGATCCGACCATTCCACACCGCGCACAGAGGACCCGTTCCGTGAAAGCCTTTCTGACGTCCATTGTCACCGCCGCCCTTCTCACTGTCTCCACCGGCGCCGGCGCTGCGGCCCTGAAGCTCGGCGTGTCCGCCGGTCCCTATGGCGAGATCCTGGAATACACGGCGAAGATCGCCGCCAAGGAAGGCCTGAAGGCGGAGGTGATCGAGTTCACCGACTGGAACATGCCCAACGCCGCGCTGCAGTCCGGCGACATCGACGCCAACAACTTCCAGCACCAGCCCTTCCTGGACAACCAGATCAAGCAGCGCGGCTACGACATCGTGCCGGTCGCCAAGAGCATCGTCGTGCCCATGGGCATCTACGCGAAGAAGGTCCAGTCGCTGGCCGACCTGAAGGAGGGGGCCAGCGTCTCCATCCCCAACGACCCGACCAACGGCGCCCGCGCCCTGTTCCTGCTGGCCAAGGCTGGGGTGATCGGGCTGAAGGACGGGGCGGGCCTGAACACCTCCATCGCCGACATCGCGTCCAACCCGAAGAAGATCAAGCTGGTGGAGCTGGACGCCGCCCAGCTTCCGCGCTCGCTGGACGACGTTGACGCCTCGGTCATCACGCTGAACTACGCGGTCCTGGCGGGCCTTACCCCCAAGACCGCATTGGTTCTGGAGGACGACCAGTCGAAATGGCACCTCGTCTGGGCCGTCCGCAAGGACCGCGCCGAGGACCCGGCGATCAAGCGCTTCATCGAGCTGTACCGTTCCGCCGAGGTGCGCGACTTCATCAACACGCGCTTCAACGGCACCATCATCCCGACCTGGTGAGCGTCATCCATCCCTTCCCTCTCCCGCCCCGGGAGAGGGTTGGCCCGAAGGGCCGGGTGAGGGTCGCACGAGGATCAAGGCGCTGATTCTCGGCTTTACCCTCACCCTTCCCGCGCGTTGCGCGGGCCCCTTCCCTCTCCCGGGGCGGGAGAGGGGTATCAACGGGCAAAAATTTCGACTTTTCAGGAAGCTCCGTCATGACCGGCCCGTTCAGCCGCACCGCCTCGATCTATGACCGCGGTCTCGCCCCCGACCCCGCGAACCACGTCCCGCTCAGCCCGCTCAGCTTCCTGAAACGCGCGGCGAAGGTCTATCCGGACAAGCCGGCCATCGTCCATGGCCGCCGCACCATCACTTACACGCAGTTCCACGACCGGGTGCGGCGTTTCGCCGGGGCGCTGCTGCGGGCCGGGGTGGGGCGCGGCGACACGGTGTCGGTGCAGGCGCCCAACGTCCCGGCGCTGCTGGAGGCCCATTACGCGGTGCCGCTGGCCGGCGCGGTCCTGAACGCGCTGAACACCCGGCTGGACGCCGCGGCCATCGCCTTCATCCTCGACCACAGCGAGACCAAGCTGCTGATCGTCGACCGCGAGCTGTCGCCGGTCGCCAAGGCGGCGCTCGCCCGGACGGAGCGCCCGATCACGCTGGTGGAAATCGCCGACGAGCAGGCGCCCGACGCGCCGTCGCTGGGTGCCGTGGAGTATGAGGACTTCCTTGCCGCCGCCGACCCCGCGCCCTGGCGCGGACCGGACGACGAGTGGCAGGCCATCGCGCTGAACTACACCAGCGGCACCACCGGCAACCCCAAGGGCGTCGTCTACCACCACCGCGGCGCTTACCTGAACGCGCTGGGCAACGCCTTCACCCTGAACGTCCGGCCCGAGAGCGTCTTCCTGTGGACGCTGCCAATGTTCCATTGCAACGGCTGGACCTACAGCTGGGCGGTCACCGCCGCGGGCGGCACCCATGTCTGCCTGCGCCGGGTGGAGCCGGCGGCGATCTTCGACGCCATCGCGGAGCAGGGCGTCACCCATCTGTGCGGCGCGCCGATCGTGCTGAACATGCTGATCCACGCCCCGGCGGCGGTGCGGCGGTCCGCCCCCCGCCGCGTCGTCGTGGGCACCGGCGGCGCCGCCCCTCCCTCCGCGGTCCTCGCCGGCATGGCGACACTGGGCTTCGAGGTGGTGCACATGTACGGGCTGACCGAATGCTACGGCCCGGCCACCGTCTGCGCCCCGCAGAACGGCTGGGAGCATCTCGACGCCGACGGGCTGGCGCTGCAGTTCGCCCGGCAGGGAGTGAACCACGTCGCGGTGGAGGACGCGACCGTGCTCGACCGCGAGACCGGCCGGCCGGTGCCCGCCGACGCCCAGACCATCGGCGAGATCGCGCTGCGCGGCAACACGGTGATGAAGGGCTATCTGAAGAACCCCGCGGCGACGAGGGAGGCGCTGAAGGACGGCTGGTTCCGCACCGGGGATCTGGGCGTGCTGCACCCCGACGGCTATATCGAGGTGAAGGACCGCAGCAAGGACATCATCATATCCGGCGGCGAGAACATCTCGTCCCTGGAGGTGGAGGAAGCGTTGTACCGGCACCCCGCCGTTCTGGAGGCCGCCGTGGTCGCCCGCCCCGACGACCGTTGGGGGGAGAGCCCCTGCGCCTTCGTGACGGTGAAGCCCGGCGCCGCGCGCCCCTCTGAGTCCGACATAATTCAATGGTGCCGCGACCGCATTGCGCACTACAAGGTCCCGCGCACCGTTGTGTTCAGCGATCTGCCGAAGACATCGACCGGTAAAATCCAGAAGACCGTCCTGCGCGACGCGGCCCGCGATCTGGGCGCGCGTCGGGAGGCCAAGAGCGTATGATAACCTTCGAACAGCTTCAGAAAACCTACCCGTCCCGCGGCACCGGCCAGCCGGTCCAGGCGCTCGCCGACATCGACCTGACCATCGGGCGCGGCGAGATCTACGGAATCATCGGCCGTTCGGGCGCCGGCAAATCCACGCTGCTGCGCACCGTGAACCTGCTGGAGAAGCCGACATCGGGCCGCGTGCTGGTCGACGGGGTGGACGTCACCGCCCTGTCGCCGCGCGAGCTGCGCGCGGCGCGGCACACCATCGGCATGATCTTCCAGCACTTCAACCTGCTGTCCTCGCGCACGGTGTTCGACAACGTCGCCCTGCCGCTGGAGCTGGCCGGGGTGGCGAAGGCGCAGATCCGCGCGACGGTGGAGCCGCTGCTCGACCTCGTCGGCCTCACCGACAAGCGCGACCGCTACCCGGCGGAGCTGTCGGGCGGGCAGAAGCAGCGCGTCGGCATCGCCCGCGCCCTGGCCAGCAAGCCCAAGGTGCTGCTGTCGGACGAGGCGACCTCCGCCCTCGATCCGGAGACGACGACCCAGATCCTCCACCTGCTGGCCGACATCAACAAGCGGCTGGGGCTGACCATCGTCCTGATCACCCACGAGATCGCCGTCATCAAGGAGATCTGCCACAAGGTGGCGGTGATGGAGAACGGGCGGATCATCGAGCAGGGGCCGGTCTTCGACATCTTCGCGCACCCCAAGCACGAGACGACGAAGACCTTCGTCGATCCGGTCATCAACCGCGGCATCCCGGACAGTCTGCGCGCCCGCCTGTCGGCGACGCCGGTGCCGGGGTCGAACATGGTGCTGCGCATCACCTTCACGGGCGAGCGCGCGACCTCCCCGGTGATCAGCGCGATCAGCCGCAAGCTGAACCTGGACCTGAACATCTGGCACGGCCAGATCGACGAGATCCAGGGCGCGCCCTTCGGAACGCTGGTGGTGGAGGCCATCGGCAACCCGCAGTCCATCGAGGCGGCCATCAGCCTCCTGAACGTCAACAAGCTCGGTGTCGAGGTGCTCGGTCATGCTGTCCCCGGAAATCTACGCGCTGCTGTTTAAGGCGCTTCTCGACACGCTCTACATGGTGGCGGTGTCGGGCCTTCTGGGCACGGCGCTGGGCCTTCCGCTGGGCGTGCTCCTGGCCGTCACCGGCCGGGGAGAGCTGCTGCAGAATCTCGCCTTCAACCGGGTCGCCGGCGTGCTGGTGAACATGACGCGCTCCACCCCCTTCATCATCCTGGTGGTGGCGATCATCCCCTTCACCCGGCTGATCGCCGGCACCTCCATCGGCACCGCCGCGGCCATCGTGCCGCTGACGGTCGCCGCCGTGCCCTTCATCGCCCGCATCGTCGAGGGCGCCGTGCGCGAGGTGGACCGCGGCCTGATCGAGGCGGCGCAGTCCATGGGCGCCACGCCCTTCCAGATCATCCGCAAGGTCCTGCTGCCGGAGGCGATGCCCGCCATCGCGCTGGGCCTGACGCTGTCGGTGGTCAGCCTGATCGGCTATTCGGCCATGGTCGGCGCGGTCGGCGGCGGCGGGCTGGGCGACCTCGGCATCCGCTACGGCTACCAGCGCTTCCTGCCGGAGGTCATGCTGGCCGTGGTCGTCGTGCTGATCGTGCTGGTGCAGATCGTTCAATCGACGGGCGACTGGATCGCCCGCCGCGTCAACAAACGCAACCTGAAGTCCTGAGGAGTTGGAGATGGTCCGTACCCGTGTGCTCGGCGCGGCCTTTGGTCTGGTGGCCGGCATCGCGACCCTGGCGACCGCCGTCGGCGCGTCGGCCGAAGCCCTGAAGATCGGCGTCACCCCCGGCCCGCACGGCCAGATCCTGGAGAAGGTGAAGCCGCTGGCCGCCAAGGAGGGCCTCGACCTGACGGTTCTGGAGTTCTCCGACTACGTCATCCCGAACCAGGCGCTGGCCCAGGGCGACCTGAACGCCAACTCCTTCCAGCACCAGCCCTACCTGGACAACCAGGTGAAGGACCGCGGCTACGAGCTGGTCAGCGTCGCCAAGACGGTGATCTTCCCGATGGGCGTCTACTCGAAGAAGGTGAAGAGCCTGGACGAGCTGCCCGACGGCGCCAAGGTCTCCATCCCCAACGACCCGACCAACGGCGGCCGCGCCCTGCTGCTGCTCCAGGCCAAGGGGCTGATCAAGGTGAAGGAGAGCGCCGGCCTGAAGGCGTCGCCGCTCGACATCGCCGAGAACCCGAAGAAGCTCCAGATCCTGGAGCTGGACGCCGCCCAGCTCCCGCGTTCGCTGGACGACGTGACCGTGGCGGTCATCAACACCAACTTCGCCATGGAATCCGGCCTGGACCCGAACAAGGACGCCATCGCCCGAGAGGCCAGCGAGAGCCCCTACGCCAACGTCATCGCCGTCCGCAAGGCCGACCAGGACAAGCCGTGGGTCGCCACGCTGGTGAAGGTGTATCAGAGCGACGAGGTGAAGCAGTTCATCCTCGACCGCTTCAAGGGCGCGGTGGTCCCGGCCTGGTAACCGCCGGGTAGGACAGCCCCTTCCTGTGTTCCGCGAACTGCCCCGGCCCGGTCGACGGGCCGGGGCAACGTCTGTGCCCCTCGGCTTGCGACGATCCGACACAGCCCCGGGGCGTGGCGACACACCGCACACTCCCGCGTTCCGTGCATCGGTTCCGCCGAGGGTGTTCATGACCGCTCCGCCCGCGTTCGATATTCTTCCCTTCGACCCGCACAGCGCTCCGCCGGAATTGTGGGCGGAGCGGCATGTTTTCCGCCGGGTGCGGCACGCGCAGTCCGACGCGGACGATCTCCCGCCCTCCGACGCCTGGTTCGAAGCGCTGGAGCGTCGGCCAAGCGCCTTCGGACGCAATGTCCACTGGGTGGCGCGGGCGGAGGGGCGGATCGTCGGCATCGTCGGCGCCTTCCTGCCCAATCCCGACCAGCCGGACATCCGGGCGGCGCTGCCCCACCTGCACGCCGACGGCTTCGTGCTGAAGGAGTGGCGACGGCAGGGAATCGGCCGGCGGCTGCTGGCGGAAATCCACGGCCTGATGATCGCGCACGGGAAGAGCCTGCTGACCCTGGTCACCGACGACGCGGACGGCCACGGCTTCCTCCGCGCCATCGGGGCCGACGAACGGCTGCGGTCGGTGGACAGCCGGCTGTCGCTGGACGGCGTCGATTGGGCGATGGTGGAGGATTGGCATGCGGCGATGCCCCTTGCGGTTCCCGGCCTGACGGAAACCATCCACGCCGGCGAGGTCCCGGACGCGGAATTCGAAGCGATCCTGCCGCTGCACAACGCCCTGCTGCCCGACCTGCCGCGCGACCGTCTGGACCAGCCGCTGATCCCGGTGACGATGGCGATGGCCATGGAATGGAAGGGCAACATCCGGTACCAGCAGGTGGAGCACCACATGGTCGTGCTGCGCGACGCCGACGGGTCGGTGATCGCCTTCAGCGACGTTTTCTGGCACCCGGAGATGACGGACCGGGTCCATCAGATCGTCACCGGCGTGCGCCGTGACCGGCGCGGGCTGGGGGTGGGCAAGGGGCTGAAGGCCGCCCTGCTGCGGCATGTCCGCTCCGCCCGGCCCTCCGTCCGGCTGATGATCACCCGCAACGCGGCGACGAACGGGCCGATGCTGGCGATCAACCGCCGCCTCGGCTACGCGGAGCACACGATTCTCCGAACCCACCAGATCGACGTCGCGGCGCTGGGCGCAGCCCTGGCCCGCTGACGCCGCCAAGCCGCCGCCAAGCCGCCCACGTGCGGCAAAAGCGCCCGCTCCGGCGGCGGGCGCTTTTCTCCTTCCGCCCCTATAACTGATATATTAATATATCCAATATCCTTTCGGCATCTTTCCGGTCCAAGGGGCACCCACGCCATGACGCCTTATGCCGACCTCCGGCGCGAGGATTTCCGCGCCACCATCGACGGCACGCCGACCGACCTGTTCACCCTGCGAAACAGCCGGGGCATGACCGTCCGCATCACCAATTACGGCTGCAAGATCGTCCAGATCCTGGCGCCCGACCGCGACGGCGCCCTCGGCGACGTGGTGCAGGGCTACGAGACGCTGGAGCGGACCATGGCCGGCCAGCCCTCCATGGGCTCCTTCATCGGGCGCTATTGCGGGCGCATCGGCGGCGGACGCTTCACGCTGGACGGGGTGGAGCACCGCACCGCCGTCAACGCGCCGCCCAACACGCTGCACGGCGGCCAGCGCGGCTCGCGCTTCCGCACCTTCGCCGCGCGTCCATTGGACGAGACGAGCCTGGAGCTGACCCACGTCTTCCAGGACGGGGAGGAGGGTTTTCCCGGCACCCTGCCCGTCCGGCTGGTCTATGCGCTGGACGAGGACAACGCCCTGACCATCGCCTGGACCGCCGTCGCGGCGGACAAGGCGACCGTGGCGAACTTCACCGACCACACCTTCTTCAACCTGTCGGGCGACGCCGGATCCTCCATCCTCGACCATGTGGCGACGGTCAACGGCAGCCGCTATCTGGCGCTCGACGCCACCGCCGTCCCCACCGGGGAGCTGGTGGACGTGACCGGCACGCCCCTCGACTTCCGCAGCCCCGCCGCCTTCGGCGCGCGGATCGGCGCCGACCATCCGATGCTGGCGCTCGGCAAGGGCTACGACCTGCATTACGCGGTGGACAAGCCGGAGGGTGCGCTGGGACTGCACGCCCGCGTCGTCCATCCGGGCAGCGGGCGGGTGCTGGAGGTCCTCTCCACCGAACCCGGCCTGCAGGTCTACACCGGCAATTTCCTGGACGGCCAGACACCGCGCGACCTCGGCAAGGGCGGCACACTCTACACCCGGCACAGCGCCTTCTGCCTGGAGCCGTCGCACTTCCCCAACGCCGTCAACATCCCGTCCTTCCCCTCCACCGCGCTGGCCCCCGGCCAGTGGTATGCGGGCCGCATCGTCTACCGCTTCGGCGTCGCCTGAACTCCGATTCCCAAAGGACCTTCCGTCATGCCTCTTCTCTCCCGTGACTCGCTCGCCGCCGGCGCCGTCGATGTGGCGCACACGGCGGGCGCCCCGCGGCTCCCCGTCACCGTCCTTCAAATCGGCGACGGCAACTTCCTGCGCGGCTTCGTCGATTGGATGGTGGACGTCGCCAACGGCGCCGGGCTGATGAGCGCCGGGGTCGCCGTCGCCCAGCCGCTGGACCAGGGCGTCGCCGGTCTTCTGACCGCGCAGGAGGGGCTTTACACCGTCCTGCTGCGCGGCATCGAGCAGGGCAAGGAGGTCGAAACCCGCCGGGTGGTGAGCTGCGTGTCCGAGGCGCTGAACCCCTATGCGGAGTGGGACCGCATGCTGGCCCTCGCCACGTCCCCGGCGTTGCGCTTCCTGGTGTCCAACACGACGGAGGCCGGCATCGCCGACGTGACGGAGCCCTACACCCCCGGCACCTGTCCGCAGAGCTTCCCGGCCAAGGTCGCGGCCCTTCTGCACGCCCGCTTCACCGCGCTGGGCGGCACGCCGGAGAGCGGCCTCGTCTTGCTGCCCTGTGAACTGATCGAGGCCAACGGCGCCAAGCTGAAGCGGATCGTTCTGGCCCACGCCAAGCGCTGGGGCCTGGAGTCCGGCTTTGCCGCCTGGGTCGAGGCGCACAACCACTTCCTGAACACGCTGGTCGACCGCATCGTCCCCGGCTACCCGCGCGACGAGGCCGCGACACTCGCCGCAACGTGGGGCTATGAGGACCCGCTGGCCGTGGCCGGCGAGCCCTTCCATGTCTGGGTCATCGAAGGCCCGGCGGCACTGGCCGAGGAGTTCCCGCTGCACAAGGCCGGGCTGAACGTGGTCTGGACCGACGACTTGAAGCCCTACCGCACCCGCAAGGTGCGCATCCTGAACGGTGTCCACACCGCCGGCGCGCTCGCCGCCTTCGTGGCGGGGGTTGACACGGTGAAGGGCATGATGGACGACGCCACCCTGTCCGCCTACCTGAACACGGTGATGTTCGGGGAGATCGTGCCCTTCGTCCCGCTGCCGGACGCCGAGCGCCAGGACTACGCCCGCACCATCATGGAGCGCTTCGGCAACCCCTACATCCGGCACGAGCTGATCGCCATCTCGCTGAACTCGGTGTCGAAGTGGCAGGTCCGCGTCCTGCCCAGTCTTAAGGATTACGCCGGCGCCCATGGCGAGGCGCCGGACGGCCTGTCCTTCTCGCTGGCCGCCCTGCTGCGCTTCTACAAGGGCACACTGGCGGCGGACGGCACGTGCAGCGGCAGCCGTGATGCCGGCCCCTACCCGATCCGCGACGATGCGGCGGTGCTGACGGCGCTGTCCGGCGCTTGGGCGGCGCATGGCGGCGACCCGGTGGCGCTGGTGAACGCCGTGCTGTCCAACGCCGCGCTGTGGGGCGAGGACCTGACCCGCATCCCCGGTCTGGCCCACCGCGCCGCCGCCCATCTGGCGGTGATCGAGGAGCGCGGCATGCGCGGCGCTTTGGAAGCCCTGGTGAGCTGATTTAACCCTCTCCCCTCCGGGGAGAGGGTGGCCCGCAGGGCCGGTGAGGGGGATGCGCGTGGCACTAACGTCCGGCACACGTGCAACCCCCTCACCCTAACCCTCTCCCCGGAGGGGAGAGGGGAACGCCCCATGCCCGCAATCGCTATATACCTTCGCGTACAACGGCCTGTTGACAGCGTCCATCCAGCGCAGTATCCGAACCGATACAGCGTCGGGCGAGTCACCATTCCGCAACGAACCGAAGGAACCGTGTCCATGCGTTTGAAAGCCCTCGCCCTCGCCTTCGGGCTGCTGGCCCTCCAGACCGCCGCCCAGACCGCCGCGGCGGCCCAGGATCTCCACGCCTATGTCGGCGCCGGTCTCCGCCCGCCGGTGGACGCGCTGATCGAGGAGTTCCGCAAGGAGACCGGGATCGCCGTGACGGCCGAGTATGGCGGGTCGGGCCAGCTTCTCGCCCGCTTCGCCGAGACGAGAACCGGCGACCTGTTCATCCCCGGCACGACCTTCTACACCGACAAGCTGAAGGAACTGGACGCCGTCGCCGACCTCAAGGTGCTGGTGGTGCACGGCCCGGTGCTGGCCGTGGCGCCGGGCAAGGCCGAGGCGATCCGCGGTTTCGCCGACCTCGCCAAGCCGGGCGTCCGCGTCGGGCTGGGCGACCCGCAGGCGATGGCGCTGGGCCGCACGGCGGAGGACATCCTGGACAAGTCCGGCCAGGGCGAGGCGATCCGCCGCAACGTCACCGTCCGCGCCGCGACCGTGAAGCAGCTCGCCCTCTATGTGCTGGACGGCAACGTGGACGCCGCCATCATCGGCGCGTCGGAGGCCGCGCAGAATCCCGGCAAGCTGTCGGTCCTCGCCATCCCGCCGGTGTGGTACGAGGCCGAATACGCCCCCGTCGCCGTGCTGAAGACCAGCGCCGCGCCGGACGCCGCCAAGCGCTTCGCCGACTTCCTGGCCTCGGACGCCGGCCTTGCCACCTTCCAGCGCTTCGGCTTCCCGCCCGCCCCGAAGATGTGACGGATGGGCTTCGCCGCCCTGCTGGTCCTGCCGCTCGCCATTGTCGCGCTGACGATCGCGGGCGTGCTGGGCGCCCTTCTGGCCCGCCTGCCCCCGGACGATCTCTGGGCCGCCCTGACCGCGGCGGAGACCCTGTTCGCGCTGCGGCTGTCGGCGCTGACCTCGGTCGCGGCGCTGGGGATCGCGCTGGCCCTTGGCCTGCCGGCGGCCTACCTGATGGCGCGGCGGCGCTTTCCGGGGAAGGTCCTGCTCGACACGCTGCTCGACGTGCCGCTGGTCATGCCGCCGCTGGTCGCCGGGCTGGGGCTGCTGTTCCTGCTCGGCCGCAACGGGCCGGCTCCCGCGCTGGGGATGGAGCTGCTGTTCTCCCCCGCGGGCGTGGTGGTGGCGTTGGCCTTCGTGTCCACCGCGGTGGTGGTGCGCACCGCCACAGCCGCCTTCCGATCCGTCGACTGTGGCTACGCCGTCGCGGCGCAGTCGCTGGGCGCCTCCCCCTGGACCGTGTTCTGGCGGGTGGAGCTGCCGCTGGCCGCCAGGGGCATCGCGGCGGGCGCCGTGCTGGCCTGGGCGCGGGCGCTCGGCGAGTTCGGCGCCACGCTGATGGTCGCCGGAGCCACCCGCCTGAAGACCGAGACGCTGCCCATGGCCGTCTTCCTCAACATCGCGACGGGGGAGACCGGCATCGCCGTGGCCTGCGCCCTCCTGCTTCTTGCGGCGGCGCTGCTGATGCTGGTGGCGATGCGGCTGCTCGGCGCGCGGCGAAACGACCGGTTCAGCCGCGGGTCCGCAGCCGGTTGCGGACCCGCTTGAGCGGCTGCTTCAGCTCCATGGCGTCGAGCAGTCCCACCGCCGCCTGCCGCAGCGACGCGGCGGCGCCCTTCATCGCCCGGACAGGACGGGGTTCGGAACGATCAATATCCGGTTGGATGGCGCGCACCCGCTCCTTCAGCCGCTCCAGCCACTCCCCCTCCACCGCGTGCTGGCGGGCGTAGTCGAGGATGGAGCGGAGTTCCGCCGCCTGCGGCTCGTTGCGCACGGGAATGCCGGCGATGCGCGCGGGGTCCAGCGGCCCATCGAAGCACTCCGGGGCGGCCACCCCGGCGGCGGCGAAGTTCATCCGGGTGCGCACGCATTTCTCGCACACGCCGCAGTTCCGGAACTGCTCCGCCCCCTCCCAGCAGACGCGCAGGGAGCGCACCGCCTCCGGATGGGCGGCGACCGCCGCGGCCTTCTCCGTTCGGGAATAGGCGGCCCCGTCGTGGACGATGGAGAAGCCGTCGCCGGACAGCAGATGGTCGGCGATCGGCGTGGTGCCGTAGGGGATGACCAGCGCGTCATACGGCTTGGTGCTGCCGATCAGCCCGAACTCGAATTCCGCCCCATAGAGATGCAGACAGGCCGCCAGTTCCGCCGCGTGGGAATCCTGCCAGTTCTGGAGATGCAGTTCCTTGCTGTTGGTCCGCACCACGCGCAGATCCAGCCCGACCAGCTCGCGGAAGGGCCGGGTCCGCTCGACCAGCCGCTCGAAATCCTCGGGCCGGTCCAGCTCCACGTCGAAACCGTGCACCATCAGCAGCGCGCCGACGGTGTGGCGCCGCTCCGGCGGCAGGAGAAGCCGGTGGCGCAGGATGGTGAAGGTGCTGTCCAGCCCGCTGGAATAAGCGGCGATGGCCCGGCGCCCCGGCTTGGGCGCGGTGCGGTCGACGACCGTCTCCGGGATGATCTCGACCGTGCGGTAGCGGTCGGGACGCCAGCGCCGCCACATCCCCTGGAGCGTGTCGATGTTGTGCAGCGCCATGCGGGTCAGCGGCCCGTGGACATGGACGGGAAGGCCCCGCTGCATGGCATGGAACAGGACGGCCATCACCGTCCCGTCCATCGGCCGGTCCGCCGCGGTCCCGGCCGGGTCCTCGAACTCGTAGACCACGCGGTGCCGGCGGCGGGCGCCGTCCTCGGACAGCAGGACGGTGCGGCGGACCAGACCGCCGCTCGCCGTCTCCTCGACTCCGATGTGCAGCCCCTTTCCCGCCATACCCGCCGACGCCCTCTTCAGCCCGTGTTCCGGGATGACAGACGGATGCGGGGCGCAAACGTTCCCGGGGTCCTTACCGTT
This sequence comes from Azospirillum himalayense, assembly GCF_042657465.1. Lineage (NCBI taxonomy): Bacteria > Pseudomonadati > Pseudomonadota > Alphaproteobacteria > Rhodospirillales > Azospirillaceae > Azospirillum > Azospirillum himalayense. The sequence continues at coordinate 58,907 of NZ_JBHSLC010000096.1, read as the reverse complement.
TCCAATCGGCGAGCCAGCTGTCGATGTAGTTGGTCAGCTTGCCGTAGGAGTTGTCGCGCACCTGCACCGGCAGCCCCATCATCAGGGCCAGCAGCATCCCGTGCAGGCGGTTGGTGACCACGGCGTTGGCCGCGCCGAAATGGGCGACGGCCTTGCGGACCAGCCGGTCGCGGATGGGATACCAGCCGCGCAGCGGGTCGGCGGGCAGCGGCACCGTGTCGTCCAGCCGGATCAACCGGGCGGCCAGCGCGAAGCCGGCGAAATCCTCCGGCCCGCACAGATCCTCCCAGTCGAAGACCGGCGAGTCCTGGCGCAGCCAATGGCGGCCCGCGCATTCCTGGTCGCGCCGGGCCATGACGAGCAGGGTCGTGTCGTGGGCCGGGCGCACCGGCGTCAGCCGCGTCGGATAGCGCGTCAGGTAATGGGCGAGGTCCGGCACCTGGATCGCCCGTTCCCCCAGAAAGGGCCGCACCAGATCGAGCGACGGCGCGTCGCGCGCCATGAAGACCAGATCGCGGTGGGCCGCCCAGCGCTTCATGTCGTGGCGCAGCCGGTCGCGGTCGCGGTAGTAGACGGTCTGCGGCAGCAGCACGATGCGGCTGGACGGAAAGCTCTCCAGCACCTTCTGCCGGAACGTCTCGTGATGGGGGTAGAGGTCGCCGAAATTGCCGCCGCCGTGCAGCAGGATCGCCGCCTGCCCGTCGCGTTGGCGGCGCAGCAGGCGCCGGGCGTTGCCCAGCGTCACCCGATCACGGATCTCCACCCCGCCGTCGGCGAACAGGGCCTCCGCCGCCTGGTTGATCAGCAGGTCCCCGACGTTCAGATGGACCGGAATGTCCGCATAGACGGCCGGTCCGCTGCCCAGATGCGGCAGAACCAAGTCCCGCACCCGCAGCGACAGCGCCTCCAGGGCCGCAAGGTCCGGGTCCAGCCACAGGTCCGCCGCACCGGCGGCGGCACCGCCGGCAGACCCACCACCAGACCCGGCGGCCGCGCGCCCCCCGGCGCCGCCGTCATAACACCACGTATCCATGGCCAATGGCCGCCCCCGCAGAAGATTGGTCCCGGAACATTGGTTGCCGCCCCCGGAGATGGAAGAGAAGTGACACGTCCCGGTCCAATGTGAATGGGAGTGATGCGTGAAAGTTCGCTCCCAAAGGAATGCGCCTGGATTTGCCGGTTTCATCCGTCCGAACCGGCAGGGGGCTTTTGCGGTAACCGTTCCGGCGCGGTCGTGCCGCGCCGGAATATTCGTGTTCATATGGTTTGTTCGCACACCAATTCGGTCATCATGCCCGTCGCCATGTGCAGCAGGTTGTGACAGTGCAGCGGCCAGCGCCCAGGATTGTCGGCGTCGAAGGCGATGGTGGCGGAACCGTTCATCGGCACCAGCACCGTATCGCGCACCGCCCCGGCCAGCGCCGTCCCGTCGAGCGCGGTCACCTGGAAATGCTGGCCATGCAGGTGCATCGGGTGGGCCATCGGGCTTTCGTTGACCATGGTGACGGTCACCCGCTGCCCTTTGCGTACGGTCAGCGGCCGATGCTCACCGAAGGCGCGGTCGTCGATGGTCCAGACATAGGGGGCCATGCCACCGGTCAGCCGAATGGTGAAGGCGGCATCCGTGGGGCGCGGCGCCAGGGGGGCGAGCGCCGTCAGCCGCCGCTCCAGCGACAGGTCCACCGGGCCGGCGGCGCCATCCGCAAGGCCGGCGGTCTTGCCCACCGTGGCGCCGGGGGTGGCCAGGATGATGCCGGTGCGCTGACGCTCCCCCTCCCGCTGCGCCAGGATGGGGAAGGCGCCGCCCCCGGCGGGAAGCTGGAGGAGGATGTCCAGCCGCTGGCCCATGACCATACCGAAGCGCCGCCCGCTCACCGGCTGCACCGGGTTGCCGTCCGCCGCGACCACCGTCCCGTCGAGGGCTCCGAGGTCGATGTGGAAGGCCGTGGAGGTCGCCCCGTTGATCAGCCGCAGCCGGACCCGCCCGCCGCGCTCCACCCGCACCACCTCCGGGTCGTCGAGCGTGCGGTCGTTGGCGAGATAAGCGTCATACTCCACGTCGTTGAGGTCCATGGCGGCCATGGTCATGCCACCCATCCCTTTCATATTCGAGTGGTCCATCATCGGCATGGCGCCGCCATGCCCGCTGCCATGGCCTCCGTGGCCGCTTCCATGCCCGCCACCGTGATCCATGCCACCATGATTCATGGTCCCGCCGGTCAGCCCGGCGAGGACCTCGGCGGGATCCTTGAAGGTGAAATCGTGCAGCAGCACGGTGACCTCCTGCGCGTCCTCGCGCCGGTCTTCGACGGTGCGGACGATCAGGGGGGCCGCCATCAGCCGCTGCTCCTGAAGGCCATGGTGTGAGTGCATCCAGTGCGTGCCCGGCCGCGGCTCGAAATCGTAACCCTGGCTGGCGCCGTCGCGGATCAGCGGGCGGTTCGCGTCGGCGACACCGTCCTGGGCGTAGGGCGGGGTCATGCCGTGCCAGTGGATGACGGCGTCCTCCCCGGCCCGGTTCGCCAGATCGACCAGGAAACGCTGCCCCGGATCGAGGAACAGGCCGGAGGTGCCGTCCGGCTGGCGGATGCCGAAGACGGAGGCGGGTTTGCCCATCACCTCCAGCACGCGCCGCTCGACGGCGAGGCGGAGGGGTGCTGCGGCCCATGCGGGGCGCACGGCCGCGGGAAGGAGGGTGGACAGGCCGCCCAGCGCGGCGGCCGAAGCCGCCGACGCCAGGAAACGGCGGCGGGTCTGAAGAATCGTCATGATGCGATGGTCCGTTTTTGCGAAATGCCGGCCCGGAGCGCGCGGTAAAGGCGCACCTCGGGCATGGAGTCCGGTCAAACGGCCAAGCGCGGTGGTCTGAGGGCCGGCGGCGGGCCGATTCCCTCCGGCAACAGGCCGGCGGGCCGGAAGCGCGCGGACACGCGGAGCGGCGGCGTCGGAAAGGCCGTCGCGGTGGCGATGCCCGACAGCATCATTGGGCAGGTGCCGCCACAGGACAGCCCGTTCCTGCCCGCGCAGGCGTCGTCCGTCGGGGGCGCGTGGTCGGCATCGCCCATCCAGACGCCCGCGACCGGGATTGGAGTCGCGGATGCGGATTGGGTCTGATCGTGCGCCTGACCATGGGCGCCGGAATGGACATGCGCCTGCGCGGGGGACGGAGCGAACAGCACCAGCGCGGCCAGCATCAGCAGCCCCATCAGCAGCAGCCTGATCGACATCATCCCACCAAGGGTGCACCCACCCCGCGCCATCACCGTTTCCCGTTCCTGCATCGGCATCACGGCTCACAGTCTCCACCTTCCAGCGGCGGGAAGGTCAAGCGCAAATTCGCACTGACGCCACTGGTTGTAGGGAACCCGCTCTGGACAGCCTGACCGCGCCGTGATATCTCCGGCTCAGCAAAGTGAGTTAGTGCTCACTTATGGATTAGGGTTAATCATGGGACGGCTGGACAACTCGGCCCGGCGCGCGGCGATCATCGACGCGGCCCTTCCGCTGTTTGCGCGCAAGGGATTCGCCGCCACCACGACGAAGGAGATCGCGCAGGCCGCCGGCGTGTCGGAAGCGCTGATCTTCAAGCATTTCCCCAGCAAGGCCGCCCTTTACGAAGCAATCTTCCGCTCCTGCGTGGACGGGGACGAGGATCTGGCGAAGCTGCTGGCGATGCCGCCGAGCACGGAGACGCTCGCCGCCTATGTCCAGGCGATGGTGAGCTGCTATGTCAGCGAACTGCCCAGCGACCGCGACACCATGCTCCCCCGCTACCGGCTCTACTTCATGAGCCTGCTGGAGGACGGAGAATTCGCCCACATGGTGCGCCGCTGGATGTCGGAGCACATCGCGCCGCCCTTCGTGGCCTCGCTGCACGCCGCCCGCGACGCCGGAGACCTCATCCCCTCGGCTCCGGTGACGGAGAACGCCTTCTGGCTGGCCGAGATGCTGGGCTCCACCCTGGCCACCATCCACCTGCCGCCGACGCCGCTCGTCCCTTCCCTGGCCGAGCCGCGGCGCACCATCCGCGACGCGGTCGCCTTCATCCTGCGCGGCCTTGGCCTGCGGGAGGCGGTGGTCGCCCTTTACACGCCTTTATTGCATTGCACCCAATCAACAGAACCAGAACCGACCTGTTCGAGAGAGGCTGATCGTGACGAGTGACATCGACCATTCCGCTCGCGCGCCAGAGCGGACCACCGCACGCCGTCCGGTCACCCGCGGGCGGCTGGCGTTCCGCATCATCATCATGGCCGTCATCCTGGCCGTGCTGTTCGGCGGCCTGTACGCCTTCAACAACTTCCGGAACAAGGCCATTGCCGATTTCTTCGCCGGCAACAAGCCGCCGCCGACCCCCGTCTCGGTCGCCGAGGCGACGGCGCAGTCCGTTCCCAAATACACCACCGCCATCGGCACCCTGACCGCCAGCCGGCAGGTCACCGTGGCGCCGGAGGTGGTCGGGCGCGTGACCCAGATCTTCTTCGAATCGGGCGCCCGCGTGAAGGCCGGCGCGCCGCTGGTGCAGCTCAACGACGCTCCGGATCAGGCCGACCTCCTGGCCTACCGCGCTCAGGCGAAGCTGGCCGAGAACAACCTGCAGCGCGCCCGCAACCTGCTGCGCAACCAGGCCGGCCCGCAGGTCACCGTGGACCAGAACCAAGCCCAGCTCGACGAGGCCAACGCCAACATCAAGAAGACCGAGGCGCTGATCGCCCAGAAGCTGATCCGCGCCCCCTTCGACGGCGAGTTGGGCATCCGGCAGGTGAATGTCGGCGAGTATGTCAGCGCCGGCGGCCCCGTCGTCACGCTGACCGACCTCGCCAACCTGTTCGTCGACTTCACCCTGCCCGAGCAGGCGCTGAGCCAGATCCGCGTCGGCCAGCCGGTGCTGATCTCCGCCGACGCCGCCCCCGGCGCCAACTTCGACGCGGTGATCTCGACCATCGAGCCGCAGGTCAGCCCGGACACCCGCGCCATCAAGGTGCGCGCCACGCTGCAGAACCCGGAGCGCAAGCTGCTGCCCGGCATGTTCGCCAACATCCGCGTCGTCCAGCCGCCGGCCGCGAACCGCATCGTCGTTCCGGAAACCGCGGTGGACTACACGGTCTACGGTGACAGCGTCTTCGTCGTCGCGGCCCAGAAGGACGGCGAGGGCAAGGACGGCCATGTCGCCAACCGCGTCCCGGTCAAGACCGGCGACCGCTTCGACGGCAAGGTGGAGATCCTCGACGGGGTGAAGCCCGGCGACCGGGTGGTGTCCTCCGGCCAGCTCAAGCTGAACAACGGCGCCGCCGTGGTGCCGACGGAAGCGAGCGCGCTGGTGCCGCCGCAGACCGTTCCGCGCAATTGAGGACCCGGCCATGTCATTCACCGACATCTTCATCCGGCGGCCGGTCCTGGCTCTGGTGGTCAGCCTGCTGATCCTGCTGGTCGGCGTCCGCTCGCTGACGGATCTGCCGATCCGGCAGTATCCGGAGTTGCAGAACACCGTCATCACCATCACCACCTCCTACCCCGGCGCCTCCCCCGACCTGATGCAGGGCTTCATCACGACGCCCATCGAGCAGGCGGTGGCGACCGCGGAAGGCATCGACTACATCACCTCCTCCTCGACCCAGGGGGTGAGCCTCGTCACCGCCTACATCCGGCTGAACTTCAACCCCAACGTCGCGATGACCGACGTGATGTCGAAGGTGCAGCAGGTCAAATACCAGCTTCCGCGCGAGGCCAACGACCCCGTGATCCTGAAGTCCACGGGCGAGACGACCTCCATCCTCTACATGGGCTTCGCCAGCCCGGAGCTGTCCGGGGCGGCCATCTCCGACTATCTGACGCGCGTCGTGCAGCCTCTGCTGTCCACCGTCTCCGGCGTCGCCGAGGCGCAGATCCTGGGCGGCCAGACCTTCGCCATGCGCGTCTGGCTCGACCCCGACCGGATGGCCGCGCGCAACATCGCCGCCGCCGACGTGCGGGCGGCGATCCAGGCCAACAACTACCAGTCCGCCCCCGGGCAGGCGAAGGGTGTCTTCGTCGTCTCCAACATCACCACCAACACCGGCCTGACCGACGTCGAGCAGTTCCGGCAGATGGTGGTGAAGTCCAAGGACGGCGCGCTGGTCCGCATGAAGGACATCGCCGAGATCGATCTGGGCGCGCAAAGCTCCGACGCCAGCGTGTCGATGAACGGCCAGCAGGCGATCTTCATCGGCATCAACTCCACGCCGACCGGCAACCCGCTGACCATCGTGGAGGATATCCGCAAGCTGGTGCCGGAGCTGGAGCGCAACCTGCCGCCGTCGCTGAAGATGGAGATCGTCTACGACTCCACCCGCTTCATCCAGGCCTCCATCGACGAGGTGCAGAAGACGCTGCTGGAGGCGGTCGGCATCGTCATCGTGGTGATCTTCCTGTTCCTGGGCTCCTTCCGGTCGGTGCTGATTCCCATCGTGACGATCCCGCTGTCCATCGTGGGTGCGGCGACGATCATGCTGGCGATGGGCTTCAGCCTGAACCTGCTGACGCTGCTCGCCATGGTGCTGGCCATCGGCCTCGTGGTGGACGACGCCATCGTGGTGGTGGAGAACGTCCACCGCCACCTGGAGGAGGGAAAATCACCCGTCGAATCCGCGCTGATCGGCGCGCGGGAAATCATCGGGCCGATCATCTCCATGACCATCACGCTGGCCGCGGTCTACGCCCCCATCGGCTTCCTCGGCGGGCTGACCGGCGCGCTGTTCCGTGAGTTCGCCTTCACGCTGGCGGGGTCGGTCATCATTTCCGGCGTGGTGGCGCTGACGCTGTCGCCGATGATGTGCTCCCTCCTGCTGACCCGCGACATGAACGAGGGCCGCTTCGCCCGCTTCGTCGACCGCACTTTCGAGAAGCTGTCCGGCTGGTACGGGCGGCGTCTGGGCGGCGCGCTGGACTACCGGGCGGCGACCCTGCTGTTCGGCTTCGGCATTCTGCTCAGCGTCGGCTTCCTCTTCGCCAACACCATGTCGGAGCTGGCGCCGGAGGAGGACCAGGGCATTCTGTTCGGCATCACCAAGGGGCCGCAGTACGCCAACCTCGACTACATGGACGCCTACGGCCGCGAGATGGACGAGGTGTTCACCCACTATCCGGAGACCGACACCCGCTTCGTGCTGAACGGCATGCCGACCCTGACCCAGGGCTTCGCCGGCATGATCCTGAAGCCATGGGACGAGCGCACCCGCAGCGCCAAGGAGCTTCAGCCGCTGGTCCAGGCCGATCTCGGCAAGGTGTCCGGCACGCAGGTGTTCCTGGTGTCGCCGCCCGCCCTGCCCGGCTCCACCGGCGGCCTGCCGGTGCAGATGGTCATCAACAGCCCCGGCGACTACCAGACCATCTTCAACGCCATGGAGCGCATCAAGACCGCCGCCATGGAAAGCGGCATGTTCATCGTCACCGACAGCGACCTGCAATTCAACAGCCCGGTCATCCGGCTGCACGTCGACCGGTCGAAGGCGGCGGACCTCGGCCTGTCCATGCAGTCGATCGGCGACACGCTGGCGGTCCTGGTCGGCGGCAACTACGTCAACCGCTTCAACCTGAACGGCCGCTCCTACGAGGTCATCCCGCAGGTGCCGCGCGACAAGCGCCTGACGCCGGAGACGCTGACCCGCTACTACGTCACGGCGGGCAACGGCGCGCAGATCCCCCTGTCCACCGTCGTCTCGATCGAGATGGCGACGGAGCCGAACGCCCTGACCAAATACAACCAGCTTCCCTCCGCGACCTTCTCCGCGGTGCCGATGCCGGGCGTGACGATGGGCCAGGCCGTGGAGTTCCTGGAGCGGCAGGCCCGCGAGGTCCTGCCCGCCGGCTTCGGCCATTCCTACCTGTCGGAGTCGCGCCAGTACGTGACCGAGGGCAGCCAGCTCATGGTCACCTTCGTCTTCGCGCTGGTGGTCATCTATCTGGTGCTGGCCGCGCAGTTCGAATCGCTGCGCGACCCGCTGGTGATCCTGATCTCGGTGCCGATGTCGATCTGCGGAGCACTGCTGCCGCTGTTCTTCGGCCTGTCCACCATGAACATCTACACGCAGGTGGGTCTGGTGACGCTGATCGGCCTGATCAGCAAGCACGGCATCCTGATGGTGGAGTTCGCCCGCGAGATGCAGATCAACGAGCGGGTGGACCGCCGCACCGCCATCGAGCACGCGGCCCGCGTCCGTCTGCGCCCGATCCTGATGACCACGGCGGCGATGGTGGTGGGCCTCCTGCCCCTGCTGACCGCCGCCGGCGCCGGTGCGGCCAGCCGCTTCTCCATCGGTCTGGTGATCGTGTCGGGCATGCTGATCGGCACGCTGTTCACGCTGTTCGTCCTGCCGGCGGTCTATACCGTGCTGGCCAAGGACCACTACGCGGCGTCGGTCTCCCGCCGCGCGCGGGAGATCGCGGCGGCCTCGCAGTAAGCGTCGTCATACCGTAGCCTCTTCAAAAAAAGACCCCCTCGCCTTGCACGGGCGAGGGGGTCTTTTTCTTTGCCGGCCCGCCTTATCGGGGCAAGGCGGCGGCCACGGCGGCGGACAGCGGCGTGGTCGGGCGCCCGATCAGCGCCGAAAGCTGGTGTCCATCGTCGAACAGCGCGCCCTTCGACGCGTCGGCGTCCCAGGAGGCGATGCCCTTCGCGAAGGCCTCGGGAAGGCCGAAGCCGGCGAGGATGGCGGCGTAGTCCGCTTCCGGCAGGTTCCGGTAGGGGATGTCCTTGCCGGACTGGCGGGAGATTTCCGCGGCCAGCTCGGCCAGCGTCACGGCCTCGTCGCCGGCCAGTTCGTAGATCTTGCCCTCATGGCCGGTGCCGGTCAGCACCGCCACCGCCGCGTCGGCGTAATCGGCGCGCGTGGCCGAGGAAATTTTCCCGTCGCCAGCGCTGCCGATGAAGGCGCCCCCGGCCAGCGCCGCGCCGACCGAACCGGTGTGGTTCTCCGTGTACCAGCCGTTGCGCAGGATCGTGAAGGGGATGCCCGACGCCTGGATGTCCGCCTCCGTCACCCGGTGCTCCTCGGCGAGGCTCAACGGCGAGCGGTCGGCGTGGAGCAGGCTGGTGTAGACGATCCGGCCGACGCCCGCTGCCTTCGCGGCGTTGACGACGTTGCGGTGCTGCGCCGCCCGCTGCCCGATTTCGTTCGACGAGATCAGCAGCAGCGTGTCGACTCCGGCCAGCGCGCGGGAGAGCGCGTCGGGGTTGCCGTAATCGGCTTCGCGGGCCTCGACCCCCAGGTCGGCGGCCTTGGCGGGGGAGCGCACCAGAGCGACAATGCCGGAGGCCGGAACCGTCTCCTTCAGGCGGGCGATGATGAGGCGGCCAAGCTGGCCGGTGGCACCGGTGACGGCGATGGTCATGGTCGGGTGTCCCGTTTGCGGTTGGGTGGTGACCACCTACCTAAGCCACTTGCTTACTTTTCGTAAGTACGTACATAAATGTAAGTATGAAGATTTTTCCTGCGGGAGAACGGCGATGCCGGAACCGGACGATGACTACATTCCGCTGCCGCTGTCGGAGCGCATGCAGCGCGGCGATCTGATGGCCGCGGCCTGCCCCTCGCGGGAGGTGCTGAAGCACGTCACCAGCCGCTGGGGCGTCCTGGTTCTGATCGCCCTGGAAAGCGGAACGCTGCGCTTCAGCGAACTCCGCCGCACCATCGGCGGGGTCAGCGAGCGGATGCTGGCCCAGACGCTGCAATGGCTGGAGGGCGACGGGCTGGTCAAACGCACCGCCCATGATGTGGTGCCGCCCCATGTCGACTACAGCCTGACGCCGCTGGGGCGGGAAGCCGCGGAGAAGGTGCGCCTCCTCGCCGACTGGATCGAATTCAACCTGCCGCGGATCGCCGAAGGCTGGGCAGACCGCCAGAACGCCGCCGTGGACTGACCCGTCCCACAAAAAAGCCGCCGGACGCGAGGGGGTGCGTCCGGCGGTGCCGCATGTTCAGGAGTTGGGCTCAGCCGGCCACGGCCGCCTCTTCGGTCGCCGCGGCTGCCGTCACCCCCAGCCGCTTCGCGATGCCCGCGCCATAGGCGGGGTCCGCCGCGAAGAAGTGCCTCAACTGGCGCCGCTGGATGAAACCCGGCGCCTCCCCCAGCGAGTTGGCGATGGTGTCCATCAGCCGCTCCTGCGCCTCCGCCCCGATCAGGCGGAACAGAGCGCCGGCCTGGGCGTAGTCGTCGTTGCCCTCGCGGTGGTCGTAGCGGGCGGCATCGCCGGAGATGCGCAGCGGCGGTTCGGCCACCGCGCGGTTCTGCACGGGCCCGCCGAAGCTGTTCGGCTCGTAGTTCGGGCTACCGCCGCCGTTGCCGTCGAAGCGCATGGCGCCGTCGCGCTGGTGGTTGCGGACCTCCGCGGCGTGCGGGCGGTTGACGGGCAGCGCCTGATGGTTGGCGCCCAGCCGGTAGCGGTGCGCGTCGGCGTAGGCGAACAGCCGGCCCTGCAGCATCTTGTCCGGGCTGAAGGAAATGCCGGGCACGACGTTGGCCGGGCTGAAGGCGGCCTGCTCGACCTCGGCGAAGAAGTTCTCCGGGTTGCGGTTCAGCACCAGCTCGCCGACCTCGACCAGCGGGTAATCGGCGTGCGGCCACACCTTGGTCACGTCGAACGGGTTGATGCGGCAGGTGTCGGCCTCCACCTCCGGCATGATCTGCACCGAGACGGTCCAGGCCGGGAAATCACCGTCGCGGATGGCGGCGAAAAGGTCGCGGGTGGCGTGGTCGGGATCGACGCCGGCCATGCGCACGGCCTGATCCGCCGTGAAGTTCTGGATGCCCTGGCGGGTCTTGAAGTGGACCTTGACCCAGAAGCGCTCACCCGCCGCGTTGATCCATGAGAAGGTGTGGCTGGAGAAGCCGTCCATGTGGCGGTAGCCGCGCGGCGTGCCGCGGTCGCTGAACAGGATCGTCAGCTGGTGCATCGTCTCCGGCGACAGCGAGAAGAAGTCCCACACCGCGGTCGGGTCCTTCAGGTTGGTCGCCGGGTTGCGCTTCTGCGTGTGGATGAAGTCCGGGAACTTCAGCGGGTCGCGGATGAAGAAGACCGGCGTGTTGTTGCCGACCAGATCGTAATTGCCGTCCTCGGTGTAGAACTTGACGGCGAAACCACGCGGGTCGCGCTCGGCATCGGCGGAGCCCTTCTCGCCGCCGACGGTGGAGAAGCGCAGGAACACCTCCGTCTCCTTGCCGACGTCCGACAGGAACTTGGCCGCGGTGTAGGGCGTCACGTCCCGGGTCACCCGGAAGACGCCGTAAGCGCCGGCCCCCTTGGCGTGCACCACCCGCTCCGGAATGCGTTCGCGGTTGAAGTGGGCCAGCTTCTCGATCAGGTGGAAATCCTGCATCAGCACCGGACCGCGCGGGCCGGCGGTCAACGAATTCTGGTTGTCGGCGACGGGGATGCCGGCTCCCGTTGTCAGGCCAGCGGTGGTCGGGGTGCTCATGGCTCAACTCCTTTTTGCGTTTCTTATCGGCCGTCGTCTTGTCGGTCGGCGCGACCGCTTTGCCCCCTGGTTATCCCGCCGCTTCGTTGATATATCCAAGACATCGTTTCAAATGCTTCGATAGCATGATCCTATGAATCTCGCCGGCCTGTCCCTTCGCGATCTGGAATATGTGGTGGCGGTGGCCGAACAGCGTCATTTCGGCAAGGCGGCGGAGCGCTGCTCGGTCAGCCAGCCGTCGCTGAGCGCGCAGATCCGCAAGCTTGAAGACCTGCTCGGCATCCCCCTGTTTGAGCGGACGAGCCGCCGCGTGCTGCCCACCCCGCAGGGAGAGGTGGTGATCCGCCAGGCCCGCGTCGTCCTGGAGGAGGCGCGCCGCCTGCTGGCGCTCGCCCGCGGGACAGCGGGGGTCTTGCACGGTCCGCTCGCCATCGCGGCGATCCAGACGCTTGGCCCGTACCTGTTTCCCCACGCCCTGCCCGCGATGCGCCGGCACCTGCCCGACGTCCAACTCGTGCTGTCAGAGGGCCGCACCGACGGCCTGCTGGAGGAATTGCGGGAGGGGCGGCTGGACGCGGTCCTGCTCGCCCTGCCCGTCGAGGCGGAGGGACTGACCTGCGACGCGCTGTTCTTCGAACCCTTCGTGCTGGCCCATCCCACCGGCCACCGGCTGGAAAGCCTGCCCTCCATCGCCCTGGCCGACCTCGACCCCGGCGAGTTGGTGCTGCTGGAGGAGGGGCATTGCCTGCGTGATCAGGCGCTCGCCGCCTGCGGCGCCACCACCCGCGGCATGCGCCACGCCACCGGGTTGGAGACGCTGCGCCACATGGTCGCCAGCGGCACCGGCTACACGCTGATGCCGCGGCTGGCCACGGGGAATGGGGAGGCGGCGACGGTGGGTGGCTTGGTCGCCTACCGCAACTTCCAGGGCGACCCGCCCGGCCGCATCATCGGCTTGGTCTGGCGGGCCAGCGACCCGCGCGCCGCCGGCTTCCGCGCGCTCGCCCAGAGCTTGCGCGACGCCACCCCGCCCGGCCTGCGCCGGATCGACGGCTCAGCCGACGCCTGACTCCGGCTCCGCCATGAAGGCGAGGTGGTGCAGGACGATCCCGCTGGTCGTGGCGACGTTCAGGGAATCGAAATCCGGCGCCATGGGGATGCGCACCGTCCGTGTCCGCGCCAGGACGGACGCCGGCAGGCCGGGCCCCTCCGACCCCAGCAGCAGCGCCGCCCGCTCCGGACGGTGCAGGCCCGCCAGGGTCACCGCCCCCGCCGGGCTCAGCGAGAGGACGGCGAAGCCTTGCCGCTCCAGCAGGGCGACCGGGTCGGTTCCCGCCGGAATCCGGACGAAGGGCACACGCAGCGCCGCGCCGACCGACACGCGGATGGCCTTGCGGTAGAGCGGGTCGCAGCAGCCGGAATCGAGCAGCACCGCGTCCACCCCGAAGGCCGCCGCGTTGCGGAAGATGCCGCCCACATTGTCGTGGTTGCCGATCCCGCACAGCATCAGGACGGTCGCCCGCGGCCCCAGCCCGGCCAGCAGCGCGTCCGGCTCCGGCATCGCCGCCGCCCGCCCCAGCCCCAGGATGCCGCGGTGCAGGGGGAAGCCGGCGATGGCGTCCAGCACCTCCTGCCGGGCGCTGTAGACCGGCACCCCTGCGGGCAGCGAGTCGAGCACCGGCACCAGCCCGGCGATCCGTTTCTCCGCGATCAGCAGCGACAGGGTCTCATGGCGCGAGGCGGTCAGCAGGGTCCGCAGCACCACCGCTCCTTCGGCGATGAACCGCCCTTCCCGCCCCACGAGGTCGCGCTCCTTCACGTCGCGATAGGCGGCGATCCGCGGGTCGTTCGGGTCGTCGATAGGGATGATGGAAGGGGGGATGATGGCTGGCATGGGCGCCTGTGTAGCGCCCCTGCCGTCCCATCGGAAGTCCGGAAAGCGCGGGGCCGGTGTGAAGGGGGCCACTTCCCCACCGGCCAAAGCCCGTTAGACAGGACCGGCAACGCGGGGCGGCAGTCCCCGCCCGAACGGAGGAACCGCCCATGCCGACCCTGTCCACCGTCCGCGCCTTGGGCGCAACCCTGCCGAAGTCACTCGCCGCCCTGCTGGGAGCCTGCCGCAGCTTGAAGGAGCGCCGGAGGCAACGGGCCGCCACCCCCGACCGCCTTGACGACCGATTGCTGAGGGACATCGGCGTCAGCCGCAGCGACCTGATGGCGGCCGAGCGCCTGAAGAAACCGCACCGGCGCAACGAGGGCCGCTAAAAACGAGGGCCGCTGAACCGGCGCTTACGGTTTGCCCGCCGGAGTCACCCGCAGGATCTCGCCCCGGTTCTCGTCGGTCAGCAGATAGAGCGCCCCGTCGGGACCCTGGCTGACCTGCCGGATGCGCTTGCCGAGGTCGCGGAACATGCGCTCCTCGTGCTTGACCGTGTTGCCGTCGAGTTCGAGCCGCACGACCTCCTTGGTCGCCAGCCCGCCGTTGAACAGGCTGCCCTTCCAGCCCGGCACCGTGTCCGCCGTGTAGAAGGCCATGCCGGAGGAGCCGATGACCGGAGTCCATTGGTACACCGGTTCCTCCATGCCGGGCGCGCTCGACTTGCCCGTCCCGATTGGCGTCCCGTTGTAGTTCACGCCGTAGGACACCACCGGCCAGCCGTAATTCTTCCCCGGCTCCGGCACATTGACCTCGTCGCCGCCGCGCGGGCCGTGCTCGTTGATCCACAGCGCGCCGGTCTGCGGGTTCAGGGCGGCGCCCTGGATGTTGCGGTGGCCGTAGGACCAGATTTCCGGCAGCGCGCCGGACCGGTTCACGAAGGGGTTGTCGGCGGGCACGGAGCCGTCGCGGTTGATCCGCACCACCTTGCCCAGATGCGAGTCGAGATCCTGCGCCTGCGTCCGGAACCGCTCCAGCGAGCGTTCGCCCAGCGTCACGTAGAGATGGCCCTGCCGGTCGAAGACCAGCCGGGACCCGTAGTGCATCCGGCTTTCCACTTTGGGCTTCTGCGAGAAGATCACCCGGACGTCGGTCAGGGCGGTACCGTCGGCGTTCAGCGCGCCGCGCGCCACGGCGGTGGAATTGGTGCCGTCCTCCGATCCGGGCTCGGAGAAGCTGAGATAGACGAAGCGGTTCTGCGCGAAATCCGGGTCCAGCGCCACATCGAGCAGGCCACCCTGCCCGCGGTCGTCGACCTTCGGCACACCCTTCACCGGGGCGGACACCGAGCCATCCGGCGCCACGATGCGCAGCCGGCCGTCCTTCTCGGTCACCAGCATCCGCCCGTCGGGCAGGAAGGCAAGTCCCCAGGGATGGCTGAGGCCGCTGGCGACGGTCTTCACCGACACCATCGCCTTTTCGGTTTTGAACACCTTGTCCACGGCGCTCGCGTCGGTGACGCTCAGGCAAGCCGCAAGGGTGGTGGCGGTCATCAGGGCGGCGGTTCGGCCCATGCGCATTCCTCGTCCTCCCGCATCGTCGCTGTCGATGGGTAGGTGGGGGCGCCACCGCCACGAACAAGACGCCCGGCCCCATGTCACCCCCATTCCCCCGATCCTTTGATCCGCTCTCCCGCCTGAACCTGACCGGCTCTCCCGATACGCCTCCGATCCATGACCGGGCCCGTCGGGACCACAGCCACCCCAGGCTCCGGTGACGGAGGACGGAGCGCCCCTTGAAGCCTCGTTGGCGTCGGCCTGAAAACAGGAGGGCCAGAAATGGGAAAAGCCAGCAACCCGTCGGGGTTGCCGGCTTTATGATGGTGGAGCCAAGGAGGATCGAACTCCTGACCTCTACAATGCCATTGTAGCGCTCTCCCAGCTGAGCTATGGCCCCACTATAACCTCAGACCAACACAAGAGGTGTTGGTGCGCTTGGAGGGACTCGAACCCCCACGGCCTTTCAGCCACTAGGACCTGAACCTAGCGCGTCTACCAATTCCGCCACAAGCGCGTCGTCTACTCTTGCACCCCGCATCTCTTGGGGTGACGCGGGAGCGCTGATATAGCCGTGCCGATAGCGGGGCTCAAGCGAAATCGACACGACTCCGTCACTTTTTTGCAAGACCGCGGAAGGGAGCACCGAGCCCCCTACTCCGCCGCCCCGGCGTGGCGCATCCGGCCGGCGTTGGCCGCCCCCGCCTCGCCGCCCATCCCGGCCAACACCTCGGCCGCGCCGCGGGCGATGTGCAGCGTGCGCTGCGGCAGCGGGAAGTCGATTCCCAGCTCGATGAAGCGCGCCTTCATGCGGCCGTTGAACTCCCGCCCGACGTTCCACTGCTGGATGGGCAGCGTCTTGATCCGCGCCTTGATGACCGCCGCGGACTCCTGGAAGGAATCGACGCCCAGCACCTCCAGCGGCTCCAGGATCAGCGGCGCGAAGCGCGGGTCCTTGCGCAGCTCGTCGCCGATGCCGTGCAGCACGGAAACCACGCGGTCGGCGTTCTCGTGATAGGGGATCGCCACGTCGAACACGTAGTAGCTGAAGTCCTTCGTCATGTTCGACACGCTGGTGACCGCGCTGAAGGGGATGGTGTGGACCGTCCCGTCGAAGTCGCGCAGGCGGATCGTGCGGATGTTCATCCCCTCCACCAGACCGCCCTTGCCGCCGACATTGACGACATCGCCGACCGAGATGGTGTCCTCGAACAGGATGAACAGGCCGGTGATGACGTCCTTGACCAGCGTCTGCGCACCGAAGCCGACGGCGAGGCCGACCACGCCGGCACCGGCCAGCAGCGGCCCGATGTTCAGCCCCAGCTCCGACAGGGTGATCAGCGTGACCAGCGTCAGCAGCACCACCAGCAGGGCGCTGCGCAGCAGCGGCAGCAGGGTGCGCACGCGCGCGCTGCGCTGGATGGCCCGCCCGTTGCGGTCCGTCGTCGCCAAATGGCGCTCGATCAGCCCGTTGGTCACCTCCCACACGGCGAGCGCGATGGCGCCGACCAGCAGGAGCGACAGGCCCGACGCCACGATGCGCAGGCCAATGGCCGTCTGCAGCCAGCCCCAGACGTCCAGCCCCCAGGCGCTCAGCACCAGCAGCCCGCCCAGCACGGCCACCGCAGCGTGCAGCAGCCGCGCCATCGGGGCGACATAGCGGCGCAGCCGCCCCGCCGCCCAGGCCGAATGCCCGCGCCGGCGGTCCATGCGCTCCAGGATCGCCGCGGCGGCGCGGGTGATCCCCCGCCCGATCAGCCGCGCGATGCCGGCGACGACCAGAGTCACCGCCGTCGCCTGGACCACGAACAGCAGCCCGCCGCTGATCTCCAGCGCCCAGATGCCGAACAGCACGATGATGTAGAGGATGGCGATGGCGTGCCAGACGTCGGCCACGCGGCGGCCGGCGGCGCGCAGCATCCGCCCCGCTCCGGCGGCCCGCCGTCCGGGCGGAACCGGCGACACCACGTCGGACAGCGGCTGCGCCGCCGCGATCCCGCCGCGCAGGCGTGCCGCCACCGCCTCCCGGCTCTGCAGCACCAGCACCGCCAGCATGACGGCGACGACCAGACCGACCAGCGTGACCAGCGCGCTGTGGCTCTGCGCCGGCAGGCCGAGCCGCCGCGCCGCCTCGGCCAGGAACAGGCCGTAGAGCGTGGTGATGGCGATGGTCCGGCACCAGCGCAGCAGCCGCAGGGCCGAGCCGTCGCTCATCGGGATCAGCCGCAGGTTGGGTGAGGCCGGGGCCAGCAGCGCCCGGACCACCAGAAGCACGATCTGCACGAAGATGCTGGCGTTGAGGAAGGTGACGCCCAGCACCCGCACCACCGGCGGCGGGTCGAACAGCGCCAGCACGCCGAAGCCGGCGGCGGCGAAGGCCACGATGGGCGCCAGATCGAACAGCGAGCGCACCAGCAGCAGCGGCACCTTGGCGAGGGTCGAAGGGATAGGCCGCGCCGCCAGCATGGCGCGCGGGCGCCGCAGCGTGCGGATGGCGATCAGCCGGGCGCCCTGCCCGACGACCACCACCAGCACCAGCTCGGCGACCAGCCAGCCCCAGGCGGCGCGCTGCGCCGGGTCGGAAACCTGCCGCTCCAGCCAATGCAGCCCCTGCGGCGCGTTCAGCAGGGCGTCACCGGCCAGCGCGGCCTCCTGCCCCAGCCCGTCGAGCCGGTTCGACAGCAGCGTGAGCAGGCGGGTGCCGATCCCCTCCGGTTCCGCCGGAACTGTGGCGGCCTCCGCCTGCTCCAGGGCGCGAAGTTGGCCGAGCAGGGCGGCGCGGCGCTCCGGGTCCTCCAGCGTCTGGCGCAGGCGGGCGATCTCCTCCGGGTTGGGGGCCGCCTCGGCCTGGGCCGGCGGGGTGGGCGTCGGGATCTGCGCCGACGCCGGGGTCGCAATGCCCCCAAGCGCGGCGGTCAGCAGGAGAAGAAGGGCGAGAAGGCCGCGCAAGGCGCGGAAGCGGGCGGCGGAAAGCCGTGGGGCACGGTCGTCGGAAGTCATCGTCCTCTGGCGGTTCCGGTTGTCGGGAAAGACCTTTGGAGCGGTCCGGTTCACGGGTCCAACCCAGGCCAACAGCGCCGGGCGCGGTTTGTCTTGCAACGCAGCAACCGCGACATTTTGTCCGGCGCACCGCCCGACCGGCCGCCCGCTCTTGCGCTCTCATCTAATATACTAGTATATATCTCGGCGAACACCGGAAGCGCCCGCGCCTTGCCGCGGCGGGCCGCCCGATCCGGCGCCCCCTTTCCAACCGGCCCTGGCCGGCGCCGCCCCTGATCCCATCGAGGGCCGCGAACACCAGCGGAGAACAGCATGTCCGTGAAGGTAGCGATCAACGGTTTTGGCCGCATCGGCCGTCTGGTTCTGCGGGCCATCTACGAGAGCGGCCGCAACGACGTGGAGGTCGTGGCGATCAACGACCTGGCCGACCTCAAGGCCAACGCCCACCTGCTGAAGTACGACAGCGTCCACGGCCGCTTCCCCGGCACCGTGGAGGTCAAGGACGGCGCCTTGATCGTCAACGGCCACTCGATCAAGGTCGTGCAGGAGCGTGACCCGGCCAAGCTGCCGTGGAAGGATCTGGGCATCCAGATCGCCATGGAATGCTCGGGCATCTTCACCAAGCGCGCCGACGCCGCCAAGCATCTGGAGGCGGGTGCCGAGAAGGTGCTGATCTCCGCCCCGGCCACCGACGAGGACATCACGGTGGTCTACGGCGTCAACCACGACCAGCTCAAGGCCGATCACCGCATCGTCTCGAACGCCTCGTGCACGACGAACTGCCTGGCCCCGGTGGCCTTCGTGCTGAACAACCTGATCGGCATCGAGAAGGGCTTCATGACGACGATCCACTCCTACACGGGGGATCAGCGCATCGTCGACACCAACCACAAGGACCTGCACCGCGCCCGCGCCGCGGCGCTGAACATGATCCCGACCTCGACCGGCGCCGCCAAGGCGGTGGGCAAGGTGCTGCCCGAGCTGAAGGGCAAGCTGGACGGCACCGCCATGCGCGTGCCGACGCCCAACGTCTCGGTGGTCGACTTCAAGTTCACCGCCAAGCGCGCCACCTCGGTGGAGGAGATCACCAAGGCGATCGCCGAGGCCGCCAACGGCCCGCTCAAGGGCATCCTGGGCGCCTACACCGAGGATCTGGTCTCCACCGACTTCAACCACGACCCGCACAGCTCGATCTTCGCGCTGAACGAGACCAAGGTCATCGACGGCAACTTCGTCCGCATCATGACCTGGTACGACAACGAGTGGGGCTTCTCCAACCGCATGAGCGACACCGCCGTCGCCATGGCCAACGCCAAGTAAGGGCGGAGCCGCTTTTGCCCCCACCCCGGCCCTCCCCCGCTCACGCAGGGGAGGGAGTGTATCGCGAAGCGGCGGCAGTCCCCTCCCCTGCGAAGCGGGGGAGGGATAGGGTGGGGGCAAGGCGGCTCTCGTCCCCTCAGAAACTAAAATACCAGTTTTCAAACCCCGCTTTTTTGAAAACACCCTCTGAAGGAGCCCTGGCATGTCCCGGACCTCCGACCCGCCGACCGCGCGCATCGCCGCCCTGGAGCGCGACGCCGACGCCCTGCGGCGGGCCTTCCTGACCACGCCGGTCTTCGCCCTGGACGACCACGGCCTGCACGCGCACTTCGAGGATTTCGGCCGCACCGCCCTCGCCCTCTTCCGGGAAACCGCCCGGCTGGACGGTGGCGAACAGTCCATCCTGCGCATCGAAGCCGCCTACCACCGCGTCCACGAGGCGCTGCAAGCCGTTGCCACGCTTGCACTTTCCGACACGGCAGCGGCGCTTCCGGCGCACGGGAACGGCCGCGCCGAGCCGTCATCCCACGACCTGCGACAGAGTGTCATCCGACGGGATACGCAGTTCTCCTGACTTGCCTCGCAGCGCTAATATACTAGTATTCACCCCATCGACGGCGCGATCCTTGGTCAGGCCCGACGGCCACCGGACCAGCACCGCCCCCGCAGGGGATGCGCGGCATGCTCCCCCTCCATTCGCCGCAACCGGCAGCCGCTACCGCGGCCATTCCATCGACGGCCCAGTCGGACCGCCCCAGGAGTACCGACTATGAACATCAAATCCCGGATCGACCGCATCCCCGGCGGGATGATGATCCTTCCCCTGTTCCTCGGCGCCTGCCTGAACACCTTCGCGCCGAACACGGGCAAGTTCTTCGGGTCCTTCACCAACGGCCTGATCACCGGCACCCTGCCGATTCTGTCCGTCTGGTTCTTCTGCATCGGCGCCAGCATCAGCCTGAAGGCCACCCCGCTGGTCCTGCGCAAGAGCGGCGTGCTCGTCACCGTGAAGATCCTCACCGCCGCCACCATGGGCATCATCGCCTCCTGGTTCATCCCGCACGAGGGCGTCAGTTCGGGCTTCTTCACCGGCCTGTCGGTGCTGGCGATCATCGCCGCCATGAACGACACCAACGGCGGCATGTACATGGCGCTGATGCAGCAGTACGGCACCAAGGAGGAATCCGGCGCCTTCTGCCTGATGTGCCTGGAATCCGGCCCCTTCATGACGATGGCGACGCTGGGTCTGGCCGGTCTGGCCGCCTTCCCCTGGCAGACCATGGTCGGCGCCCTGCTGCCCTTCCTGGTCGGCTTCGCGCTCGGCAACCTGGACCAGGAGTTCCGCAAGTTCTTCGGTCAGGCCGTGCCGGTGATGGTGCCCTTCTTCGCCTTCGCGCTCGGCAACAACCTGAACTTCGCGGTCATCCTGAACACCGGTTTGCTCGGCATCGTCCTCGGCCTCTCGGTCATCGCCATCACCGGCTTCACGCTGGTCGTCGCCGACATCCTGCTCGCCAAGGGCAACGGCACCGCCGGCATAGGCGCCGCCTCCACCGCCGGTGCCGCCGTGACGGTCCCGCCGATCATCGCCTCCATCGAGCCGAGCTTCGCGCCGAGCGCCCCGGCCGCCACCGCCCTGGTCGCCACCAGCGTCGTCGTCACCTCGCTGCTCACGCCGATCCTGACCGCCTGGTGGGCCCGCCGGTTCGGCGTCCTCTCCCCGCGCTATCTGGCCGCCCAGAAGGCCACCCAAACGGACGCCCTGCCGGCCCAGCCCGCCCCCGCCGAGTGACGGCGACCGACTGAGCGCCGCTTCATCCCAGGCAAAAGCCGGAGATTGCGGACCCCGTGATTTCCGGCTTGCACCGCGACACTGATATACTAATATGCTCCATAGGACCGGCCGAGCCGGCGACACAGGTGCAGCCATGGACATGCCGACCACCCCGACGCCCGACGCCAGCAGCGACCGTCCCGCCACCCAGCGGAGCGCGGTGAAGCCCGCCCGCGGGCCGGCGCGGGGCGCCTCCACCATGGCGGCGATCCACCGGTCGCTGCGCGCGGAGATCGTGGAGATGCGCCGCAATCCGGGCGAACCCATCGTCGAGAAGCACATCGCCGAAGCCTTCGGCGTCAGCCGCACCCCGGTGCGCGAGGCGCTGCAACGGCTGGCCGACGAGGGGCTGATCGAGATCTTCCCGCAGGTCGGCACCTTCGTCGCCCGCATCCCGGTGAACGCCCTGCCGGAGGCCATCGTCATCCGCACCTCGCTGGAGGGCACCGCCGTCCGCTACGCGGCGCAGCGCGCCACCGGCAGCCAGATCGCCGGCCTGCGGGCCAATCTGCTGCTCCAGCAGGAGACGGTGGAGGACGGCGACCTCAACGCCTTCCACGAGGCCGACGAACGGTTCCACGCCCTGATCGCGGAGATCGCCGGCTATCCCGGCCTGTGGAGCATGGCGCAGCAGGTGAAGGTGCAGGTGGACCGCTACCGCCGCCTGACCCTGCCGGAGCCGGGGCGCCTCACCCATGTGCTGGCCGAGCACGCGGCGATCGTGGACGCCATCGCCGACGCCGACCCGGCGCTGGCCGCCGACCGCATGGCCGTTCACCTGGACGGCCTGCTGACCTCGATCCCCCAGGCCCAGGGGGCGAACCCGTTCTTCTTCACTGGTCCCTGATTTGGCCCCTGATTTGGCCCCCACCGGCCCCGAAAAACACACACGAGGATACCGCCATGAAGATCACCGTCCGCCACGCGTCACACCAGGATGACGTCCGCAACTACGACACCACCAAGCTGCGCGACCATTTCCTCGTCCCGTCCATCTTCGAGGCGGACGACATCGTCCTCACCTACAGCCACATCGACCGCTTCGTGGTCGGCGGCGCCATGCCGGTGTCCGGCCCGCTGAAGCTGGAGTCGGCCAAGGCCATCGGCTCGGCCAACTTCCTCGACCGGCGCGAGCTGGGCGCCGTCAACGTCGGCGGCCCGGGGCGCATCACGGTGGACGGCGCGGTGTTCGAGCTGGCCCCGCGCGACTGCCTCTACATCACCATGGGCAGCCTGGACGTCCGATTCGAGAGCCTGGACCCGGCCAACCCGGCGAAGTTCTACCTGAACAGCGCCCCGGCCCATGCCCGCTTCGAGACGATGAAGATCTCCATCGCGCAGGCCAAGGCCGTGCACATGGGCGACCCGGCCCAGTCGAACGAGCGCACCATCTACCAGATGATCCACCCGGACGTCTGCCGCACCGCGCAGCTCGTGCTCGGCATGACCGTGCTGAAGCCGAACAACATGTGGAACACCATGCCGTGCCACACGCACGACCGCCGCTGCGAGGTCTATTTCTACTTCGACCTGCCGGAACCGGCCCGCGTCTTCCACTTCATGGGCGAGCCCACCGAGACGCGCCACATCGTCGTCGCCAACGAGCAGGCGGTGATCTCGCCGAGCTGGTCGATCCACTCCGGCGTCGGCACCCGCAACTACACCTTCATCTGGGCCATGGCCGGCGACAACCAGGACTTCACCGACATGGACTTCATCCCCATGGAAGACCTGCGCTGATCCCCGGACGCCAAGAATAAGGAGCAAGACAATGGCTCAGGCACATCCCTTCGATCTCACCGGCAAGGTCGCCCTGGTGACCGGCGCCCACACCGGCATCGGCCAGGGCATCGCCCTGGCGCTGGCCCAGGCCGGCGCCGACATCGCCGCCGTCGACGTCATCCCCCTCGACGAGACCAAAAGCCTCGTCGAGGCCACGGGCCGCCGCTTCCACGCCATGACCGCCGACCTGACCAGCATCGCCCCGGTGCAGGGTCTGGTGGAGGAGGCGGTGGGCACGCTCGGCGGGCTGGACATCCTCGTCAACAACGCCGGGATGATCCGCCGCGCCGACGCCGTCGATTTCACCGAGGCCGACTGGGACCTCGTGATGAACATCAACATCAAGACGGTCTTCTTCCTCTGCCAGGCCTTCGGCCGCTACGCCATCGGCCAGGGCCGCAAGGGCAAGATCATCAACATCGCCTCTATGCTGTCCTTCCAGGGCGGCATCCGGGTGCCCTCCTACACCGCCTCCAAGAGCGGCGTGGCCGGCATCACCCGCCTGCTCGCCAACGAATGGGCGGGCAAGGGCATCAACGTGAACGCCATCGCGCCGGGCTACGTCGCCACCAACAACACGGCGGCGATCCGCGCCGACGAGCAGCGCAGCGCGGAGATCCTGGGCCGCATCCCGGCGGGCCGCTGGAGCGTCCCCGCCGATATGGGCGGCCCGGCGGTGTTCCTGGCCTCCGACGCGTCGGACTACATCCACGGCACGATCCTGCCGGTGGACGGCGGCTGGCTGGCCCGCTGAGGCGGGGATCGCCGGTTCGGTGACGAAGGCCGGGACGACGGCCGGGCGCCCGCAGGGGCGCCCGGCTTTTTTACGGCCATCCGGGGGCGGTCCCCCTCGCCTCACCGCGGCGGCGCGATCACCGCGACGGCTCCCGGCCGCACGCGGAAGCGCGCCGGGGTATGGGTGGTGATGTCGCCGTCCGTGTTCACCGGGCGGCGGTGGCGGGTGGTGATCTCCACCTCCTGCCCGTACCAGGCATGGACGTTCTTCCAGTGGCCGTGCCGCCCGCGGCGGAAGTCCGGGTACAGCAGGGGCCACTCCCACCAGCCGCGCAGGTCGATGCTGTAGACGTCCAGCTGCCCGTCGTCGGGGGCGGCGTTCTCCTGAACGGTCATGCCGCCGCCGTAATGGCGCCCGTTGCCGACGCCGATCTGCACCGACTTGACGCGGTGCCGCGCTCCGTTGATGCGGATCTCGGCGCGGAAGGGTGCCATGCGCCGCGCCACGCGGAAGGCCGCCACGGCGTAGCCGAACACACCCCAGCGCCGCTTCATCTCGCGCGTCAGCTCACGGGCCAGTTCGACGCTGAGGCCGATGCTGGCGACGTTGAAGAAGGGCACGCCGTTGACCTCACCGAGGTCGATCCGGCGGATCGGGCCGCTGACCGCCAGCTTCGCCGCCTCCCGCATGTCCAACGGAATGCCCAGCGTGCGCGCCAGATCGTTCGCCGTGCCCATCGGCAGGATGGCGAGCGGCAGACCAGTGTCGGCCAGCGCCGGAGCGGCGGCGTTCAGCGTGCCGTCGCCGCCCCCGATGATGACCATGTCCACGGAATCGGCATGGTCGCGGATCGCCTCGGCGATGTCCTCGCGCTCGCGGCACTCGGCGCGGACCAGGGCGACACCCGCCGTCGCGGCCTCCTCCCGGATGTCGTCGAGCGCGCGCTGCCCCTGGCGGGCTTTTCCGTTGACGATCAGCAGCGCGCGGCGCCGGTCGGCGCTCAGCGTCGGCCTCCCACCTCGTCCAGATGCTCGAGCAGGCTGGCGGGGTCCTCATAGACGCGGAAGGCGCCGGCCCGCTCCAGCTCGTCCTGCCCGTAGCCGCCGGACAGCAGCCCGATGCTCAGCGCGCGGGCACGCCGCGCGGCCAGGATGTCCCACACGCTGTCGCCGACCACGATGGCCGTTTCGATGGCGACGCCCAGCCGCTCCGCCGCCGCCAGGAACAGGTCGGGGTCGGGCTTGGCGTATTTCACCTGATCGCGCGTCACCACCGGCACCGTGTCCGGGTCGACGCCCAGGGCCTCCAGGCCGGAGCGCGCCGTCTCGATCCGCCCGCTGGTCGCGATGGCCCAGGGGATGCCCGCCGCCGTCAGGTGGGACAGCAGCTCCTGCGCGCCGGGCAGCGGGCGGACGCGCCCGGCCAGCCCGCGGAACGCCTCGGCGTGGCGGCGGCGCAGCCGCTCCAGAAGCTCCGGGCTGATGGCGAGGCCGGTCTCGCGCAGCAGCATGTTGGCGAACAGGCCGCCGCTCATGCCGATCTTGCGGTGGATGCGCCAGACCGACAGCTCGATCCCCTCATGGTCCAGCGCCTCCTGCCAGGCCAGCACATGCTGGTAGACGCTGTCGATCAGCGTGCCGTCGAGGTCGAACAGGAAAGCCGTGTTGATGCGGTCCATGGCGTGTGTCCCCAAGGCTGAATCCCGCTCCGGCGGAGCCGGCCCCAGTGAGTTGGTGGCAGCCCCGCTGCGCCGCAACGTCCCCCCGGTGGCAATTCTGCGCTCCCGCCGGGACCGGGGCGTTGCGGAACTTCGGAGCCGCTTCCGCGTCAAGCTCATGCTGCCCAACCGGCAGCGCGGCGCAACGGCGGGGAGCGGATGACCTTGGCACAGCGTGAGGACGCGAACGGAAATTGGCGCTGGTCCATCGACCGGATGACGCTCGGCCTCTGGCTGGTTGGCCTGCTGGCCGCCCTGGCCGTCCTATGGGGCCTCGGCGCGGCCTCGCCGGTGCTCATTCCGCTGGCCGGAGCCTTCTTCGTGGCGGTCGCCGTGGCGCCGGTCGGGCGCTGGGTGCGCGACCGGGTGCCGCCGCGGCTGGCCCTGCTCGGCCCGCTCGCCGCCATGCTGACGGTGCTGCTGGTGCTGGCCGTCTTCGCCGGGGGCCTGTGGTTCGTCGGCCAGCGCGTGGCCGGCGAGGTGCCGCGCCACGCCGAGGAGCTGCAACGCCTGTGGGAGCAGGCGAACGGCTGGATCGACGGTCTGCGCGAACGGTTTCTCGGCGGTTCGGGCGGCAATGGCAGCGACAACGGAGGCGGCGGGGCGGAGGCGCTGTCCGGCCTCGTCGCGTCGGTGCTGGCGGCGGCGCGGGAGGCCGTCTCGACGCTGGTCATCGTCCTGTTCCTCGCCCTGCTGATGCTGGTCGAGGCGCCGGTCTGGCGGGAGAAGATCGTCAAGACGCTGGGGCCGGAGCGCTGCGCCACCACCGTCACCGCGGTCACCGCCATCGCCCAGCAGTTCCGCCGTTTCCTGCTGGTCAGCACGACGCTGGGGCTGATCACCGGGGCGCTCTACATCGGCTGGCTGTCGCTGTTCGGAATCGATTTCCTGTTCCTGTGGGGCTTCCTGGCCTTCCTGCTGAACTACATCCCGGTGATCGGGTCGGTGGGAGCGGCCACGCTGCCCGTGCTGATGGCGCTGGCCCAGGGCGGATCGACCACCGCCCTGATGGTCGCGGGCGGGCTGCTGGTGATCGAGCAGGTGATGGGCAACTTCATCGGTCCGCGGCTGGAGGGCAGGCAGCTCGCCATCTCGCCTCTGGTGATCGTCAGTTCGCTGCTGCTGTGGAGCTGGCTGTGGGGGGCCGCCGGGACCGTGCTGGCGGTGCCGATGACCGTCCTGATCGCCATCGCACTCAGCCACATCGACGCGCTGCGCCCCTTCGCCTTCGTGCTCAGCGACAAGAGCGACCGCCGGCGTTTCGAGGCGCGCACGCGGCCGGAATAACGCAGCGCTGTTATCTCCGTTATTTTTCTGACGCCCCCCTCTCTTGACAGGTTTCCCGGCCCTCCCCACGTCTCCGGGACCTGTGATCCGGGCCCCTCTGGCGACTTAGACGTGGTCGCGATGTCGGATCTCTTCACCTGCTCTTGCGCCGACGGGCGTGACCGCACTTGGAGGGACTGAATGCTCCCATGGACCCGCGATCTCCAGACCTCTCCCACACCCTCCACACCTGTCCGGCCCCCTCCGGACGCCGCCGCCCAGCCAATGGACGACGCGCCGGGGCACGCCCGGACCATCCCTCAAACCACCGAGAGCACGAGCACCGCCATGGACCAGACCGAACGCCAGATCATTGACGACCTCTTCGCCAAGCTGCGTCAGGCCGAGGCCCAGTCCGGCCCCCGCGACCCGCAGGCCGAAGCCCACATCCGCGACACCATCGCCCGCCAGCCGGGCGCGCCCTACCTGATGGCGCAGACCATCGTCATGCTGGAGCAGGCGCTCGCCGCCTCGCAGAACCAGAACCAGGAGTTGGAGCGCCAGCTTCAGGAGCGCCCGGCCGCGGCGGCCGGCGGCGGCGGCATCTTCGGCGGCCTGTTCGGTGGCGGCGCCGCCGCCAAGCCCGCCCCGGCTCCGCAGCAGCGCCCCGGCGGCTCCCCCTGGGGTCAAGCGCCCGGCGCCGCCCCGGCCTACGGCGACCCGCGCGTCGCGGCCTACGCCCAGCAGCCGCAGCGGGCCGGCGGCGGCTTCATGGCCGGCGCCATGCAGACCGCCATGGGCGTGGCCGGCGGCATGCTGATCGGCAGTGCGCTGTCCAGCGCCTTCTCCGGCGGCGGCGAGGCCATCGCCCAGGAGGCCCAGGGCGCCGTCGATCAGGTGGCCGAGGAGATCCCCAGCGAAGAGGATTCGTGGGGCGGTTTCGGCGGGGACGAGGAATTCTGATCCCCGTGGGGACCGGCCGGGCGGCCTCCCCCCACCGCCCGGCCGGTCCCCGGCCCCCCTCCCCGTCTTGAGAGCGGACCGGAAATTATCGTTCGTGGTCCCGTCCGCGACACTTTTCCGATTCCGGACCGCCCCGGCGCTCATCTCCTTGCTTTTTGCAGGCCGGCCGACCGTCCGCCTTGCCAGCAATTTCATGCGCATCTAGTTTCCTTCAAGAGAACGCCCCGTTACTCCCCCACCCGATCAAGAAGGGGTGAAGCACAGGGCAAGGAAAAGCGGACACGCCGAACCATCGCACGGCGCGCGGAACCCTGCCGCGCGCAACGCCCGAGCTTTGCGCCACGGTTGATTTCCGCTTTTTCAAAAAGAAAAAGAGCTGGAGGAAACCGTGCAACTGTTCGACCATCCCGATTTCGACGACCATGAGCAGGTGGTCTTCTGCTCCGACGCCGCATCCGGCCTGCGCGCCATCGTCGCCGTCCACGACACCGCGCTCGGCCCGGCGCTGGGCGGCTGCCGCATGTGGCCCTACGCCAGCGACGAGGAGGCCCTGCGCGATGTGCTGCGCCTGTCGCGCGGCATGACCTACAAGTCGGCCCTGGCCGGCCTGCCGCTGGGCGGCGGCAAGTCGGTCATCATCGGCAACCCGCGCACCGACAAGAGCGAGGCGCTGCTGCGCGCCATGGGGCGCCACGTCGAACGGCTGGGTGGGCGCTACATCGTCGCCGAGGATTCCGGAACCGGGGTTCCCGACATCAAGACCATGGCGCTGGAAACCGCCCATGTCTCCGGCGTGGTCGAGAAGGCGACCGCGGGCGGCGGCACGCGCAGCGGCGACCCCTCCCCCTCCACCGCTTACGGCGTCTTTGTCGGGCTTCGGGCGGCGGTGCGCCATCGCCTGCACCGCACCGACCTGGAGGGGCTGACCGTCGCCATCCAGGGCGTGGGGAGCGTCGGCGGGCATCTCGCCCGCTATCTGGCCGAGGCCGGGGCGCGGCTGTGGGTCGCCGACATCGACGAGGCGCAGGCCCGCCGCGTGGCCGACCGCGTCGGCGCCACCCCGGTGCCCGCCGACGCCATCTTCGACCTGGAGGTGGACGTCTTCGCCCCCTGCGCGCTGGGCGCCGTCCTGAACGACGGCACGATCCCGCGGCTGACCTGCCCGGTCGTCGCGGGTGCTGCCAACAACCAGCTCGCCGAGGCCCGGCACGGGCAGGCGCTGGCCGACCGCGGCATCCTCTATGCCCCCGATTACGTCATCAACGCCGGCGGGGTGATCGACGTCTATTACGAGCGCGCCGGTTACGACCACGCCCGCGTGATGACCCACATCGAGCGGATCGCCGACACGCTGACGGAGATCTTCGCCCGCGCCGACATGGAGCGCAAACCGACCGCCGCCGTCGCCGACCGGATGGCCCGCCAGCGCATAGGCCGCGCACGCTGAAACGGCCTTAACGCGCCGCGGCCAGCACCGGGAAGGCGTCCAGGAGGCCGGTCAGCAGGATCTGGACGCCGACGCAGAACAGCAGGAAGGCGAACAGCCGCGTCAGCACGCGGGCGCGGGTGTGGCCGAGCAGCGCCACCAGCCGGTCGGCGGAGCGGTAGGACAGCCAGATCAGCAGCGCGATGGCCAGCGCCGCCGCCGACACGCCGATGAAGAATTCGGTGAGCCCTTCGCTCCCCCTGGGGCGGGTGGCGCCCAGAGCGATGGCGACGGAGATGGTGCCGGGACCGGTGGTGAAGGGGATGGTCAGGGGAAAGAAGGCCGACTCCCCGACATCGGACTCCCCCGCCTCCTCCGCCGGGGCGGCCTGCTCCTGCTTGCGGGCCTCGTGCGCTTCCGGCGCGCTCAGCAGCGCCCAGGCACGCTCCGCCACCACGAAGCCGCCGGCGATCCGCAGCGCCGCCAGCGAGATTCCAAAGAAGTTCAGCACATAGGACCCCGCCCACAGGGCCGTCAGCATGACGATGGCCGAATAGACGGCGACCAGCGTGGCGAGCTGCGCGCGCTCCTTCGGGCTGCGCTCCGCCGTGACCTGACTGAAGATCAGCGCCATGGCGATGGGGTTGACGATCGAGAACAGCGCCGTGAAGGCGAGAAGGAAGCTGTCGAACATGGGACGGGCCGACCTTTGCCTTGGCGGTTGGCGGGGCTCACCGCCGTGGTACAGGCCGGCCCGTCCCTTGGCAAGGCGCCATGATTTCCCAAACTTCGTTGTTCAGGGACGAAACGCCGCTCTTGCCGTTCGGCCGGCAAGACGGCCACACTCCCCCCTGCGGGGAAGGCTTCGTGACGTGATTCCGGAGGAGTTGCGATGGGTCGGCGAACACGGCGATGGGTTCTGGCTCTTCTGCTGACCGGGCTGCTTCCGGCGGCCCTGCCCACGCGGGCGGAAACACCGGCCCAGTTCCGGGCGGCGGTGTCGCAGATTGCCTACGCCGATCCGGGCACGGGCAAGACGGTGCCGATCCTGCTGCTCTACCCGACGCGCGACCACGTCCAGCCGATCCGCCGGGGCCCCTATCACCTGAACGTCGCCCCGGAAGGCGGGCTCGCTCTGGATTCCGTGCCGCTGGTGATGATGACCCAGGGACCGTCGCGCAACGGGCTGGCGATGGTCAGCGTCGCCCTGTTCCTGGCGCGACGCGGGATGATGACCGCCCTCGTGACCCATCTCGGCGGCATGGAACCGGGCGCTGACCCCAGGGCCGGCAAGGGCGACCGGATCGGCACCGTGCCGCTGTGGCCGGAGCTGCCGCTGCAGCTCCGCGCGGCACTGGACGCCGTGCTGGACTCCTCGCCGATGGGTTTCCGGGTGGACCGGCAGCGCATCGGCGTGCTCGGCTACGCGGCCGGTGGCCATGCGGCGCTGGCGGCGGCGGGCGGGGTCGCCGATCCGGGGCGGCTGGCCCAGATCTGCGCCACCCATCCCGACGACCGGACCCTCTGCCCGGCGGGCGCCAAGACCGCCGCCGCGACCGCGCCGAAGCGGCTGGAGGCCGCCACCGACCCCCGCATCCGGTCGCTGCTGCTGATGGACCCGGTCGGCGCGCTGTTCGGGGACGGCGCGCTGTCCCACGTCACCGTCCCGGTCCGGCTCTACGAGGCGGAGAAGGGCGACGAGAGCGGCGCCCTCCAAGTGGCGCGGGTGCGCAGCCTGCTGCCCCGGCCGCCGGAATACGACCTCGTTCCCGGCGCCGGCCACTACGCCTTCCTGACGCCGGTCCCGGCCAGCGCCGCCGCCCGCTTCGGCGCGACGGTGCAGGACCCGCCCGGCTTCGACCGCGCCGGCTTCCACGCGCGGCTGAACGACGAGGTCCTCGACTATTTCCGGCGGACGCTCAACGCCGCGCCCTGACCCACCGGGGCCGGAACGCCGCCCAACACCTGCCGACCATCAAGAAAAACGGAAACGCACCATGACGACGATGACCTTGAAAGATGCCCTGGCCGAGGTTCTGGACCCGCGGGACCGGACCGTGGTGGATGTCGGCTGCGGCGATGGGTCGCTGACCCGCCACTTCGCGGGGCTCGGCGCCCGGGCCATCGGCATCGAGATCAGCGAGGGCCAGCTTGCCCGCGCCCGCAAGGCGGAGCCGGTGGCCGGAGCCGACTACCGCGTCGGCAAGGGTGAGGCGCTGCCCCTGGAGGACGCGTCGGTGGATGCCATCGTCTACTCCAACAGCTTCCACCACCTGCCGCTGGCGGTCATGGCCGACGCGATGGCCGAGGCGGCGCGGGCACTGAAGCCCGGCGGCACGCTGGTGGTGGTCGAGCCGATCGCCGAGGGCGCCTATTTCGAGGTCATCCTGCCCATCGAGGACGAGACGGAGGTGCGCGCCGCCGCCTACGACACGCTGAAGCACCCGCCGCTGCCGCTGCAGGCGGTGGAGGAGACGGTCTACGGCACGGTGGTGCGCTACCGCGACGCCGATCATTACCTGACCCACGTCACCGCCGTGGACCCGGCGCGGCGCGAGCGCCTGCCCCCGGTGGAGGCCGAGGTCCGCCGCCGCTTCGCCGCCAACGGGCGGACCGACGCGGAGGGGATGACCGCCTTCGACCAGCCGATGCGGCGCATGGTCTTCAAGAGGCTGCCGTAAGCACGGACCGCTTGGCGGCGACACGGCGGCGTGCCAGCATGAGCGCCGCCGTTTGGTCACAGGCGCGCCATCGCGCGTCCGGGGCATAGTGGAGCGGCGTAACCCTTTCGAAGGCCGAAGACCATGCCCCACCCTGCCTTGTCCCGCTCCGGCCTGCCCCGCTTCGGCTTGTCCGCCGCCGTCCTGCTCCTCCCGGCGGCCTTGTTTCTGACCGGCTGCGGCGTGGTGGTCGCCACGGTGGACACGGCGGCCAGCGTCGCCGGGTCCGCGGTCAGCGTCGCTGGCGACGTGGTGTCGGCCACGGCCCACGTGGCGACCGCGCCCTTCCGAGGCGGCGACGACACGAAGGACGAGTAACGCTCAGCGCCGGACGCTCACCTCCGGAACAGGCGGCGCCACCAGGGGCTCTGCCGCCGCGCCAGTTCGGTCACCAGAATGCGGCACTGGTCGCGCATCGCCTCATAGGCGGCGACCTCGGCCTCGCGGTCGCGGCGCAGGCCGTCCAGCGTGCCGGTCAACCGCTCCAACCGCTTTTCCAGCTCCGCGCCGGTCCGGCGCTCCTGCTCCAAGGCCGCCTGCGCCTCCTCGCTGCGGCGTTCCGCCGACTCGATGCGCTGGCGGAAGCCGCGCTCCCGCGCCTCCGTGTCGGCGATCAGCCGTTCCACGAGGCCGCCGATGCGCTTGCGCTCCGCCTCCCGGTCGGCCTGGAGGCGGTCCAGCGCCACCGCGTGGGACAAGCGCAGGGCGGCGATCTCCGCGTTCACCGCGGACAGCCGATCCTCCGCGTCCTGAAGCGCGCGGGCCATGCCCTGCTCGCGCGCCGAGGTCTCGGCGATCAGCGTCTCGACGAGCTGGTTGATGCGGTCGCGCTCCGCCTCGCGGTCGCCCTGGAGGGTCCCGACCTCCCCGGAACGCGCCCGCTCCACCTCCCCGATGGCCTCGCGCCAGCGTTCACGCTCGGAGGCGTGCTCGGCGATCACCCGCAGCCGCTCCGCCCGTTCGCTGTCCGCCGCGGCCTCCGCCTTGGCGATCTGTTCGCCGAGCGTGGCGACCTGATCGCCATAGACGCGCAAGAGTTGCGTGGTTTCCTCCGACGGCGCCTTCGCCGAGCGCTGACGGGTGGTCCGCTTGGCCGGCGCCGCGGGCGGAGGTGTCGTATCCTCGGCGTTGGAGAGCGGCATCATCTCGGTCATCGCGGCTTATCCTGACAGTCGGGCCTGCACCGCCACAGTAGCGCGTCCGGCGCGCCGCGCACAGGAACCTTTTTTATGGGCCGGAGCCGGAGACGGTCCGGCAAAAAGCACTGCCGAGAATTCGTTTTGTATTTTCAGGAATTTCGTCGGCAAGTTTTCCAAAATCAAGTTTGTTAACGGGTTTTAAAACCGCTTTAACGCCGACTCCCACCTCTCGCCAAGGTATTAACACCAACGATTGACAGTACGGATTTCGATTGGTTTTTTGAATGATGTTTGCAGGCGCGAAAAAGACTTTTCCTAAAAAGCAAATCAATCGCCCTGGTCGATCCGATGCTGCGGAGAACCCCATGCGTGCTGTTCTGGTTGAACCGAACCCCCTGATCGCCGACGCGCTCGGCCGTCAGCTCGGCATGGGGAAGATCCGCTACGACCGCCAGGACTGGGCCGGGCTGGAGGAGCTTCTGCGACAGCAGGGGGCGGAAGGACTTGGCTACGACGCCATCGTCCTGGGCAGCGTCGACGATCCGGCGCGCTGCGTGGCGGCGCTGCGGGCGCATCAGGTCGGGGCGGCGATCCTCTGCCTGCTCGACCGGCGCTGCGTGGCGACGACGGTGGAGCTGCTGCACGCCGGGGCCGACGACGTGCTGGTCAAGCCGGTGGTCAGCGCCGAGGTGCGGGCGCGCATCGAGGTGGCGCGGCGGCGCTCGCGCGGCCTGCTGAGCAACGCGGTGCGGGTCGGCCGGCTGACGGTGTTCCTCGACGGGCGCGACCCGGAGGTCGGCGGCGAGCGGCTGCGGCTGAGCCAGCGCGAGCACGCCATCCTCGGCGTGCTCGCCGCCCACCACCGCCGCGTGGTCTCCAAGGAGCACATCTACGACGAGGTCTACGGCCTGTCCGGTGCCGACCCGCTGGACAAGGTCATCGACGTCTACATCTGCAAGCTCCGCAAGAAGATCGCCGAGGCCACCGGCGGCGCCCGCTACATCGAGACCGTCTACGGACGCGGCTACAAGTTCGAGGCCCCGCCCGAGCATGAGGACCCTGCCCCGGCCCTGCCGGCGCGCCGCGTGCTGCCGGGGTATGTGGGGTTTGGGCGCGGGGGTGGCGAGGCGCGGCTGGCGGGGTGAGGGAGAGGTGCTCGCGTCGGGCCCCCACCCTACCCCGACCAGTCCGCGCTGAGCGCCTCCTCCTCCAGATCCAGCCAAGCCCCGGCCAGCGCTCCCACCGTCAGGTCGCCGCCCAGGCCCGCGTCGCCCATGGCGCCGGCGAATCCGTCCTGCATGTCGGCCAGCGCGGCGGAGGACAGGCCGCCGCCGGTCTGCAGCGTCACGTCGAACCGCCGCCCCTCCCCCGCCGCGACGAGCTGCACCGCCCCCAGCGCCGGGAGCCGCATCTGCAGGACCAGAGCGCTTCCCGTCTGAAGGTCCGCCCCGTCGGAAATGGCGCAGAGCAGGCCGCGGCAGCCGCCCGCCGCCGTGCCGTCCATCACCGGGATGCTCATCACCCGCCACTCCCGCCCGTCGGCGGTGCGGCGGTGGCGCGGCGCCAGCGCCATATCGAGATCGTCCAGCAGCGCACCTCCGTCGAGCTGCTCCAGCAGCCGGCAGCGTTTCGGCCCCAGCCACGCCCGCGCGCCGTTGGCGGTCGCCGCCAGGAAGAAGGCCAGCCCGAGGCCGAAGGTGGAATCGCAGCGCGGCAACCCGCCGCGCAGTTCCTGCGCCGCCCGCGGGTCCAGCGCCTCGACCACCGCCAGCAGATGGCCAACCTCGGCGACCGCGTCCGGCATCAGCACACCCATCCGTAGACGGCCATCAATAGACGACGGCGTCCGACTCGTCCGTTTGCGGAAGGACGATCGCTCCGTCGTCGGCCATGGCCTTGGCGACCTGCACGATCTCCGCCTGCGCCTCATTCACGTCGCGCATCCGCACCGGCCCCATGTTCTCGATCTCGTCCTGGAGGATCATGCGGGCGCGCTCGGACAGGACGGACAGGAAATGGTCGCGCTGCAGCGCCTCCGCGCCCTTCAGCGCGATGGCGAGCTGGCCGGTGTCGCAGCGCCGGATCACCGCCTGGAGCGACACCCGGTCGAGCCGCAGCAGATCCTCGAAGGTGAACATGAGCTGGCGGATGCGGTGGGTCGAATCCGGCATCACCGCGTCCAGGTCGGTGAAGATGTCCGCCATGGTGTCGCGGTCGATGCGGTTGAAGATGTCGGCCATCCGCTCGTGCGTGTCGGCGCCGTGGGTGCGGGCGTAGTTGGCCATGAACTCGTTGTGCAGGATGGATTCGATGTCCAGCAGCACCTCGCGCTGCACGGATTCGATCTGGATCATCCGCTCGATCACCTCCAGCCGCAGCGCCGGGGCCAGCAGCGGCAGCACCTTGGCGGCGTGGTCGCTGCGCATGCGCGACAGGATGACCGCCGCCGTCTGCGGGTACTCGCCCGCCAGATAGGTGGCGAGCACGGCCTCGTTCACGTTGGACATCTTCTCCCACATGGTGCGGCCCGCCGGGCCGCGGATCTCGCCCATGATCTCCGACACGCGGTCGTCGGGCAGGAAGCGGGAGAGCATGCGCTCCGTGCTGTCGTAGGAGCCGACGACGGAGCCGGTGTTGGCGAAGCGCTCCGTGAAGCTGCGCAGCAGCGCCTCGACGAGGTTGGAGGTGACGTTGCCCAGGCTGGCCATGGCGCGGCTGACCATGCGGATCTCGTCGTCGTCCAGCTTCTCCATCAGGCGGGAGCCGCGCTCCTCGCCCAGCGCCAGGAAGATCACCGCGGTCCTCTCCGACCCGCTCAGGCTCTTGAAATTGTCTCGGATCTTGATCGGCATGCCCATGCTGGCACCTCAGAAGAAGCGGTCGGCGGTCAGGGTGGAGTGGTCGGAATCGTCATCCCGCTCCAGCGGGCGGTCGCCCTGCAGGCGGTCGTGACGGAAGACGTTCGCCAGGACGCTGCCGGCGACCAGCACCATGCGGTGCGGCACCAGCGGGTTCGGGTCGAGCGCGTTCAGGAGGGTGACGACGGCCGTCTCGTCGTCCACCG
Organism: Azospirillum himalayense; assembly: GCF_042657465.1. NCBI lineage: Bacteria > Pseudomonadati > Pseudomonadota > Alphaproteobacteria > Rhodospirillales > Azospirillaceae > Azospirillum > Azospirillum himalayense. The sequence goes on along the minus strand of NZ_JBHSLC010000096.1, from coordinate 23,055 downwards.
TGACGCCCCGCCGTCGGGCGAAGGCGGTCACGCTGTCGGCCATCCCCGACGCCCCGGCGGGGGGTGCGGCGGGCGGCGCCGACAGGCCGGCGGAGGGAACGGCGGGCAGCAGCCGGGGCTCGGTCATCGCGTCAGGTTCCCCCATAGGAGCGGATCAGGCTGTTGGCGATCAGGAACCAGCCGTCAGTCAGCACGAAGAAGATGATCTTGAAGGGCAGCGCGATCATCACCGGCGGCAGCATCATCATGCCCATCGCCATCAGCACCGCCGCCACCACCATGTCGATCACCAGGAAGGGTAGGAAGATCAGGAACCCGATCTCGAAGGCGCGGCGCAGCTCCGACAGCAGGAAGGCCGGGACCAGCACACGCAGGTCGGCGGTGGCCGCCGTCTTCGGCTGCTCCGCCTCCGGCTTGCCGGAGAAGCCGGCGAACGCCGACAGGTCCTTGTCCCGCACCTGGGAGGCCATGAAGTTGCGGAAGGGCTCGACCATCCGCTCCAGCCCCTGCTCCTGGGTCACCTGCTCGTTCAGCATGGGGCGCAGCCCGTCCTGCCACGCCGCGTCGAAGACCGGCCCCATGATGTGGAAGGTCAGGAACATGGCGAGGCTGATCAGCACCATGTTCGGCGGCGACTGCTGAAGCCCGAGCGCGGAGCGCAGCAGCGACAGCACGACGATGATGCGGGTGAAGGAGGTCGCCATGACCAGCAGGCCGGGCGCCACGCTGAGCACCGTCAGCAGGACGATGCCCTGGATGACGCGCCCGGACAGCGACCCGCTCTCCCCCGTGGCGCTGCCGAGCGCGCTGCCGATGGAGGACAGGTCCAGCCCGCTGCCCTGCGCCCAGGCCGCCGCGGGAAGCAGCGCGGCGAAGGCCAGGGCAAGGGCGGGCGGAAGCAGGCGTCGGATCATGGCGGGACCCCGTGGATGCGGCACAAGGGGGGTCAATCAATGGCCAGATCGGTGCGCACGATCTCGGTCAGCGTGACGCCCAGCCGCTGGTCCTCGACGATCACCACCTCGCCGCGGGCGACCAGACGGTGGTTCACCAGGACCTCCACCGGCTCGTCCACCTTGCGCTCCAGCTCCACCACGGCGCCGCGGCCGAGCTTCAGGAGCTGCGCCACCAGCATGCTGGTGCGGCCGAGCACCACCTGCACGTCCACCGGGACGTTGTAGATGGCGTTCATCGATCCTCCGGCGACCGCCGCGGCGGGAATCCCGGCGGCGTCCTTCTCGGCGGGCTTGGCGTCGTCTTCCAGAACGTCGAGGTTCAGTGGGGCCATGATGCGGTGCTTTCCGTGTCGGTGAAGAGGTCATGTTCGGTGGAAAGGGCGGCCAGCGCGCGGTCGCATAGGCCGTCGACGGCGCGCTCCACCGCCGCGGGGTCGTAGCGCAGGCCCCCGGCCTCCCACGCGGCGTCGAGCCCGCCGGGCGCCAGGGAGGGGTCGGCGGCGACCTCCAGCGCGCCCTTGAAGCCAAGCGACTCCGGGTCGGACAGCCGGGCCCGGACGGGCTCCGCCAGATCGGGATGGACGCGCAGCCGCAGCCGCGGCGACCCGCCGGCCAGCCGCAGGGCGTCCGTGGCGAGCCGTTCGGTCTCCGCCGCCCCGATCCGCTCCAGCAACGCCGGGGCGAGGCGGCGGACGAGCGCCAGCATCACCGCCGACCCCTGCGCCTCGACCCCGCGCAGGGCCTCGGCGAAGCGGTCGTCCAATGCGGCGAGTTGCTCGTCGAGGTGGGAGAGCGCTTGCGCCAGAGCGGCGTCGGTGCGGGCCGCGGCCTCCGCCGCCCCCTCGCGCCGGCCCTGCTCCACGCCCTCGGCGAAGGCGCGGACTTCGGCGCCGTGGACCGCGGCCTGAAGGTGGCGTTCGGAATGGACGATCTCGTCGAGCGGATCGACGGGGTCCGGCTCAGGAGGGGCGCCGAACTCCGCCGCCGCCTGCGCCGCCGCCTGGGCCGTGCTGTCGAAGCGCAGGTCGAAGCGGTAACGCGGGTAGCCCATCAGACCGCCTCCTCGTAGAGCCAGGAGCGCAGGATGTCGATCGCCTCATCGGGATACTGGTCGACGATGTCGCCCAGCCGGCGGATGGAGGAGGCGCGCACCCGGCCCTCCACCGTGCGCAGCTCGATGAGCTGGTCCATCGTCTCCTCGATGCCCGGCAGGGCCGCCGCCGGCTCACCCATATCGGCAAGCTGGGCCGCCTGCATGGCGGGATCGCCGCCCATGGCCGGACCGGCGAGCTGCGGCATCGCCGCTCCCGCGGCCAGCGCCGGGGCGGCGGCTTCCGCCGCCACCGGCTCCGGCGCCGGGAAGACGCGGCGGATCAGCGGGCGCAGCCCCAGCACGATCAGCAGCCCGCAGAGCACCAGCAGGATCACCCACTGGATCAGAGTCATCACGTTGCGGCTGAGCGTGTCGACGATCTCCGCCATCGGCTCGCGGGCGCCCAGCTCGGGGGCCAAGTTGACGAACTCCAGGTTGTCGACGGTGACCCGGTCGCCGCGCGCCTCGCTGAACCCCATGGCGGAGCGCACCAGCTCGGTGATGCGCTGCAGCTCCTCGGGCGAGCGGGCCTCGTAGCTGCGGGTGCCGTCCTGCGCCGTCGCCCAGGTGCCGTTGACCAGCACGGCGACGCTGACCCGGCGGATGTCGCCCGGCTCGATCACGGTTTCCCGGGCGACGTTGGAAATCTCGTAATTGATCGTCTCCTCCTGGCGCTTGGAGTCGGAGGAGGAGCGGTTGTTCTGGGCCTGGGCGCGGACCTCGCGCTGCGGCAGGTTCTGCTCGGCGGTGACCGGCGGCTCGCCCGTGCTGTCCAGGCTGCGGTCCTGCTCCTGCACCGTCTGGGTGGAGCGGACGACCTGGCTGTTCGGGTCGAAGCTCTGGCTGCGCACGACCTCGCGCTTGGTTTCGACGTCGACAGCAACCTGAACGCGAACGTTCCCTTGCCCCAGCCGCGCCACCAGCATCTGCTCGATGGCGCGGGAGATGCGCGTCTCATGCCCGGCGCGCAGCCCGTCGACCTTCGCCGAGGAGCGGGCGTCGCCGTCCTCCTCGGTCAGCAGCACCTCGCCGGACGCGTCGAGCACGGTGACGGCGCTCGGCTTCAGGTTGGGCACGGCGGCGGAGACGAGGTGGCGGATCGACAGCGCCTGCCGCCGCTCCAGCGGCGCCCGGCCCCGCATGCGCACCACGATGGAGGCGGTCGGGGTGGGGGCGGCGCGCGAGAACTCCTCACGGTCGGGGAGCACGATGTGGACGCGCGCCGCCTCGATGCCGGACAGCGTCTCGATGGTGCGGGCCAGCTCGCCTTCCATGGCGCGCAGCCGGTTCATCCGCTGCATGAAGCTGGTGATGCCCAGCGGCTTGTCGGTGTCGAACAGCTCGTAGCCGATGCCGCCGCGCGACGGCAGGCCCTTCTCGGCCAGCAGCATGCGCAGCCGCGGCACCTCGGCCTCCGGCACCTGGACGGCGGTGCCGTCGAAGGCGGCGGACACCGGCACGCCCATGGCCTCCACCGCCTTGACGATGCGCCCGGCCTCCGCCGGTTCCAGACCGGTGTAGAGCGGCGTCATGTGCGGCCGCGACAGCAGAACCGCCATGGTGGCGACCGCCAGGACGATGCCGACACCCGTGCCGGCCAGCACCAGAAGGCGCGTGCGCCCAAGCGTCCGCAGATTGTCGATCAGTCCCGTCACGACACCCGCACCTTTAAAGTTTCCGAAAAGCGGGGACCGTAATGTTCACCCCGTGAGCCTTCACAACCTACCGGGATGACTTTTAAGCGGAGTAAAAGCCGCGAAGATAGACCGGAAGGAAGTCGCTAAAACTTGATCGTTTAAAACAGTCTCTCAAATTTTCGGTATTTTGGAGGCGCCGGCCGCGATGAATACAGATGCTGGAAAGGCAAGGACGGGAACGCCGGGCCGGCAGCGGATGTACGTCATCGTGCTGCCGCTGGCCCGGCTGGCGATTGGCGCGGCGGCCCTGTGCGGCGTCGCCGCGGCCGGGTTCGGCGGCTACTGGATGGCCGTCGGGCCGGACGGGGTGGCGCGGCTGTTCGAGGGCACGCCCATCGCCGAGCCGGCCCAGGCGACGCTCGACATGCCGGAGCTGCTGGTGAACCTGCGCCCCGACACGCCGTCGCGCTTCATGAAGATCGGGGTGACGCTGGCGCTGGCGCCCAAGGACCGCGGCCGGGTGGAGCAGGCGATGCCCCACCTCGTCAACGCCCAGCAGGAGTTCCTGCGCAACATCGACCAGCACGACCTGCGCGGCTCCGCCGGTCTGCTGCGGTTGCGCGGGGAGCTGCGCCGCCGCTTCAACCTGATCCTCGGCCCGGACACGGTGTCCGACGTCCTGCTGCGCAGCCTTCTCACCCAATAGCCGACCCAGAGGAACGGATGAGCACTCCCATCGACACGGACGACGGCGGCGAGCATGGCGGCGGCCATGGCGACGGTTCCGGGGACGATCTGGACTGGGGCCTGGACGGTGATTCCGGCGGGTCCGAGACCGCCACCCTGATGGCCGACACCAAGGAGCTGAACCAGGAGGAGATCGACCGCCTGCTGAACTTCGCCGTCGGGCCGCAGACGGAATCCGCCGGGCAGACCCGCGCCATCGAGCGGCTGATCAGCACGACGACGGTCAACAAGGACCGGCTGCCGATGCTGGACGTGGTCTTCGACCGCATGGTCCGGCTGCTCAACACGTCGCTGCGCCAGTTCTCCTCGACCAGCGTGGAGGCCAGCCTGCTGCGCATCGACTGGCTGCGCTACAACGAGTTCCTCGACACCATCGAGCTTCCGGCCCTGGTCGGCGTCGCGCGGGCGGAGCAGTGGGACAACCACATCGTCGTGTCGGTCGACAGCGCGCTGATCTACTGCATGATGGACGTGCTGCTGGGCGGGCGGCGCAGCCGCGCCCGGCGCATCGACGGGCGCACCTACACCTCCATCGAGCGCAAGATCACCGAGCGGCTGATCCGGGTCATCCTCCAGGATCTCAGCCAGTCCTTCGACCCGATCACGCCCATCGACTTCACCTTCGACCGGCTGGAGACGAACCCGCAATTCGCCACCATCACCCGCGCCACCAACGCGGTCATCCGCGTGCGCATCGCGGTGGAGGTGGAGCGCCGCGTCGGCCACGCCGAGGTGGTCATCCCCTACGCCACGCTGGAGCCGGTGCGCGGCAAGCTGGTGCAGACCTTCATGGGCGAGAAGTTCGGCCACGACACGGTGTGGGAAAGCCACCTGAAGGCCGAGCTGATGCGCGCCAAGCTGGACCTCGTCGCGGTGCTGCAGCAGACCCAGGTCTCGCTGGGCGAGGTGCTGAACTGGGAAAAGGGCACCTCGCTGAAGCTGCGCATCGACCCCGACGCGCCGGTGGTGCTGCAGAGCAAGACCACCCCCCTCTTCGCCGGCCACATGGGCCAGCGCAACGGCAACATCTCCGTCAAGATCGACACCGACCTGGAGACCAAGCAGGAGCTGATCGATGGTCTCATTCCTCATTGACGCCGTTCTGGCGGTCATGCTCGTCACCGCCACGGTGTTCCTGGTGATCGTCAACAAGCGGCTGAAGGTGATGCGCTCCAGCCAGGCCGAGATCGGCGCGCTGATCGGCACCTTCTCCAAGACCATCGACGAGACCGAGGCTTCGGTGCAGCGGCTGGTCGCCGCCGCGACGGAGGCCTCGGCCAAGCTGTCCGACGGGCTCGACCGCGCCAAGGGCGTGACCGAGGAGGCGGCGCTGGTGCTCGGCTCCTGCGAGCGGGCGTCCAAGCGCATCGAGGCGTCCGTGCAGGAGGCCCGCGCCCTGGTCCGCCGCCTGGAAGAGGGTCCGGCGCCACGTCCGCGGCCCCGCCCTGTCCCGCCGCCTGCCGCCGTCACGGACCCGGAGCCCGCCCCCGCGAACGTCGCTCCCGCGCTGGACCGCGATGCGGCGGAGGATGAGGACGGCTTCCGCCCGATGCGCGTCGCCGCGCTGGCCGGGGCCGCCGCCCGCCCGGCAGAGGAACCGCCGCCTGCCGTGGAAACTGCCGCCGAAGCCACCACCGAACCCACCGTGGAAACCGGCGGCGCGCGGCAGCAGGCCGCAAACGCCTTCTACGCCCGGTTGCGGGCCATCGGACCGGAGCGCTGAGCCATGCTGCGCGTACTTCCCATCACGCTGGTGGCGATCCTGATGGTGCTGCCGCTCAAGCTCGGCTCGCTGATGGAAGGGCTGCCGGTGGTCGCCCAGCAGTTCGACCGTGAATTCGGCAAGCATGAGCGCCCCTGGGCCAAGGACCTGAAGGGCGGCGCGGAGGCGTTTCCGGACGCCGCGCCGCAGCCGGGCGCCATGATGGCATCACCTGCGATGGCGGCCTTGCCGGCGACCCCGGCGGCCCCGCCCACGGACGCCGCCCTGCCTGCGGCGAGTTGCACCGACCCGGCCCTGCGCGCCGCCATCGCGGAGCAGAAGGCCGACGTGAACGCCCGCACCCGCCATCTCGGCGAGGCGGAAGCGGTGCTGGCCGCCGCCGAGACCCGCGCCACCGCCCAAATCCAGAAGCTGAGCGCCATCAAGCGCGACGTGGAGGCGCTGATGCAGCAGCGCTCCAACCTCCAGGCGGAGGATCTGAAGCGCATGGTGACGATCTACGAGACGATGAAGCCGCGCGACGCCGCGCGCATCTTCAACGACCTGGAAACCGACATCATCATCGACGTGCTGGACCGCATGGCCGAGCGCCGCTCCGCCCCGATCATCGCGGAGCTGGAGGACGGCAAGGCGCGCGAGGTCACCCGCCTCGTCCTGCAACGGCGCGCCCTGCCCGGCGACCGTCCGCCGCCGCCCGCCCCGCTTCCCGTCCGCCTGATGCAGACGCCGACGAACTGAGCCCGGCTTCGGTTTGCCAGACAAGCGGCTGCCCGACAAAGAGACATCATGCCCAGCCTTCCTGACGTCATCGCCGCCCCGCCGCCCCGCCCCGCCCGTTCCACGGAGGCGACGGCGGCGCCGTCCCCCGGCGCGCCGGGCGAGCGCGAGGCGTCCGGAACGCCCTTCGCCGACCTGCTGGACGACGCGGCGGCACGCGGCGGCGCCGACCCCGATGGTGAACCCACCGACCTGGCCGATGCCGCCCCCCGGACCGGTGGCGCCCAGACCGGTGGCGCGCCGGCCGGCGCCGACGCCGCCCTGGCGGCACTCCTGCCGCTGCTGACCCCACCTCCGCCGACGCCGGCGGCGCCGGCGCCGGGCCTCGCGGCGGCCGGAACCTTGCCGGAGCCGGTGCCGTCGACCACCGGCCTGCCCACAGTGCCTCCCGTCGCGGCGCCCCCGGCGGAGGCCGCCGCGGCGCCGCAGCCACAGCCACAGCCGCAGGCCCAACCTGGTCCACAGCCGCCGGCCGCGCCGCTGTCCATGGCGCCCACCGCCGCGGCGATCCCGGAAGCCGGGCCGGCCGGGACGACGCCGGAGGCCACGACCGACTCCGCGGCACCCGCCACCCCGTCCGTTTCCCTGCCGGCTTCCGGCGCCAAGCCGGACTCGGCCCCACTGTTCCAGGCCAAGGATGCCGCGACGCCCGCCAAGGGCGACGCGACGCAGGCTCCCTCCCCCCAGCTTCAGCAGGCGATGGCCCAGGCGGGCGGCAACACCGCGTCCAACGGCGGCACCGGCCAGAATCCGGGCCAGGGGCAGGGACGCGGCAACCCGCCGGCCGGACCGGAAGCCCTGTCGGCGCTCCCTTCCCCGGCGGACCCCGTCGGCGCGCCGCCGCCGCCCTCCACCCTCGCCCCGCCGGCGGCCCACGCGGCGGCCCATTACGCGGCGCATCCCGGCGACACCACCGCGGCGCGGCTCCCCGCCGCCCAGGTGGCCGGCCAGCTGGTGCGCGTCGCCGAGGCCGGGGGCGGCGAGTTCCACATCGACCTGAAGCCGGAGGAGCTCGGCCCCGTCCGCGTCGTCGCCGAACTGAGCGGCGCCCGCGTCGCCCTGCATGTCCAGGCCGAAAGCCCGGAGACTCTGGCCCTGCTGCGCCGGGACATCCATCATCTGGAGCGCGCCCTGTCCGACGCCGGCTTCGAGCTGGACGGCGGCACCCTGAACTTCTCGCTGCGCGGCGACGGCGAGCCGCGCGGCTTCGCCTTCTCCGGCCAGGGCAACGGGACGGGCGGACGGGAGGACGGCCCCGGACGGGCCTTCCGCCTCGCCGATTCCTCCGGCGCGCTGCCCCCCGAACGCGCCGCTCGCCCCATCGACGGCCTCGTCGACATCTCCGTCTAGCCGCAAGGACCCGCCATGACCACGACCGCGGCCACCAACACGGCCACCACACCCCCCTCCGCCGCCGCGAAGAAGCAGACGGTGGATTACGAGGCGTTCCTGAAACTGCTGACCGCGCAGCTGCGCAACCAGGACCCGCTGTCACCCATGGACGCCACCCAATTCATGACGCAGCTCGCCCAGCTCTCCACGGTGGAACAGGGCGTGCAGACGAACCAGACTCTGGGGCAGGTGCTGGACACGCTGAAGAACAGCGGCATGCGGCTGGACATGGCCTATCTGGGCCGCAAGGTGGAGGCCGCGTCGGACCGCATCAGCCTCTCGGAGGGCAAGGCGGAGATGGCCTACGCCATCGACGGGGCTGCCGCGTCGGTGAAGATCGAGGTGGTGAACGACGCCGGGCAGGTGATCTACAGCGCGCCCGGCAGCCCGAAGACCGGCCGTCAGACCTTCACCTGGGACGGCAAGCGCAGCGACGGCGCCACCGCCGCGGACGGCAGCTACCTCGTGCGCGTGACGGCGAAGGACAAGGCGGGCACGTCGCTGACCACCGCCACCGTGACGACCGACACGGTGAAGGAGGTGCGCAGCGTCAACGGCGAGACCCAGTTCGTCCTGAAGGGCGGCGCCGTCGTGAAGAGCACGGACATCCTGTCCGCGTCGTAATATCCGTCTCCAAAAAACGAAAGCCCCTTCCTCCGGTCTCGGAGGAAGGGGCTTTCTGTTTCGAAGCGGCGCGTCACTTCGCCGACACGGTTCCGGTCCAGCCGGGCTCGACGCCCTTCATGTCGGGAAGCCGGTGGGCGATGCCCTTGTGGCAGTCGATGCAGGTCCGCTCGCCGGTGAACAGGTAGGTCTCGTGCATCTTGGCCGCCCGCGGGTTCTGGCGGGTGATGTCCATGGATTCCGCGCTGTGGCAGTTGCGGCATTCCAGGGAGTTGTTGGATTTCAGCCGGTCCCATTCGTGGGTGGCCAGCTCCAGCCGCTTGTCGAGGAACTTCTCGCGGGTGTCGATGGTGCCGAAGATCTTGCCCCAGACCTCCTTCGACGCCTGCATCTTGCGGCCGATCTTGTGCGTCCAGTCGTGCGGGACGTGGCAGTCCGGGCAGGTGGCGCGCACGCCGGAGCGGTTGGTGAAGTGGATGGTCTGCTTCAGCTCCTCGTAGGGGTTGTTCTTCATCTCGTGGCAGGAGATGCAGAAGGCTTCCTTGTTGGTGACCTCCAGGGCGGTGTTGAAGCCGCCCCAGAACATCACGCCGGCCAGGAAGCCGCCCAGCGTCAGGAAGCCCAGGCTGAAATGCACGCTGGGCCGCGAGAAGACGCGCCAGAAGCGTCCGGCGAGACTCAGAAGGCCTTTCATTTGGCGCCTTCCTTTCCACCGGCCAGAATGCTGTCGATGTCGCGGAAGCGGTTGCCGGTGATCGGCTGGGCGTCGGTCTGCGGCACGTGGCACTGGGTGCAGAAGTAACGCCGCGGGCTGACCGCGCCCAGCGTCTGGCCGTCGCGGTCCTGGAAGTGGGTGACCGAGATCATCGGGGCCTGCGAGCCCTCGGTGTTCTTGCGGTCATGGCAGGTCATGCACTTGTTGATGTTGAGGTCGATCTGGTAGTCGCGGATCGCGTGCGGGATCAGCGGCGGCTGGTCGGCGTAGTTCCGCGCCCGCTTGTGATCGTCGGTGATCTCCTTCGCCATCGGGTCGGCGGGGATCTCCTGGGTGATCGGGTGCGGGCCGGAGGGAACCTTCGCGGGGGCGGCCCCGTCCGCGGCGAACACGCCGGACACCAGGAGCGGCATGGCCGCGGCCAGCGCGAGGGCGGCAAAGGTGATGCGGGTCTTCATGGACGGGCTCCTCACGCGACAGGAATGATCTTGACCGCGCATTTCTTGAAGTCGGTCTGCTTGCTCAGCGGGTCGGTGGCGTCCAGCGTCACCTTGTTGATGAGCACCGTGTGGTCGAAGAAGGGCACGAAGACGAGGCCCCGCGGCGGCTTGTTGCGGCCCCGCGTCTCGACCCGCACCCGCACCTCGCCACGGCGGGAGGCGATGCGCACCTCCTGCCCGCGCCGCAGGTTCAGGTCCTTGGCGTCGTCGGGATGGATGAAGACGACGGCGTTGGGGAAGGCCTTGCGCAGCTCCGGGACGCGCAGCGTCATGGAGCCGGAGTGCCAATGCTCGACCACGCGGCCGGTGCAGAGCCAGAACGGGTAGTCCTTGTCCGGCGATTCCGCCGCCGGCTCATAGGGCAGCGCGAAGATGTTCGCCTTGCCGTCCTTGTTGCCGTAGAAGCGCACGCCCTCGCCCGCCGGGACGTAGGGGTCGAAGCCCTCGCGGTAGCGCCACTTCGTCTCCTTGCCGTTCACCACCGGCCAGCGCAGGCCGCGCTCCTGGTGGTACATGTCGTAGGGGGCAAGGTCGTGGCCGTGGCCGCGCCCGAAGGCGGCGTATTCCTCGAACAGGCCCTTATGGACGTAGAAGCCGAAGGCCTGCGATTCGCGGTTCTCATAGGCCGGGTCGCAGTCCGACAGCGGGAAGGCGTTGACCTGACCGTTGCAGTACAGCACGTCGTAGAGCGTCTTGCCGCGCACCTCGGGCTTCTTGGCGATCAGCTCCTCCGGCCACACCTCCTCGATCTTGAAGCGCTTGGAGAACTCGATGATCTGCCAAAGGTCGGAGCGCGCCTCGCCGGGCGCGCCGACGAGCTGGTGCCAGACCTGGGTGCGGCGCTCCGCGTTGCCGTAGCCGCCTTCCTTCTCCACCCACATGGCCGTCGGCAGGATCAGGTCGGCGGCCAGCGCTGTCACCGTCGGATAGGCGTCCGACACGACGATGAAGTTTTCCGGGTTGCGGTAGCCCAGGTAGGTCTCGTTCGCCGTGTTCGGCGCCGTCTGCATGTTGTTGTTGCACTGGACCCAGTAGGCGTTGAGCTTGCCGTCCTTCAGCATGCGGTCCTGCTGGACGGCGTGGTAGCCGACCTTGTCCGGGATCGTGCCTTCCGGCAGCTTCCAGATCTCCTCGGCGTGCTTGCGGTGTTCCGGGTTGGTGACCACCATGTCGGCGGGCAGCCGGTGCGAGAAGGTGCCGACCTCGCGCGCCGTGCCGCAGGCCGAGGGCTGGCCGGTCAGCGAGAAGGGGCCGCAGCCCGGCTGGCTGATCTTCCCGGTCAGCAGATGGATGTTGTAGACGAGGTTGTTGGCCCAGACGCCGCGGGTGTGCTGGTTGAAGCCCATGGTCCAGAAGGACATGACCTTCACCTTCGGGTCGGCGTACAGCTCGGCCAGCGCCTCCAGCCGGTTCTTCGGCACGCCCGACAGCTCGTGCGCCTTCTCCAGCGTGTAGGGCTCGACGAACTTCGCGAACTCCTCGAAGGAGATCGGGTCGGACTCGTTGGCCTTGGCGACGTTCTTCGCCTTCTGCTCCAACGGATGCTCGGGCCGCAGGCCGTAGCCGATGTCGTCGCGGCCGCGCTTGAAGTTGACGTGCTTGGCGATGAACTCCTGGTTCACCCGGCCCGTCTTGATGATGTGGTTGGCGATGTAGTTGAGGATCGCCAGATCGGACTGCGGCGTGAAGACCAGACCGATGTCGGCGAGGTCGAAGCTGCGGTGCTCGTAGGTGGACAGGACGGCGACCTTGCAGCCCTCATGGGTCAGCCGGCGGTCGGTGACGCGGGTCCACAGGATGGGGTGCATCTCCGCCATGTTGGAGCCCCAGAGCACGAAGGCGTCGGCCTGCTCCATGTCGTCGTAGCAGCCCATCGGCTCGTCCATGCCGAAGGTGCGCATGAAGCCGACCACCGCCGACGCCATGCAGTGGCGGGCGTTGGGGTCCAGGTTGTTGGAGCGCAGGCCCGCCTTCATGAACTTGGAGGCGGCGTAGCCTTCCATGATCGTCCACTGGCCGGAACCGAACATGCCCACCGCGGTCGGGCCCTTCTTCTTCAGGGTCTCCTTCCACTTGGTGGCCATGATGTCGAAGGCCTGGTCCCAGCTGATCGGGGTGAATTCGCCTTCCTTGTGGAACTGGCCGTCCTTCATGCGCAGCAGCGGCTGGGTCAGCCGGTCTTCGCCGTACATGATCTTGGACAGGAAATAGCCCTTCACGCAGTTCAGGCCGCGGTTGACCTCGGCCTTCACGTCGCCGTGGGTGGCGACGATGCGCCCCTCCTTCACGCCGACCATGACGCCGCAGCCGGTGCCGCAGAAGCGGCAGGGGGCCTTCGACCAGGTGAGCTTGGCGTCGGCGCCGGCCGTCAGGGTGCCGGCCTCGGCAGTCTGGAGGGCGGCCGGCAGGCTCACACCGGCCGCCGCCGCCGCGGTCACGGCGGCTTGGACCTTCAAATAATCACGGCGGGTCAGGGACATAGGGGGTGCCTCCTGGGGCGGGTCGTCTTTTTTTGGACGGACGTCAATGGGCGTGGGGAACGAGAGCGGTGTCGGCGGGCATCGGCTCCGCGCAGCGCTCGGCGTCCTCGTAGTGGTGGTAGACCAGCGTGGTGGTGTGGACGCCCGCCATGGCGTTGATGTCGGCGATGCGGTCCAGGACTTCGGCCTCGGTCGCGGTTTCCAGCGTGACGATGGCCTTGCCGTTCTCCGACGCGTGCCAGTCGGCGCCGTCGAGCGCGGCGACGACTTCCTTCAGGGCGGCGGTGCGGTCCGGCGCGTGCTGGATGACGAGGCTGGAAATGTGCAGTTTGGGCATGGCCGCCTCACATCCCGCCGGAGTGGGACAGGATCTGGTACATCCAGACGGAGAATCCGTAGGCCCCGACCAGCCCGATCGCCAGGAACGGCCATATCAGGATGGAGAGGGCGAAGAAAACGAACCCCTCGAAGCGGCGGGTCGGGGCGGCGGTATCGGCGGTGCGGGCGGGCGGCGCGGTCATGGCGGTCCCATGGATTGATCGAATGGTATCGCCGCGGAGCTTCATCCTTTCGCATCATGAGTGGCTTGACCGAGGTCAAGTGCCGGCACCGACCCAGCCCCTAAGTACCGGTACTTTCGTCGTTTCGGACGTTTTGCCGCACGCCAACGCAAAACCCCTCCCCCGCTGGGCGCGGGGGAGGGGTTGAGGAAGCGAACCGGGATCGGGCGTGTTACAGCCGGGTGTTTTCCTGGCGCATCAGGCGGTCGATCAGCACGCCGCGCACCAGATCGGGGCCGAGCTGTTCGGCGGCGGCCTGCTTCAGGGATTTGGCGACGGCGGCGGGATCGACCGACGGGCCGTCGAAGGCGCCTGCTCCCGCCATGCCGAACAGGGCCTGAAGCAGGGCGTTGCGCGCGTGGGGCAGATGGCGGCGCAGCAGGTTGGATTGCTCAACGCTGCCCGTCTGCAGGGTGATCTGGGTCAGGATGAAGGCGTTGGTGCGGCCTTCCACCAGCACCGGCACCATCAATTGCCCGACCTCCACGTAGAAGGGGCCAGGGCCGTCGGTGGGCAGGTCCGGCCCGGCGCCGGCCGTCTGCTCCACAGCCTTCTCCTCGGCGCCGAGCGTCAGTTGCAGGCGCCCGATGCCGTAGCCGACCGCCGCCGCCAGGGCGGCGCAGAGCACGAAGACCGAGTATCGGCTGGGTCCGGGGCGATCCGCCATGGTCGCGTCTCCCCCCGCTCAGAAGGGCATGATGATGTCGAAGACCTGCTGGCCGTAGCGCGGCTGCTGGACGTCGGTGATCTGGCCGCGCCCGCCGTAGGTGATCCGCGCCTCGGCGATCTTGTCGTAGTCGATGGTGTTCACGTTGGTGATGTCCTCGGGCCGGATGACCCCGGCGATGCGCATCTCGCGCAGCTCGTAATTCACCCGCACCTCCTGCCGACCGGCGATCACGAAATTGCCGTTGGGCAGCACCTCGGTCACCACCGCCGCGGCGCGCATGGCGATGCGCTCGTTGCGCTGGATGGTCCCGGTGCCGGAGGAGGAGGAGGAGCTGTCCATGTCGACGAGGCTGGACGGATCCACCGCGTCGGGCAGCACGGCGGGCAGCCGCGACTCCAGCCCGAAGAAGTTCGGCAAGCCCGCCGACTCGGCGTTGGAACGCTGGCGCTGCGTCTGGTTCTGCAACTGTGCCTGATCGGCGATGTTGATGATGACGGTCAGCAGATCGCCCACCTGCTTGGCCCGCGGGTCGCGGAAGAAGTCGCGGGACCCGGTGCGCCACAGCGAACTCGGCACCTGCTCGTTCGTGTTGGGGCGCGGCATCGGCATGGAGATGACGCGCGCCTCCGGCGCCATGGCCGGATTGGAGATCTCCGACAGGCGCGGCGCCTGCCCCACGTCGGCCAGCCGCCCGCAACCGGCGAGCGCCACCGTCAGGGCGAGGATCGGAACCAAGGTGCGGGGCGGGAGCGTGCGCATGGCGGTGGTGTCCTTGACTGGACTCAGAATTTCGCGGGAGCCGCATTGGCCGGCATGGCGTCCGGCGGCCCTGTGACGGTGACGGTCTGCGGCCCTGTGATGGTCCCGGTGACGACGATGTTGCTGGCAACGTTCATCACCCGCACCAGCTCCCCCACCCCGCCGTCCTGCAGGGCACGACCGCGCGCCATCAGCTGCAGGGGCCCGTCCTCGTAGACGAGGCTGACCGGCTTGTTGCGCTGAACCACCAGCGGGGCGCCGACCGCGGAGGTCTGGATCAGCCGCCCGGCGGAGAGCTGGCGGCGGCTGGCCAGCCCGGCCAAGCTGTCGCGCGAGGTGACGACGGCGCCGTTCAACCGCTCCAGCGGCATCGGGATGGTGGTCAGATCACTGTCGGCGATCACTTCGCCGGGCAGGATGCGGCGCGTCGGCACCGGCACCTCGACCATGATCTCGGCCTTGGCCTTGATCTCCAGAATGCGCCCGTCGCTGCTGACCAACGCACGGATCAGGCCGCCACGCGGGTCGTAGGACAGGTCGCGCACCGCCTCCACCGGGCCGGAGAAGGGCACGGTCAGCACCACCGACACCCGCGCGTCCGGCGGCACCGCCGGGCCGAGCGAGGCCGCCAGCTCCTGCGCCAGCAGCGCCTCCACCGCTCCCTCGCCGTCGGACAGGTACGCCGCCTGGGCGGGCACGACAAACAGCTGCAGAGCGACCGCGAGTCCGGCCAGATGACGAACGGAACGCCGCATGGCGGTCACCGCATGTTGGAGAGGGTGGAGGCCATCTGGTCGCCGGCCTCGACCACCTTCGCGTTCATCTCGTAGGCGCGCTGGGCGGATATGAGTTCGGTGATCTCCTGGACGACGTTGACGTTGGAGGATTCCAGATACTTCTGCCGGATGGTGCCGAAGCCCGCCTGCCCGCCGGTGCCGTCCTGCGGCTCGCCCGAGGCGGGGGTGGCGCGGTAGAGGTTGTCGCCCATCGCCTCCAGCCCGGATTCATTGACGAACACGGTCATCACGAGCTGGCCCAGCACGCGCGGGCGGGTCTGCCCGTCGACAAAGGCCTGCACCTCGCCCGAGGCGTTCACGGCGATCTCCCGCGTGCCCTGCGGAACGGTGACCTCCGGCAGCACCGGGTGGCCGTCGCTGGTCACGATGGTGCCTTCCGGCGACAGCTTGAAGCCGCCGGCGCGGGTGTAGGCGGTCTCGCCCGCCGGCATGCGGATGTTGAAGTAGCCGCGCCCCTCGATGGCGAGGTCCAGCTCGTTCCCGGTGGAGGTCAGGTTGCCGGTCGTGTTGATGCGGTTGACCGCCCCCGGACGCACGCCGAGGCCGACCTCGATGCCGGTCGGGATGATGGTGCCGGCATCGGTGGACTGGCTGCCCTGGCGCCGTTCCGACTGGTACATCAGGTCCTGGAACTCGGCGCGCCCGCGCTTGAAGGCGGTGGTGTTGATGTTGGCGATGTTGTTGGAGATGACCTCGACGTTCAACTGCTGGGCCATCATGCCGGTCGAAGCGATGCTGAGCACGCGCATGGACGCAATCTCCTGATTTTAAGCGGATTTGCCGAGGCGGTTGATGGCGGAGCGCAGCAGGTCCTGCCCGTCGTCCATCATGCGGGTGACCGACTGGTAGTCGCGCGTCAGCTCCATCATCCGCGACATCTCGGCGATGGACTGGACGTTGGACTGCTCCACCTTGCCCTGGATGATCCGGGTGTCGGGGGCCGGCAGCGGCTGGGCGTCCACGGCGTCGAACAGCACGTCGCCGGTCTGGGCCAGCGCCTGCGGGCTTTCGAAGCGGACGACGCGCAGCCGGGCGATCATCTCGTTGTCGGCGGAGACCAGCCCGTCGCTGCCGATCTCCATCCGGCTGCGGTCGGCCGGGATGACGATGGGCTGCTGGTTGTCGTCCAGATAGGGGAAGCCGCCGGCGTTCACGAGCTGCCCGTCGACGTCGCGCCGCATCCGCCCGTCGCGGGTGTAGCGCAGGCCGTCCGGCGTCTGCACCTGGAGCCAGCCGTCGCCATCCAGCGCCACGTCATAGGGGTTGTCAGTCGGCTTCAGGCTGCCGGCGGTGAAGTCGGTGTAGGTGGCGCGGTCGATGGTGAAGGCGATCTTGTCGGACGGCTTCATGCCGCCACGCTCCATCGCCGCTTCGAACAGCATGCGTTCACCGCGGAACCCCGCAGTGTTCATGTTGGCGATGTTGTTCGCCACGACATCGAGCTGCCGGCGCAACGCCACTTGCCGCGACAATCCAATGTAAAGGGGATTCTCCATCGCCGGACACCTTCGGTTTGAACGCCGCCTTAACCTAGGTGATGCAGTTTAAAGCCGGGTTTCAACCTGAGGCGCCACGACGGGAACTGACCGGTGTCTTGGGGGATTTGATTCCGATTTAGATAAAATTTGGGGCAGTCGCGATGCATCCCTGCCGGACCCTGTCCATCTCCCTGGCCCTGCTGTCGGTCACCACCGCCCTGACGGCGCCCGCGAGCGCCACGGACTCCACTCCCGCCCCCATCACTGTGCAGACGGGCGACCACGCCGATTTCTCGCGTCTGGCATTGGTCAACGCGCAGGGCGCCCCGGCGGTCGATGTGGGAAGCTGCGGCGGGCGCGTTGCCTTCTCGCAGGCGGTTCCCTGGCCGCTGGACGCGCTGAACGGCACCTATTCGCGGCGCCTGACCGGCTTCCAGACCGGGGAGGAGGGACGCAGCCTGACCATGGACTGGCCCTGCGGCGCCCGCGTCATCGTGCGCCGGGAGCGGCGGATCACCTTCATCGACGTCACCGACCCGCCGCGGCCGGCGCGCAAGCCGGGCGCTCCCGTGCCGGCATCCGAAGGCGTTCTGCTGGCCGAGGCGCCCGGCGCGTCGGTCTTTCCGATGATCGCGCCGCCGCCGGTTTCCGAACCGGCGCCGGCCCCAACAGCGCCCGCCCAAGCAGCGTCCACCAGCCTCGCCGAGCGGCTGATCCCGATCGCCAGCGCCCAAGCGCAGCCAGTCGTGCAGGCGCCGCCCGTGGTGCAGCCGCCGCCGTCGGCCACGCCGCAACCGGTCGCCAAGGCCCCACCCCCTGCCCCGCCACCGAAGCCGGAGCCCGCCCGGACGGTGGCCGCCGTGCCGCCGGCCGCGCCTCAGGCCCCTGCCCCCGCCGTCCAGACCGACCCGCCGATCCGCGCCTTCGACCTGGACGCCTGGGCCGGCGACGACTACCCCGCGCGCAAGCAGCATCTGGAGCAGCGCATCGCCGAGAGCCAGGGCCGCGCGCGGGTGGACGCGCTGCTCGCCATGGCCCGCTTCACGCTGGCCCGCGCCCTGCCGGAGGAAGGCCGCGCCGCGCTGGACGCCGCGGAGAGCCTGACGCCGGGGCCGGACCAGCGCTACGAGCTGCGCCTGCTGCGCGACGCCTTCCGCGCGCTGGACGGCACCGCCGATCCCGACGACAGCCAGTTCGTCCGCTCCCAGCCCACCCCCGCCACCGCCGACCATCACGTCTGGCGCAGCGCCACCCTGGCCCCCAGCCGCTGGGCCGCGGCGAAATCGAGCCTGCCCATCGCGCTGAAGCGGCTGCTGTCCTACCCCGCCGACCTGCGCGGCCGCCTGCTGACCCTGCTCGCCGAATCGGCGGGTGAGGCGGCGGACGGCCCGTCGCTGAACCTGATCGTGCTGGAGATGATCACGCTGGACGGCATTGGCTCCACCGACGGGCGGCTCGACTTCTTCCGCGGGCGTCTGGCGGAGCTGCACAACGAGACGGCCGAGGCGCTGACCCACTACAAGCGCGCCGCCGCCCTCCCCAACCTCTACGGCCACCGCGCCCAGGTGCGCTCCATCGAGCTGCGGCTGGCCAGCGGCGCTTTGGACGATCCCGGCGCCATCGCGGAGCTGGAAAGCCTGCGCTACGCCTGGCGCGGCGGCGACGTCGAGACGGATGCGCTGGCCGCGCTGGGCGCCGCCTACACCCGCGCCGGGCGGATCGACGCGGCGCTCGACATCTTCGGCCTGCTCGGCCGCCGCTTCGGCGCGACGGCGCGCGGGCGCGCGGCGCTGACCACCGGGCGGGGGCTCCTCGACGCGGTGATCGGCCATCTGGAGACGACCCCGGGCAGCGCGCTCGACGCGCTGTCCCTGCAGGTGCGCTACGGCCGCACGGTGGCGCTGACCGACGACGATGCCGGAACGCAACAGCGCCGGCTCGCCCGGCTGCTGGCCCACGGCGGCTTCACGCTGGAGGCTGCGCGCCTGCTCCACACCGTCGCCGAGACCGCGCGCGGCGCCGAACGCGCGGCGGTCGGTCTGGAGCTGGCCCGCGTGCTGCTGGACGCCGGGCGCGGGTCGGAGGCGCTGGCCGTGTTGGACCACACCGCCGGCCCAGCGCCGGACGCCGCCGCCGCCGAACGCCGCGCCCTGCTGCGCGCCGAAGCCTTCGCCACCGAGGGCGAGGCGATGCGCGCCTTCGACGCGCTGCGCGGCCTGACCGGCCCCGACGCGGCGCGCATCCGGGCGGACAGCCTGTTCCGGGCCGGCGAGTGGCCGGCAGCCCGCGCCGCCTACGCCGAGCTGCTGGGCGGGCCGGGCACGCCCCTGCCGGACGACATCGCCTTCCACGCGCTGGCCGCTTTCCGGGCGGGCGACGAAGCGGCGGTCACCGCCGCCGCGGAGCGCCACGGCAAGGCGCTGGCCGGAACCCGCTGGGCCGGTCTGCTCGACGCCCTGGCCGTCCCGCCCGACCCGGCGGGCAAGCCGCTGTCCAGCGCCACGGTCAGCGGCCAGCTCGCCGCCGCCGACGCGCTGGCCGGCATGGTGCGCCGGTGGAAAACACCCTGACGGCCCCCGCCCCACACGACGGCTCCTTGAGCCCGCCCCCTCTTTTCGGCCGAGCCGGAGGACACACATCATGCGTTTGCTGTTCGGAATCGTCGCGGTCTTCCTGAGCGTGCTCGGCGGCTTTGCCGCCATGGGCGGGCGGATGGGCGTGCTGTGGCAGCCCGTGGAAATCGTCATCATCGTCGGCGCCGGCATCGGCGGCTACGTCATCGCCAACTCCATGGCGGTGCTGCGCGCCACCGTCCGCACCATCGGCGCGGTGGCCCGCGGCCGGCACACCAGCAAGGATGAGTATCTGGACCTGATCTCGCTGCTCTACGCCCTGCTGCGGCAGGCGAAGTCCAAGGGCGTGTCGAACATCGAAAGCGACATCGACAAGCCGGACGACAGCCCGATCTTCGCCCAGTACCCCTCGGTCTTCCGCCAGCCGCGCTGCGTCACCTTCCTGTGCGACTACATGCGCCTGATCGCGCTGGGCCAGGACAACCCGCACGACCTGGAAGCCCTGATGAACGAGGAGATCGAGACCATCGGGCGCGAGCTGAACCAGGTGCCGAAGGCGCTGCAGAATCTGGCCGACGCGCTGCCGGCGCTGGGCATCGTCGCCGCCGTGCTGGGCGTCATCAACGCCATGAGCGCGATCAGCGAGCCGCCGGAGGTGCTTGGCCACATGATCGGCGGGGCGCTGACCGGCACCTTCCTCGGCGTGTTGCTGTCCTACGGTCTGGTCGGCCCGATCGCCGCCGCCGCCCGCCATCGCCGCGAGGCGGAGCTGACGCTGTTCATCTGCGTGCGCGCCGCGCTGGGCGCCTATCTGCGCGGCAGCCCTCCGCAGGTCTGCGCGGAGTTCGCCCGCAAGGTGCTGTTCGCCGACACGCAGCCGAGCCTTGCTGAGGTCGAGGTCGCCACCACCCTTTCCTCGCAGGCGAAGGCCCGCGAGGCGAGCCAGCCCGCCTGAGGCCCCGCCATGCCCCGCAAGCGCATCGAGCCGACGATCATCATCAAGCGCCGCTACGGCGAGGAGGAGGAGGAGCACAACAGCGCCTGGAAGCTGGCCTACGCCGACTTCGTGACGGCGATGATGACCTTCTTCCTGATCATGTGGCTGATGAACATCACCACGGTGGAGCAGCGCAAGGGCATCGCCGACTATTTCAACCCGGTGGCCCTGTCCCAGTCCAATTCGGGCGCCGACGGCATGCTCGCCGGGCGGGCGGTGGACAAGACGGGATCGCTGTCCACCCCCAACGCGCCGGGGGAGCACAGCGTGCCGGTGGCCGCGCCGCCCGTCGTCGCCTCGCTGGGCGAGAGCGACCGCGAGCCCGCCGGGCGCAAGGACCCCATGCCCAACCCGCCCGGCGGCAAAAGCCGGCCCGACCGCGACGCGCGGGCCGAGCTGGAGGCCCTGCTCGACCGCCAGACCGCAGCGCTGAGCGAGCAGCAGGGTTTGGAGAAGGCCGAGCGCGACCTGCGCACGGCGCTGGAGACGATGCCGGAGCTGGGGGCGCTCGCCGGCAGCGTCGTCATCGAGCAGACCTCCGTCGGCCTGCGCGTGCAGCTCACCGATCAGGCGAAGGTGTCGATGTACAACGTCGGCTCCGCCCAGATGAACGAGCAGGGGCGCCGCCTGATGCGGCTGGTCGCCGGCGCCGTCGCCTCGTCGCCCAACCGCCTCAGCATCACCGGCCACACCGACGCGCTGGGCTATGCGGACGGAGCGAAGTATGGCAACTGGGAACTGTCCAGCGACCGCGCCAACGCCGCCCGCCGCGAGCTGATCGCCGCCGGCGTGCCGGCCCGGCGGATCGTCCGGGTGGAGGGCCGCGCCGACCTCGACCATCTCGACGCCGCCAACCCGCTGGCCCCGCAGAACCGGCGGATCAGCATCACCCTCCTGAAGGCCGCGGCAGGGGAATAGGCCCCCTCAGGTCGGGCTGGTCTTCACCACCGGCCGCGCGCGGAGCAGTTGGACGGTGGTCAGGAAACCCAGCACGGCGGCGGCGCTCCCCAGCAGGAAGACGCCGCCGTAGCCCACCCGGTCGGCGAGCAGCCCGGCCAACGGTCCGGTCAGGCCGTAGGCGACGTCCTGGAACGCCGCGAAGGCGCCGAGCGCGGTCCCGCGGAGCGGCGGCTCGACGAGATGGACAACCTCGCGGCCCATGGCAGGGAAGACCAGCGAGCAGCCGAGCCCGGTCAGGAAGGCGCCGGCCAACGCGGTGACGGGATCGCCCGCGGTCCACAGCAGCGCCTGCCCGACCGCCTCCACCCCCAGCGATCCCATCGCCACGCGCAGCCCGCCGAAGCGGTCGGGCAAATGGCCCAGCGCGAAGCGGACGAGCACGAAGCCGAGGCCGAAGGCGGTCAGGCCGAGCCCGGCGTGGGGCCAGCCCTCGCGGACGAAGTGCAGCGAGAAGAAGGCGCCGATGGCGGCGAAGCCGATGCCCTGGAGGCTGACGATGGCGCCCTGCCGCCAGATCCGCCCGAGCACGCTGCGGAAGGGCGGACGCTCGGCGTCGGGATGGGCCGGGATGCCCTCCATCCGCCGGATCGCCAGAAGCCCGAGGGCGGGCAGCAGCGCGCTGACCGTCATGACGCCGGAGAAACCGAAGCGGTCGAGCAGCGCCAACCCCAGCGGTCCGCCCGCCGCGAAGGCGCCGTAGAGCGCCGCCCCGATCAGCGCCAGCACGCGGCCCGAGCGCTGCGGCCCGACGATGCCGATCCCCCAGGCGACCACCCCGACCCCGACGAGGCTTTCGCCGACGCCGATGAGCAGGCGGCCAGCCACCAGCACGGAAAAGGCCGCCCATGGCGAGAAGGATAGAGGACCGGCAGCCATCGAGACCAGCCCACCGGCCACATAGAAGGCCAGCCCCCGCCCGACCGCGCGCTTGGCGCCCCGTCGGTCGGAGACGGTTCCGGCGAAGCCGCGGCTGAGGATGGTGGCGAGGAAGGCGCTTCCCACGCCCAGCCCGGCCCAGACATTGCCCATCCCGAGATCCCCGGCCACGAACAGCGGCACGACGGGAAGGGACAGGGCGACACAGAGGTAGGAGACGAAGAGGAGGGCGGTCAGGACGATCAGGCGGCCTTGCGCCGGATCGCGCGCCGACACCGGCCTATGATCCGGCCTTTGCTGGGGACCCATGGAGTGCTCCACACTGGTCCTCGCCGATGGCCGTCCGTCCGAACACGCGAACGCACTCCGATCGGCGAGGATCGTTGAGTGCGTTGGTTGACGTTGAACGCTTACGGCCAGCGTGGCTGGCGATGCGGAACAGGGTACCGATCCCGCGGAGAAATGCAACAGGTCGCGTTGGCCTGGATGCCATCACGGGCCTTGCTCCAGCTTGACCGGTGGCCGTCCTGACAGCGATGGCGAGGGGCCAGCATCGAGATCCCAAACACAACGAAAAACCGGCGCTTCCCACGGGGGGAAAGCGCCGGCCTTGCCGTTCATGAAGCCGATTGTCAAGTGTGCTTGAAGCCTGCTGCGTCCACGTCCTTGGCTGGTGTGGCGTGTGCCGTGGTGACCTGGCGGCGACCTACTCTCCCACGTCTTAAGACGCAGTACCATCGG
>NZ_JBHSLC010000095.1:0-704 GCF_042657465.1 Azospirillum himalayense | reverse complement strand
CGGATGCCGTCGGCCAGACGCGCCGGGTTGGTCACGAACAGGTCGTCGCCGACCAGCTGCACCTTGCCGCCGATGGCGTCGGTCAGCGCCTTCCAGCCCTCCCAGTCGTCCTCGGCCATGCCGTCCTCGATCGAGATGATCGGGTAGCGGCCGACCAGATCGGCCCAGTAGGCCACCATCTGCTCCGGCGCCAGCGACTTGCCCTCGCCGGCCAGCTCGTACTTGCCGTTCTTGAAGAACTCGGTCGAGGCGGCGTCGATGGCCAGCATGACGTCGTCGCCCGGCTTGTAGCCGGCGGCCTCGATGGCCTTCATCACGAAGCCCAGCGCGTCCTCGGTCGAGGCGAGGTTGGGAGCGAAGCCGCCCTCGTCGCCGACGTTGGTGTTGTGGCCGGCGTCCTTGAGCTTCTTCTTGAGCGCCTGGAAGATCTCCGAGCCCATGCGGATCGCCTCGGCGGCGCTCTCCGCGCCGACCGGCATGACCATGAACTCCTGGATGTCGATCGGGTTGTCGGCGTGGGCGCCGCCGTTGATGATGTTCATCATCGGCACCGGCAGGAGGTTGGCGAAGGCGCCGCCGACGTAGCGGAACAGCGGCAGGGCCGCCTCTTCCGCCGCGGCCTTGGCGACGGCGAGCGAGACGCCGAGGATGGCGTTGGCGCCCAGCCGGCCCTTGTTGGGGGTGCCGTCCAGCTCGATCATGGC
>NZ_JBHSLC010000094.1:0-971 GCF_042657465.1 Azospirillum himalayense | reverse complement strand
TCCTGCTGGCGCAGAACATCGCGGGCAACCAGGTGCAGCCGGCGCTGGCCGCCCGTGCCGATGGCGGCTTCGTCGCCGTCTGGGCTGGGCAGGACGGTTCCGGTTACGGCATCCAGATCCGCGAATTCACCCCGAGCGAGGCCGCGCCGGTGTTCACCGCGCAGAGCGTCGGGGTGCAGGCGGGCGAGTCCCTTCTCGCCGCCACACTGCTCCATCCCGGCCATGCCCAAGGCGAAGCCTGGGCGACGAGCGGGCTGCAGCGCATCATCCAGTACGAGTTCATCGACACCAATGCGTCGGCGGCGAGCGGTCATTTCGAGTTGAACGGTGTGGTCCAGGCTTCTGGACAGACCATCTCCGTGACAGCCGACCAACTCGGCACGCTCCGCTTCGTCGGCGGCAGCGCCGCCGCTTCGGACGCCATCCTTGTGCGCGTATCGGACGGGGTGCGCTGGTCGGACTGGGACATTGCCACCACGCAGACCTTTGCCCCAGCCACATCGTTCGTGTCCGGCCAGGAAAGGGCAGTGAACCCCACCGTGGTCAACGATCAACTGCTTCCCTCGGTGACGGTGCTGGCGAATGGGACGCAGGTGGTCACCTGGGCGTCGAACGGGCAGGACGGCAGCGGTTACGGTGTCTACGCCCGCCTGCTGGACGGCCATGGCCAACCCCTGGGCAACGAATTCCGGGTGAACGCCTCCACCGATAAGAGCCAGAGCAATCCCAAGGTGACCGGGCTTGGCAACGGTGGCTTCATGATCGTCTGGGACGAGGTTGATGCCGTCAGCCAACCCCCTATCGGCAACTTCGCCGTCTATGCCCGGTTCTACGACGCCGCGGGCAACGCCGTGGGCAGCGAGTGGAAGCAGGCCCTCTCCTATGCGGCATCCTCGGAAGCGGCCCAACTGGCCGACGGCAGCGCAGTTATGGTCTGGCTGCAGCACGGCACGGTCTGGGCTCAGCGCTTC
>NZ_JBHSLC010000093.1:0-1456 GCF_042657465.1 Azospirillum himalayense | reverse complement strand
CCTCTTCCGCCGCGGCCTTGGCGACGGCGAGCGAGACGCCGAGGATGGCGTTGGCGCCCAGCCGGCCCTTGTTGGGGGTGCCGTCCAGCTCGATCATGGCAAGGTCGAGGGCGCGCTGGTTGGAGCCGTCGAGGCCGGCGATGGCGTCGAAGATCTCGCCGTTGACCGCCTCCACGGCCTTCAGCACGCCCTTGCCGCCGTAGCGGGACTTGTCGCCGTCGCGCAGCTCCACCGCCTCGTGCGCGCCGGTCGAGGCGCCCGACGGAACGGCGGCGCGGCCGAAGGCGCCGGATTCGAGCAGGACGTCCACCTCGACGGTCGGGTTCCCACGGCTGTCGAGGATCTCGCGGGCGTGGATTTCGGTGATGGCGCTCATGGCGGGGTGTGGACCTTGATTGGAGGGTGGATTTTGTGGAGAGGTGGTCGCGGCGGAGCCCCCACCCTTCCCGCTTCGCGGGCCCCTTCCCTCCCCCGCTTCGCAAGGGAGGGAGTTCATCCCCTCCCCTGCGTCAGCGGGGGAGGGTCAGGGAGGGGGCAATACCTCGCGCCTCAGACGCTTCTCAATGCGCCCCATGGAAGGTGCGGCTGATGACGTCCATCTGCTGCTCGCGGGTCAGCTTGATGAAGTTCACCGCGTAGCCCGACACCCGGATGGTCAGCTGCGGGTACAGCTCCGGATGGTCCATTGCGTGCAGCAGCGTCTCGCGGTCGAAGACGTTCACGTTGATGTGGTGGCCGCCCTGGCCGAAATAGCCGTCCAGCATGCCCACCAGATTGGCCACCCGCTCACCCTCGGTCGGGCCCAGCGCGCCGGGCACGATGGTGAAGGTGTAGCTGATGCCGTCCTGGGCGTGCGCGTAGGGCAGCTTGGCCACCGACGCCATCGAGGCGATGGCCCCCTTGCGGTCGCGCCCGTGCATCGGGTTGGCCCCCGGCGCGAAGGGCTGGCCGGCCTTGCGCCCGTCCGGCGTGTTGCCCGTCTTCTTGCCGTAGACCACGTTCGAGGTGATCGTCAGCACCGACTGCGTCGGCACCGCGTCGCGGTAGGCCTTCTGCTTGCGCAGCAGTCCCATGAAGGTCTCCACCAGCCACACCGCGATCCCGTCGACCCGGTCGTCGTTGTTGCCAAAGGCCGGATAGTCGCCCTCGATCACGAAGTCGGTGGCAAGGCCACGCTCGTCACGCACCACCTTGACCGTGGCGTGCTTGATCGCCGACAGGCTGTCCGCGACCACGCTCAGGCCGGCGATGCCGCAGGCCATGGTGCGCAGCACGTCGCGGTCGTGCAGCGCCATCTCCAGCCGCTCGTACATGTACTTGTCATGCATGAAGTGGATAGCGTTAAGCGTGTTCATATAGGCGCGCGCCAGCCACTCCATCATCGGCAGCAGGCGGGCGACCACCGTGTCGTGGTCGAGCACGTCGCCGGTGATCGGCGCGAAGGCCGGGCCGACCT
>NZ_JBHSLC010000092.1:0-568 GCF_042657465.1 Azospirillum himalayense | reverse complement strand
TCAGGAGCGTGCCGCCCAATGCTGCTGTGACGGATATCTGTCCTGGTTGCGCGCCCATCTCACGCAGGTCAATGTGGTCCACGCCAAGCTGGAAGTCCTTGACGGTGTCGATGCCCCAGCTAAAGACGAAGATGTCGGCTGCAGCCCCGCCCCAAAGCTCGTCGTTGCCCGATCCGCCATTGACGATATCGCTGCCACCCCCGCCGTTGAGCAGATCAAAACCGTCTCCGCCCAAGAGCACGTTGCCTTGGCCGTCCCCGATCAGGATGTCCGAATTGGCGGAACCGATCAGGCTTTCGATTTCAAGAACGTTGTCATCGCTCGCGTCGCCACCCGCGAAAACGCCATTATCCAAGCGCGCGATGACACCTGCGCTCGACCCAATATAGCTCAAGACATCCTGGCCGGCGCCTCCGCGGATATAGTCGCCGCTGGCACCTCCATTGAACACGTCGTTGCCAATTTCGCCTATCATGAGATCGGCGCCAGCACCTCCGATGAGAAGATCGTCACCGAACATTCCATAGAGTGTGTTGCCACGCGCGTCGGCAACAAGTGTGTCATTGTA
>NZ_JBHSLC010000091.1:0-4605 GCF_042657465.1 Azospirillum himalayense | reverse complement strand
CCGCAGGACCTTCCCTTCATGGGCATGGCCTGCACGGGTAACTCTCACATGCGCCGGAAAGCCCTGGCGAGGGGTAGTGTGACATGTGTTCTTTCAACCATCTGATCTCGGCGATGAAGACGCCGACCGTGCTCAAGTCCATCGAACGGGACCTTGCTGCTGGCCACGCCGTGGTGGTGCAACTCGTCTCCACCGGCGAGGCGCTGATGGAACGCCGCCTGTCCGACATCCCCACCGAGGAGTGGGGTGATTTGTCGATCGACGTCACGCCGCGTGAGCTCGTCCTCGAGTACCTCGCCCACTCCTTTCCGACCCAGCTGCACGAACCCTTCACCGACACCGATGGGACCCTCACGTCGCGGCCGGTGTGGAAGGACGGCCAGCCGGTGCCGTGCCGCGAGGCGGTGGAGCGGCGCGACCGCATGATCGAGCGGCTGGCTTCGCTGGAGCCGGTGCCGGGGGCGCTTGACCAGATCGTCCAGCGCTTCGGCGCCGCCATGGTGGCCGAGGTCACCGGCCGCTCGCGGCGCATCGTGCGCAAGACCGATCCCGGCGGGGACGAGCGGCTGGCGGTGGAGAGCCGCCCCGGCTCGGCCAACCTCGCCGAGACCCAGGCCTTCCTGGATGACGAGAAGCGCATCCTGGTCTTCTCGGACGCCGGCGGCACCGGCCGCAGCTACCACGCCGATCTCGGGGTGAAGAACCGGCGGCTGCGGGTGCACTACCTGCTGGAGGCGGGCTGGAAGGCCGACGCCGCCATCCAGGGGCTGGGCCGCTCCAACCGCACCAACCAGGCCCAGCCGCCGCTGTTCCGCCCGGTCGCCACCGATGTGCGGGCGGAGAAGCGCTTCCTGTCCACCATCGCCCGCCGGCTCGACACGCTTGGCGCCATCACCCGCGGCCAGCGCCAGACCGGCGGGCAGGGGCTGTTCCGTGCCGACGACAACCTGGAATCCGTCTACGCCCGCGCCGCTCTGCGCCAGCTCTACGGTCTGCTGCACGCCGGCAAGGTCGAGGGCTGTTCGCTGGGCGAGTTCGAGGCGGTGACCGGGCTGGCGCTGTGTGACCGCGACGGGACCTTGCGCGAGGAGTTGCCGCCGATCACCACCCTCCTCAACCGGCTGCTGGCCCTGACCATCGGCTTGCAGAACACGCTGTTCACCGTGTTCGAGCAGCTGCTCGCCGCGAAGATCGAGGGGGCCATCGCCTCGGGCACCTACGACCGCGGCGTCGAGACGCTGGTGGCCGACAGCTTCACCGTCACGGCGCGGCGCACCCTCTACACCCACGCGGCGACTGGAGCGGAGACCCGGCTGTTCACGCTCGCCCGGCGCGACCGCAACCGGCCGATGGGTCTGGAGGAAGCGCTGGAGCGCGGGGGCGGGCCGCAGGCGCGGCTGCTGGTCAACGCCCGCTCCGGCCGGGCGGCGGTGGCGGTGCCCGCTGCCGGCCTGATGCTGGATGACGGCACGGTGGAGCGCCGGGTGCGGCTGCTCCGCCCGCTGGAACGCCTGACCGTGACGGTGGCCGAACTGGCGCAGAGCCACTGGCGCCCGGCCGAGCCGGAGGCCTTCGCCGCCGTCTGGGAGAAGGAGGCCGCCGCGGTGCCGGAGTTCGCCACCAGCACGCTGCACCTGGTGACCGGGCTGCTGCTGCCGGTGTGGCGACGCTTGCCGGACACGAACCTGCGGGTGGTGCGGTTGCAGACCGACGATGGCGAGCGGATCATCGGCCGGGTGGTGGCGCCGGACGCCCTTCCGGAGGTCGAGCGCAATTTCGGTGTCGGCGCCGATGACGCTCCGGTGCCGTCGGCGGAGCAGGCCTGGGCCGCGCTCATGGAGGGGCGGGTGGTGCTGCATCTGGCCGATGGGCTGCGGCTGCGCCGGGTGACGGTGATGGGCACCCACCGTGTCGAGCTGTCCGGCTTCACCGAGGGGATGGCGGAGCGGCTGAAGGCGCTGGGGTTGATGTCCGAGATCATCGCCTGGACGTTGCGTCTGTTCGTGCCGGTGGGCGGGCGTGGGCCGGCGGTGTTCGCCGCCCTGCTGGCCCGCCACCCGCTGCTCCGTGTTGTCGACCGGACGGGGCCATGAGGGGCCGGCGCCATGTCCGTTGCGTCGGAGATGGCGCAGCGCCTCGCGCGGGAAGCCGAGGCGGTGTGCCGCCACTACCTGCCGCACGGCCGGCGGCAGGGGCGCTACTGGCGGGTTGGCGACGTCCACGGCACCCCAGGGGAGAGCCTCTACGTCCGGCTGCACGGGACCGCCGCGGGCCGATGGGCCGATCCCGCCGCCGGCGAACACGGCGACCTGCTCGACCTCATCGGGCTCAACCGCGGCCTCGGCCGGCTGGCCGCGGCGCTCGACGAGGCGCGGGCGTTCCTCAGCCTGCCGCGGGCGCCGCCAGAGCCGCGGTGGGAGCCTTCAGCCCTCATCGGATCGCCGGAGGCCGCCCGCCGCCTGTTCGCCCACTCCCGGCCGCTCGCCGGCACGCTGGCCGAAGCGTATCTGCGCAACCGGGGCATTCCGGATGTCCGGAAAGACGGCTCCCTGCGCTTCCAGCCGCGCTGCTGGTACCGCGACGCCGGTGACCGGCTCGCCCAGAGGCCGGCGCTGATCGCCGCGGTCACCGACCCGGACGGCCGCCTCTCCGGCGTGCAGCGCACCTGGCTCGACCCGTCCGGCCGCGGCAAGGCGGTGATGCCGTCACCGCGCCGGGCGCTGGGACACCTCCTCGGCAACGGCGTCCGCTTTGGCGTGGCCCGCGACGTCCTGGCTGCAGGGGAGGGCGTCGAGACCGTGCTGGCGCTGCGCACCGCCCTGCCGGCCCTGCCCATGGTCGCCGCGCTCTCGGCCGGCCACCTCGCCGCCCTGCGCCTGCCGCCGACGCTGCGCCGCCTCTACGTCGCCCGCGACAACGACGCCGCCGGACGCCGGGCGGCCGAGCGCCTGGGGAGCCGCGCCGAGGCCCTCGGCATCGAGGCGCTGGTCCTGGCACCGGTGCTGGGCGACCTCAACGACGACCTGCTGGCGCACGGCGTGGCGGCGCTGCGGGCGCACCTGCGGGCCCAACTCGCCCCGGAGGATGTGGCGCGCTTTCGGGCCGGCCGTGATCGGTCGTGGGGAGCCTGAGCCTTGGCGGATGGGCGCCGGTCGAGCCAGATCGGAGCCGCCTTTGACCGGCGGGAGGCCGCGGCCCCGGCCTTCCAGCGGGCGATCGGGCGGCAGCCGGGCCGGTTCCGCAACGGCGGCGGTCAACTTTCTTCCCCGGCCGGCCAAGCCGGCCTTCCTCGCGGGACAAGAAAGCCGCCCGCCGCCGTCCTCCGCTGACGCTGCGGCCCAAGAGGGTGCGGGTCCGCCCCGCCCGCCGCTGGGAGATCGCCACGAAGGCCGCGACGGGCGCGGCCGATCCTCCAGCCGAAGGGCAGCCGCCATGATCACCGACCGCGACGACGCCGGGCTCCGCCACGCCGCCTCCCCCACCGACCACGCCCTGACCGAACTCCAGCTCTACGGCCACCGGCCCTTCGAGGACGATCCCGATCCCCGGCCGCTGCCCGATGAGACCGCTATCCGCGCCGCCCTGGCCGACGTCTTCGACGCCCTGGTCTCCACCCTGACGGACACCCGCCTCGAACCCGACCTGGCCGACCTGCTGTGGTCCACCGTCAACCTGTTCCACCGCGCCGCCGACCGCGTGCAGCGCGAACTCGACGACAACGAGGACGCCCAGAAGCGCAGCCAGCGCGAGCAGGACGGCTCGGAGATCCGCTCGGTCGAGTTGGAGCGTCTGCTGGCCGAGGGGCTGACGCTGATCGAGCGCCGCACCGCTATGGAAGCCTTCCGCGACCACGCCGCCGAGCTGTTCGAGGTCCATACCGGCTCCGGCTGGCGGCCGCGCGCCGGCTCGCTGGTCAGCCACCGCACCCTGACGGCATCGCTGATCGACAGCCGGGACTTCCTCGCCGCCAAGCGACGGGCCGAGACCGAGCCGCTGCTGCCGGCCGGTCCCCGCATCGCCTTCACCGGCGGGGTGGAGTGCAACGACCACCAGCGCATCTGGGCGGTGCTCGACAAGGTCCGCGCCAAGCACCCGGACATGGTGCTGCTGCACGGCGGCAGCCCGAAGGGGGCCGAGCGCATCGCCGCCTGCTGGGCCGAGCACCGCAAGGTGGTGCAGGTGCTGTTCCGCCCCGATTGGGCGCGCCACGCCAAGGCGGCTCCCTTCAAGCGCAACGACCGCCTGCTGGAGACGCTGCCGATCGTAAGCGTCGCGAGCGCACCCTTCGGTTTGGGTTGGGCAATCACCGCATCGCTCTGTGGCGGCGGCCCTTGAAGTGTTCGCGGAGGTCGAGGATGGCCTTTGCCTGGGCGGGAACGTCGGCCTCGGCGATGGGCTCCGTGCCGAACAGCATGGGGTCCAGCGCCTGGAAGGCGGCGTGCTCGGGCTTGTCTGGATTGGTCACGCTCTTCCAGGCCCGTGGCACCAGCCGAGTGGCGGCCAGAAAGCCGAGGGACCAGAACATCGGGTCCAAGCCTCCGTCCTGGTGGGGCGGCAGTTGCGGCCGGTAGAGATAGGGGAACTGTGCCATCGTCTCCGACAGGC
>NZ_JBHSLC010000090.1:0-1057 GCF_042657465.1 Azospirillum himalayense | reverse complement strand
CGGCGACGACCTGTTCGTGCTGGGGCTCGGCAGCGACACCATCGACGGCGGCACCGGCACCGACCGGGTCGTCCTCGACTTCTCCTCGGCGTCCAGCATCAGCACCACCCTCTACGACGGCGGCGACAACAGCTACAACATCCAGCCGCAGGATGCGGTGCGCTTCCGCTACAGCGTCTACGCAAACGGCACCCAGCATTACATCGACCTGCGCAACATCGAGCAGGTCTCGATCGCCGGCGGCAGCGGCTCCGACTACCTCTACGGCCTGGCGCTCGCCGACACGCTCGTCGGCAACAACGGCAACGATTTCCTGTGGGGCGGGGCGGGCAACGACAGTCTGGACGGCGGCTTCGGCGACGACACGCTGGACGGCGGCGACGGCAACGACACCCTGCTGGGTGCTGAAGGCAACGACACGCTGGACGGCGGGGCGGGCAATGACAGCCTGGTCGGCGGAGCCGGCAACGACCAGTTCGTCATTTCCGGGGGCAACGACACCATTGACGGGGGGGCCGGCACGGATCGGCTGAGAGGTGACCTGTCCAGCGTCACCACCGCTCTGTCGATCGCCAGCAATCCCACCACGCCCTGGTCGATCCCCGGTCGCCTCAGCGTCTCGAACGTGGAAGAACTCTGGCTGACGCTGGGCAGCGGCAACGACACGATCACGAACAGCGGCAACGGGAGCGACAGCGTCAACGGCGGGGACGGCAACGATCTGTTTGCGCTGGGGCTCGGCAACGACACCATCGACGGCGGGGACGGCACCGACCGGATCGCCCTCGATTTCTCCACAGCGACCAGCACCAGCGTCAATTACTACGACTCCAGCAACAACAGCTACAACATCCAGCCGCAGGATGCGGTGCGGTTCCGGTACTACATCCAAGCCAACAACGGTTCGCACAGCATCAGCTTCTCGAACATCGAGCAGGTCTCGATCATCGGCGGCAGCGGCAGCGACACGCTTTACGGCCTGGCGCTCGCCGACACGCTCGTCGGCAACGGCGGCGCCGACTCCCTGTGGGGCGGGGCGGGCAACGACAGCCTGGAC
>NZ_JBHSLC010000089.1:0-20222 GCF_042657465.1 Azospirillum himalayense | reverse complement strand
CGGCCCGGTACCACTGGTAGCTGTAGCTCCGCCCATCGCCGTCGGCGTCGCTCCAGCTGCCGTTGGTCGTGGTCAGCGCGTTGCCCACCGTCGCCGTGCCCGTCACGCTCGGAGCCGCGCTGTTCACCGGTGCGCTGTTGAGAATGGCGGTGTAGGCCGAGGTGGCCGTCGGCGTGCCGCCCTTGCCGTCATTGGCCGTCACCACCACGCGCAGGTACTTGTGCGCGTCCGAGGTGGTCAGCGTGTAGCTGGAGCTGGTTGCCCCGCTGATCGACGCGGCGTTGGTGCCGTTGCTGTCGTCGGCACGGTACCACTGGTAGCTGTAGCTCCGCCCGTCGCCGTCGGCGTCGCTCCACGTGCCGTTGGTCGTGGTCAGCGCGTTGCCCACCGTCGCCGTGCCCGTCACGCTCGGAGCCGCGCTGTTCACCGGCAGGCTGTTGGTGATCGCCGTGTAGGCCGAGGTGGCCGTCGGCGTGCCGCCCTTGCCGTCATTGGCCGTCACCACGACACGCAGGTACTTGTGCGCGTCCGAGGTGGTCAGCGTGTAGCTGGAGCTGGTTGCCCCGCTGATCGACGCGGCGTTGGTGCCGTTGCTGTCGTCGGCCCGGTACCACTGGTAGCTGTAGCTCCGCCCATCGCCGTCGGCGTCGCTCCAGCTGCCGTTGGTCGTGGTCAGCGCGTTGCCCACCGTCGCCGTGCCGCTCACGCTCGGCACCGCGCTGTTCACCGGCAGGCTGTTCAGGATCGCCGTGTAGGCGGAATAGGCGGTCGTCGTGTTGGAGTTGCCGTCGTTGGCGATCACCGCCACGCGCAGGTACTTATGCGCGTCGGAGGTGGTCAGCGTGTAGCTGGCGCCCGTCGCTCCGCTGATCGAGGCCGCGTTGGTGCCGTTGGTGTCGTCCGCCCGGTACCACTGGTAGCTGTAGCTCAGCGAGTCGCCGTCCGGATCGCTCCAGACACCGTTCATCCTGGTCAGCGCGTTGCCAACCGTCGCCGTGCCCGTCACGCTCGGCAGTGTGGTGTTCACCGGCGCGCCGTTGCCAGCCGCCGCCACCTGCGACGAGTAAGCCGAGGACGCCGTCTGCGTCCCGCCCTTGCCGTCGTTGGCCGTCACCACCACGCGCAGGTACTTGTTCAGGTCGCCCGCCGCCAGCGTGTAGCTGGAACTGGTCGCTCCACTAATCGACGCGGCGTTGGTGCCGTTGCTGTCGTCGGCTCGGTACCACTGGTAGCTGTAGCTCCGCCCGTCGCCGTCGGCGTCGCTCCACGTGCCGTTGGTCGTGGTCAGCGCGTTGCCCACCGTCGCCGTGCCCGTCACGTTCGGAGCCGCGCTGTTCACCGGTGCGCTGTTGAGAATGGCGGTGTAGGCCGAGGTGGCCGTCGGCGTGCCGCCCTTGCCGTCATTGGCCGTCACCACCACGCGCAGGTACTTGTGCGCATCCGAGGTGGTCAGCGTGTAGCTGGAGCTGGTTGCCCCGCTGATCGACGCGGCGTTGGTGCCGTTGCTGTCGTCGGCCCGGTACCACTGGTAGCTGTAGCTCCGCCCGTCGCCGTCGGCGTCGCTCCACGTGCCGTTGGTCGTGGTCAGCGCGTTGCCCACCGTCGCCGTGCCGCTCACGCTCGGCACCGCGCTGTTCACCGGCGCGCTGTTCAGGATCGCCGTGTAAGCCGAATAGGCGGTCGTCGTGTTGGAGTTGCCATCGTTGGCGATCACCGCCACGCGCAGGTACTTGTGCGCGTCGGAGGTGGTCAGCGTGTAGCTGGAACTCGTCGCCCCGCTGATCGAGGCCGCGTTGGTCCCGTTGGTATCATCCGCACGGTACCACTGGTAGCTGTAGCCC
Organism: Azospirillum himalayense; assembly: GCF_042657465.1. NCBI lineage: Bacteria > Pseudomonadati > Pseudomonadota > Alphaproteobacteria > Rhodospirillales > Azospirillaceae > Azospirillum > Azospirillum himalayense. Next base: position 18,381 of record NZ_JBHSLC010000089.1, on the reverse strand, counting down.
AACGAATCGCCGTCCGGATCAGTCCAAACACCGTTCACTCTGGTCAGGGCGTTGCCCACCGTCGCCGTGCCCGTCACGCTTGGCGGCGTGGTGTTCACCGGCGCGCCGTTCAAAGATCCGCCCGTCGTTGAGACGTTGACCTTGACTGGCGCACTCATGAGATTCCCGGCGCTGTCCTTCGCCACGACATAGAGGTCGTAGTCGGTGCCGGCGGTCAGCCCGGTGATCGATCCGCTGCCGTCGAACGGGGACGACGACGCGTTCAGGCTGCCGGACTTCAGCGCCGCTCCGCCGCCGGAAGCCGTGCCCGCTTCCACTTCCGCGGCGGTCGGGGCGGTCGCGTTGCGGGGGACCAGGACATAGTAAATGGTTCCCGCCTCGTTGAGGCTGGCGGACAGGGAGAAGCCAGTGTTGGTGATGCTGGACGTGGCGGCGGCGACATCGAAGGTCGGCGCCACTTGGTCCACCGTGTGGGTGCTGCCGGTGAAGCCCGTTGCGATGTCGTTGTTCGCCGTGTCCTTGATGCCGGTGCCGGTGCCTTTCAAATTCAGCCCCAGCGATCCGGCGCCGGAGATGCCGGTGATCGAAACCGTGTAGACGCTGGCGGACACCTGGGTGACGGTGCCGATCGTGCCGGAGGCTGTGCCGGTCGTTGCCAGCGTAAAGTCGGAGGCGTCGACTCCGGACACGCCCTCGCTGAAGGTCACGGTGTAGGTGACCGAGGATGCGTTAGCCGCCGGCGTACCGGACACCGCGATGCTGCTGACCGTCGGAGCCGTCGTGTCGCCTGCGGTCACGGAAACCCCAACGAAACCAGGCAAGGAGGTTTTGCCGGTGTCGTCGGTAACGGTGAAGCTGACCAGCCGCGAGCTGTTGGCCGTGCTCGTCGTGGCGTAGGTGATGTTGGCCATCAGCGCACTGACCGCCGCAGCATCAGCGTTGGCGTTGAACGTGATGATCAGATCGGCGCCATTGCCGCCCGCCACCGTACCGATGACCGATCCACCGTAGGTGACGTTGCTGCCGCTCACGCCGATCTGACCGGCGCCGGTGCCCTGATTGCGGATGCCCAACACGTCGTTGGCTGTCACGCTGTCGACCGCCACCGTCAGGTTGCCGCCGTTGAACGTGGTGCTGTCGCTGTCGATGACCGTCGCAGCTGTTCCCTGGTCGATCACCTGGGCGCCCGACCCGGCCGTGTAGGACAGGGTCTCGCTCGGCTGGACCGACATGACGACGTCGAAGACCAGCTTGTCCCCGACCGCGACTTCATGGCCGGTCGGCGCGAAGGTGCCCGGCACGTAGAACGAGAAGACCTTGCCGTTGACGCTTCCGACGATCTGGCTTTCGTTCGCGAAGTTCGCGCTGGACCCCGTCAGATTCTTGGTCACCTGCGTGAAGGAGCCGAGGCTGCCGTTGGGCCCGTTCTCGAAGGTGAAGCTGTAGGTGAAGTTGCCGCCCTGCGTGTTGTAGCCGCCCGGCGGAACCACGAGTGTGATGCGGGCCGTTGTACCGCTCAGGAACTCCACATCCATCTCGAAGCTGGCATAGGTGAGGTAATCGGTTCCCGGCACGCCCACCGGCACCGCAGTCGCGGAGTCGTTGGCGCCGCCCAGGAAATCGTCCCCGTTCGTGACGTACATCTTCAGGTCGAGGATGCTCAGGCCGCTGACGACCGGAGCGGCGTTGGACGCCTCGTTCACGTCGGTGACCGTCACCGAAATCGTCTGATCGGTGGTGTTGCCGTTGGCGTCCGTGGCCCGCACCACGACAACATAGACGTTGTTGCCGTCCGAATCCGTGGGCGATTCGTAATCCGGTGCGGCTGCGAAGGCCAGCGCCGCGCCGGACAGCGAGAATTTCGCCTGATCGGCGCCGCCAACCAAGCTGTAGGTGACCGGGCCGTTGCTGTCCGTCGCGGCCAGTGTGACGACCGCCGTCGTGTTTTCCGCAACCGAAGGCGTGGCGGAGGAGGTGAAAACCGGGGCGTCCAGGTCCACCGTGTGGGTGCTGCCGGTGAAGCCCGTTGCGATGTCGTTGTTCGCCGTGTCCTTGATGCCGGTGCCGCTCCCCTTCAGGTTCAGCCCCAGCGTGCCGGTGCCGGAGATGCCGGTGACCGACACCGTGTAGACGCCGGCGGACACCTGGGTGACGGTGCCGATCGTGCCGGAGGCCGTGCCGGTCGTCGCCAGCGTGAAGTCGGAGGAGTCGACTCCGGACACGCCTTCGCTGAAGGTCACCGTGTAGGTGACCGAGGATGCGTTGGCCGCCGGTGTACCGGACACCGCGATGCTGGAGACGGTCGGCGGCGTGGTGTCGACGACGGTGCCGAGGGTGATGGTGCTGGTCCGCGCGGTGCTGGTCGTTTCGCCGTCGTTGACGACGACCGTGGCGGTGCGCGCGCCCGCGGTGAAGCTGCCGGCGGAGTTCTTGTATTGGATCAGGCGGATCACCGCCTGGTAGTTCGCCACGGAAGCCGCACCGCTCAGGGTGATCGTGGCGCCGTCGTTGGCGAGCACCGCGATGCCTAACATCCTGGCGGTGCTGATATCCGCCGTGGAGAGCGTCAGCGTTTCGTTTCCGGTGTCGACCACGCCGCTCAAGGTGATGGTGGCGCCGAGCAGGCGGGTGTCGGTGTCCGTCTGCGCCAGGGTGGCGTTGGGCGCGATGAGCACACCGGAACTGGGAGTCCCGCTGCTGACGGACTCGTCGCTTCCACCTCCCGCCCCGTTCAGGTCGACCGTTGGTGCCCCGGTGTTCCAATGCACTTCGTAGGCGCCGAGGTCGAGCAAACCGTCGCGGATGCGGTCGATGCCGCGGATGTCGTAGCTGCCGCCGTAGCGGTTCGCGTTGCTGCTGTCGCCGGCGTTGATGAAGGTCGTCGCGGTCGAGGCCGGACGATAGTCGCGCAGGCTGGTAGTGGCGTTGGTGGAGTCGACGAAGATCGCATTGCCGGTTATGGCACCCTGATAATTGTTGCCTGCGTTCAGGGTGATCTTGTCACTGTTGTAAATGATGGCGTTCGGATCGGCAAAACTCGTCCCGGCAAGATTGCCGGAGTTCCCCGCAATGATCGTGTTGTAAACGTTCACGGTCGCCGATGCACCGGAATAGGTGCCGATTCCTGCCGTCTTGACACCGACAGCGCCGGCGTCGTTGTTAACGTAGCTGTTATTGACAATGGTGACGTTGCGTATGTTTACCGTATAAGCAGCGGTGTTGTGCGTTTGCGCAATAATGGAGCCCGGGTAGAGAGCCGAATTCGAGCCCATGTTCATGACGTAGTGGTTGTCTGCAAACAGACTGTTCTCGATCGTCAGCGTGTCGTTCACCTGCGCGCGAACGACCGCGAAGCCCGCCGTACCGACCACCACACCTGTGTTGTCGCGAAAAACCGAGTTCTTGATCGTCAGGGATGTGGACGCGGTGGTCGTGACGATGGCGTTGTTCAGGTTGTTCCTGAATATCACGCCATCCACTTCGAGCGACCCGTTCTGCAACGTCAGCGCGCCCTGCAGGGCGGAACCCGAATAAAAGCGCTCCATGATGACGTTCTTGACCGTCAGCGTATTGCCGGACGAATTGAAGAGGATGCCCCGGTAGTCCGTCGTCGCAGGCACATTGCCGGTGTTCGCGCCGGAGATCGTGATGTCGGCGATACCGTCGCCGTTCACGTCGCCGTTGATCGCGAAGCTCTGATTCGCCGCCGTCAGCATGGTCGTCGTGACGCCCAGGGAAATCTTGCTGGAGACCAGCGTCGAACTGAACTCGATCACGTCCCCGGCGGCCGCGTTGACGATCGCGTGGTTCAACGATCCCGCCGCCGTTCCGGTCGCCGACGTAACGACCACGGTTCCCAGCCGGCCGCTGAAGGTCTCCATGGACGACAGGGCAAAGGGAATCGCGGCCTCGATGGACCCGCTTTGGACCTCCAGCGTCCAGTTCTGTCCTGGGGCGCTGCCGGTCTGATCGTTGGACACCGCCACGTCGGCTCCGGTGAGCCGATGGACCGTCTGAACGAATTCCTGCCCCACCTCTCCGGCGCCGACGTTGCAAGCGTAGAAAAGAAGATCGCCGCCGGGCTTCAGCGCAGCGCCGATCGCCTGGAGATCCTGCCCGCGATTCGCCAGCCCGTCCGCCCAATAGGCGCGACCGGCAATATAAAGATGGCCTTCGTTGCCGTGGCTGACGACCTGGACGGAATCCAGGCCGGACATCCCGGAAAGCGCCTTCGCCATCTGGCCGAGCGCTTCCTGCTGGGAGTCGAGCAGGATGACCTTGGCGTCGGGGGCGATGTCCTTGATCAGCGTCTGGTAGTCGTTCACGCTGGTGTCGACGAACACCACCGACCGGACCGTTCCCTGAACCTGAGCGGTTTGCGCCGTCACCGCCGCAGGTTCGGCGTGCGGCGGAGCGGAGGCGGCCGGGGGCGCCGCCACAGGAACGTTCGACTCCTTGGCGGCCCAATCGGCGAGTTTGTCGGCATCGGCCGTCTTGGCGGCGCCCTGATCGCCCGGCACGGGCTGATCGGGTTGCTGATGGACCTCGGCAACCGTGGCGGCGCCCGCCGCGTCGAACATGAAGCGCGGTTCGAGAGCCATCGCGAACATCGATGAGGACGGCTTATGCGTCTTGTCGGAACGCCCGTTCACGCTGTTGCCGTTCGAACCACGCTTGCGCGCCATCATCCGTCTCCCGCCATACGCAGCACCGCCCGACCTTAAGCCGAAAGCGGTCACCAAAAAGTGAATAGCCTGCGCGAGGGTACCACCTTTTCACAGTGGTTGACAGCGCATGAGTCTATAAAAGCGGCAAGAGAGGCGCCCGATTTGCGTCAATTCGCATCATCGAGGAGAACAGAGCGTCATAATTTGATGCATTTGTTTCTGCAAAGCGCTCTCTATTTCATTGCTGAAACGAGCGCATATGTTGGTATGCTTTTCACGCCGGCATTTCGCCGTGAGAGAAGGCGCGGCGTGGCGGGGGCAAACATTTGCGTGCAAAACACCGCACACCGATGTCACAGGCCCCGCACGCCATGACCGCGCTGGAATTCAACCCGGAAGACGCGAACCGCGCGGTCGCGTCACCAAGAAGAGCGGCGTCAGGAGGCGCCGCCCTGCTGCATCTGCGCCGGCAGAATTTGCGGCGGCAGGTGCTGGATCCCCGGATGACCGGGCGGCAGCCAGATCAGCTCAAGGGAAGGCGATGTCTTCGCCAGGAGATCGAAGCCCAATCGGTGATAGAACCAATGGACGCGCGTATCCACCTCGGCCACCGACAAGGTGATCGGAATGCGCATTTGCGCCGCGGTCCCCTGGAAGCTGCGCAGCAGATCGGTGCCGATGCCCTTGCCACGGGCCAGACGATGGATCTCCACCTCCGACACGCGCCAGTCATAGCGCCCCAGATCCATGACGATCCGCCCCACCGGTTGGCCTGTCTTCTCGACGACAAAATCCAGATGTTCCGGGTAACGGCTCTCCTGCCCCATCCGCCGCGCGCCGTACTGCTGTTCGTAGAGCGTCCGGATGAAGTCGCGGTCGTGATGCGCCTTGGCCAGCCAGGGGCGCGCGTCCATGAAAAGGCCCATCAGGAAGTCGTCATCCGAAGGGCGGGAAAACCGCACCGTCAACCCGCCGAGCAGCGGCAGCGACCCATTCAGAACGGCCATCGGCCACACCCCTTCCGGTAGCACAAGCGTGCGCCTTGAATAGCCGAAGATGCGGGCCTGACGCAAGAATCGCCGCGGCGGACCATCGCCACGGCGGGCACTGTTCGAGTCGTCAACCTCAGCGTTGGTCCCCTCGGAGCGGCCATAGGCTCTTATCGCCTCATTCGACGGCGGGCTCCGGTCGCATGTGCGACCGGAGCCCGCCGTCGCGGTCCAAAGCGGATTACAATCCGCTTTAACACCGCTGGCGATCGAGCGGACGCGCCGCCCACAATCCGGTGAAGGCGGCCAAGCGCATACGCGAATATGCAATCACAAGATGGTAATGCAAAGATAACAATCGGAAAAAGTAACTTTTTGTATCGTCTATTGCTCAGGCACTAGCCGGTCGGGAGAATATGTCGGTATGTTTTCTATCACATTCGGCGGCGTGGCGCGTCCCTAGGAGAACGCTGGCCACAGGCCGCCGCAACCGGTTTCTTACACAGGAGGTTTCGCCATGGAAGTCTACCTCGGCCTGATTTTCCCGTTCACCGGCGCCTACGCCCCCCAGTACACGGCCCAGTGCCTGGGGCAGCAGATGCAGGTCAGCCAGAACCAGGCTTTGTTCGCGATCACCGGCGCGATGTATGGCGGCAACGGCACGACCAACTTCAACCTCCCGGACCTGCGCGGCCGCGTCATGATCGGCTCGGGCACCAGCCCGTACCTGAACAATCTGACGCTCAATCCGGGGAACTTCGGTGGTGTCGCGAACAACGCGCTCACCCTGCAGAATCTGCCGGCGCACACCCACGCCGCGACCTTCACGCCATCGGGCAGCAGCACCAACGCGACCGTCTCCGCCGCTGCGGCCATTCCGGTGAGCACCGTCGTCGGCGCCAGCAGCACCCCGGTGGGCGGCAACAACTATCTCGGCGCGTTCCAGCTCGGCGATCCCGGCGGCGTTGGCGTCACCATGGACGGCCCCTACAGCTCCGGCACCGCGCCGAGCGGCTCGGCGCTGGTCGGTTCGGCCACCGGCACCGTCACGCTGGGCGGACTGACGGGCACGATCAGCATTTCGGCGGGTGGCGGCGTCACCAACCCGTCTCCGGTGAACAACATGCAGCCCTATCTGGCCCTGACCATGCTGATCGTCACCAGCGGCATCTTCCCGATGCGCGACTGATCCGGGGACACTCCTCGATCGTCGAACACCGGATGGACGGATGCGGCGCGTTGGCTATGCATGCCCGGAACGCCAGCCGTACTTTCAGAACTTGAGCCCGGACCTTTGAGATGACCATCGACATCGCCACCATCTCCCACGAGATGTTCGCCCCGCATCTCGGCCAGACGTTCCGTTTCGTGGCCCCGGAGGACGGGTCCGTGATCACGGACGTCGAGCTGACGAAGCTGACGGCACGTCCGGAATGCACGCCGCGCTGGGCGAAGCGCACATCTTTTTCGGCCCTGTTCGAAACCTACGGCCCCAGCCAGCTGTGGAACGGCAATTACCAGATCGACCATCCGACGATGGGACCGCTGGGACCTTTCTACATCGTGCGGGTCATTCCGCGCGACCCGGAGCGGGGCTGCTTCGAGCTGATCCTGAACTGAGCCCCGGCCGTCCGACGCCTTCGCGACACCGCGTACCGTCCGTCCCAGCGCATCGCTTCCACCGGAGATTTCGCCATGGATTTCTACATAGGGTCCGTCTTTCCATTCGCCGGCAACTTCGCCCCCGTGAACACGCAGCAATGCCTGGGACAAGCTGTCAACTCGGCCCAGTACCAGGCCCTGTGGGCGATCACGGCCGGGGCCTTCGGCAGCGGGCCGAACAACTCGACGTTCAACCTGCCGGACCTGCGCGGCCGCGTGATGGTGGGGCCGGGCACCAGCCCCTACACCAGCAGCACGATCAACACCGGCAATGCCGGCGGAGCGCAGTTCACGACGGTCAGCGGCAACAATCTGCCGGCGCACACCCACGGCGCCGCCTTCCAGGGCGGCAGCGCGGGCGGCACCGTGCCGTTCAACGCGACGGTCACCGTCCCGCTGAACCCTGCCGTCGGCACCAGCAACATCCCGTCCGCCATTCCCGCGGTGCTGGGTGGACAGTTCATCGACCCCAGCTACGACGTTGTCCTCGACGGCCCCTACATCCCGGCTTCAAGCCTGCCGACGCCGCCAACCGGAAGCTCACTCACGGGCGCGCTCTCCACGCAAGGCACGGTCAGCGGCGGTCCCACAGGTGCCACCGTGGCGGTGAGCCCGGGTGGCGGCGTCATTTCCACCCCGGTCGCCCTCAACAACCTGCAGCCTTACCAGTCGCTGTTCTTCTTCATCTTCATGCTGGGCTATTTCCCGTCGCGTGATTGACGCGGAGAGCCCCGGTCCCTTCCGGTGGGCCGGGGTCCTGCCCGCGCACGGCGCCCGTCGCGCCCGTGCCGATGCGGTCGAGCAGGTCATCCAACAGGTCGGCGAAGCGCTCCCGCGCGACGCGCTCCATCAGGCTGTGATCGGCCCCGGCGAGGCGCTCCATCCACAGCCCGCCCATCCGGCGCAGCCGCCCCCCGTCCGGCCCGGCCTGTGCCTCCAATTCGCCCAGCGTCACGTCGCCCGCGCTGTGCACCATCAGTGTGCGGACTCCGCGGTCGGTCAGCGCCTGGAAGGCGTGGAGCACGTCGTCCCGCGCGTAGCCCCGCCCCGTCAGCCCCGCCCTAAGCCGCCCCGCGCTGATGCGCAGGCGGCGGGCCGCCCGTTCCGACAGGCCTCGGGCGACGCGCGACGCCTTGCGGTCCTGGCGCAAGATGGCCCGCCACACCGCCGGCTCGGTCAGCCTGGGAAGATACGCGGCGGCCGGCTTCACCGCGCTGCCGATGGCCTCCTCCTGCGTCACCCCGTCCCCCAGAACGAAGCGGCCCGGATTGACCAGCGCCAGCCCGACGACGCGCGGGTCGGCCAGCGCGACGTGCAGCGCCACCGCCGCACCGGCACACAGCCCGACGGCGACCGCGGCGCCATGCCCCGCCGCCAGCGCGTCCAGCCCGGCCTGCGCGTCCTCCACCATGTCCCGGCAATAGATCAGCCCGTCGCGGCGCCCCGGCTTCGACGCGCTGTCCCCCAGCCCGCCCAGGTCCAGGCGCAGCGAGGCGATCCCCCGCGCCGCCAGACGCCGGGCCAGCCGCACCGACATGCGCCCGGTGCCGGTGTGCGGCGTGGCGCCGCTGTTCAGCAGCAGAACGGCGGGCCGCTCGATGGCCGCAGCGGTCGCGGGTTCGCAAAGGATGCCGAACAGACCCGCGCCGGAACCGAAGCGGAGCGGGCGCTCCACCGCGCCGGGAAGCCGCAGACGGGGAGCGGACGCCTCCCCCCTCCGGCCCGGCACGGCGGGCGCCATGCCCGGTGCCAAGTCTGGCGCCAAATCCGGCGCCAGCCAAGCCGCCGCCCGCGCAAAGGCCGAACAGTCCAGGGCCGCGTGCCGGACGCTGCTCATCAGCAGCGCGTGGTCGGGGAAGGGCGCCTCCTCGACGTCGGCCCCCAGCGCGCGGAACCGCTCCGCCAGAACGGCGGCGCGGCCCTCCGGGCGGTCGAGGATCAGCACGCGCCGGGCCGGGGCCTCCGCCATGCGCGTGAGATCGAGCCCCCGCAACGCCTCCGCCGCCTCCGGAGTCAGGCGGAACCCGGCACTGTCGATCCCTTCCGGCCCGACCGCAGGCGGGGCATCCGCCGGCCGTTCGGCAAGCAGCGCCACCGCCCGCAACTCTTGCAGGAAGGCCCGGCCCGAGGGGAAGGGGGACAGCAGGACCAGGGCATCCGCCCCGACCTCGCGGGCCGCCGCCGCCGCGAGCAGCGCGCCCAGCCGCAACCCCACCAGAGCCACCTCCTCCACCCCCGCGACGGCACGCAGATGGGCTGTCGCGGCGCGGATGCCGCCGAGCCACGCCTCCAGGCGGGCCGGATCGTCCTCGTCGCCGGCGCTGTTTCCGGTGCCGGGATAATCGAAGCGCATCACCGGCAGTCCCGCCGCGGACAAGCGCTCGGCGAAGCGCCGCCAAGCCCGGTGGGTTGCCAACGCCTCCCCGCCGTAAGGCGCGCACAGCACGACGCCGCGCCGCCCGCTCGCCGGGTGCAGCCAGCCGAAGCAGTCCGAGAACAGAATGGGCATGGAGGGCTCGGGCGTCATGCGATCCACCGGTAGCGCGTCGGGTCCTGTCCGTTCAACGCATGGACCTCGCCATCGGGCACCGCCGCGCCGGGATGGCGCGGGATCAGCCGCACCCGGCGCTCTCCTCCCGGCGACAGATGGAACCATTCCTCCTCCGCCCGGAACATGTCGTCCTCGATGTGGACGGAGCGGGCAAGCCGCCGGCTGGACAGGATCAGCGCCCACCCCTGACCCGTCCGCTCCACGCGGGCGCCCAAGCCCAGTTCCGAGCGCTCCATCCGGCCGCCCCGGACAAAATGAAAAGCGTCCGCCACCAGCGCGCCGGACCGCGGGTCGGACAGCGTCGCCACCACCGCGTCGTGCGCGGGCGGGCCGAAGCGGTAGGCTCCGGTCAGGTCGACAAAGCGGTCGGCAAGCGCGGCCACCGGAACCATCTGGGCGCTGCGCGGCGGCAGGGTGACCTCCCGCTCGGCCCGCAGCACCGGCACCTCGCCCCGCCGCAGGGCGGTCAGGGTCAGCGCCGCCTCCACCGGCTCCGCCGTCTCGTTCAGCAGATGGATCGCCAGCCCGTTCACCCCCTCGTCGGTCACCAGGGCCTGCACGGGCCGGAAGGCCCGGCGCAAGGCGTGCCAGGCCGCCTTCGGCACGCCCGCGGAATCGACCACGCCCCAGCCGGCTCCCGGCCAGGCATCCTGGAACATCCAAACCAGTCCGCCCCGGCAGGAGGAGCCGGCCCGCCGCCATTCCGCGAAGACGGCTTCCATCACCTCCCCCGTCACCGCGCGGGACAGCCGCGCGTAGCGGTCGGGGTCCTCGTACCGCAGGACCATGGGATCGACGCCGTGCAGCATCCGCAGATAATGGTCCCGCACATCCTCGAAATCCCACGAGGCGCCGGGATCGCGCGGCACGCGCGCCTTCCAGCGCGGGTCGTGGACCGCCGGCACGCCGGGCAGCGCTCCCGCCGCCGGCATGTTGGCGAAGGCGAGGCATTCGGACGCGAAGCGGACATTCGCCCGGCGCGCGTCCTCCAGCGGGCGCAGATAGGCGCCGACGCCGTAGTAATGGGTCACCCCCACGTCGGCGGCGAAGGGCAGAGGCCCACCGGTCGGGGAGTTGGCGACGTAGGGCACGTCGGGGCGGCCCCGTTCCGCCTCGTCCCGCAGAACGGTGTCGAACAGCGGCTGGCTCCAGCGCTCGCGCGGCAGGCCGAGCATGGCCGCCTGCTGCTCCGCCTCGCTGCCGCCGCACAGCACGGCCAGCGACGGCGAGCCCTGAACCCGGTCGAGAAACCGTGCCGCCTCCCGCCGGACGCCGTCGAGGAACGGCTCGTCGGCCGGGTAGTCGAAGTTGGCGAACATGAAATCCTGCCAGACGAGAATTCCCATCTCATCGCACAGGTCGAAGAAGGCGTCGGCCTCGTAAACGGCGATGCCCGGCACCCGCAGCATGGTCATGCCGGCCTGACGCGCCAGGTCCAGCCAGGGGCCGTAGGCGTCGCGCGTCCCCGGCAGGGCGACGATGTCGGGGCTGCTCCAGCAGGCGCCGCGGCAGAAGACCGGCTCCCCGTTGATGCGCAGGGCGAAGCCGTCGCCGGGCTCCCGCTCAATACGGCGGAAGCCGGTGCGGCCGAGGTCGATCCGTTCGTCGCCCACCACCGCTCGCACGGCGTGGAGCGCCGGTCTGCCGTGGCTATGCGGCCACCAGGGTTCGACTTCCGGCAGGCGGATGTCGCCGCGCAGTTCCCCCGGCCCGGTCCAGCGGAGCGGCGCCCGCGCCTCACCCACCTCCAGCCAGCCCGGCGGGGGGGCGGGCCCGCTCCATTCCGCCGTCAACGCCAGGGATAACCGACCATCCCTCCCCTCCAGCGTGGCGCGCATGTCCGCCGAGCGGACGCGCAGCGGACCATCCTCCGTGATCAGTTCCACCGGACGCCAGGGGCCGACCGACGGCACGGGCGGACACCAGCCGGGCATGTGCCCCAGCAGCGTGGTCCGCACCGCGCGCAGCCCCGCCGGTTCGGCCAGCCGCACCGGCCAGCGCCCCCGCCCCTTCCGCGCCCTCAGCACCGGGTTCAGGGCGCGAAAGACGATGCGCAGCGCGTGCGTGCCGCGCAGCGTGACGGGCACGTCGTGGCGTTGGAACATGCTGTCGCTGGACAGGATCCGCTCCCCGTCCAGCCAGACCTCCGCAATGGTGGCCAAGCCGTGGAAGCGCAGCGTGCAAGGCCCCTCACCGCTCAGCCGCACCCGGTACCAGACGTCACGGTCGTGGAGGGGAAGCGGTTCGCCCAGCCGGTAGAGCCCCGCCTCGCGCAGCGCCTGGGCGACGGTGCCGGGCACCGGGGCGGGCAGCCAGTCCCCGCCGGGCGTCGCCCCCGGCTCGGTCACGCACAGCTCCCACCCCGCGGACAGGGGCGTCACGCTGCGGCCCGTCACGGCGTGAAGGCGCGCCATCGTCCGTCACCCGCAATGACGGAGCAGCGCGCCGAGCGCGCGGTCGTACGCTCGCTCCATCGCCTCCAGCGGTTCCGCGTAATCGCCGAAGCGCCGCCGGTGCACGCCGCGCGCGAGTTGGAACTGAAAGGCCTTGGCGGTGGCGGAGAGGGTGGCGCAAGCCTCCGCCGCGTCCGTCGGCCCGCCGATCCAGCGAACATGCATCCCGAGAAGCTCGAAGTTCGCCCCCACCTGCCGCAGCGTGTTGAAAGCGTAGAGATGGAAATAGTCCATGGATCGGGCGGCCAGAATCTCCAGATGCTCCGGCAGCGCGGTGCGGAAGGCGGCGATGGGGTTGCCCGCCGGGCGCCGGCGCAGATGGTGGGACAGCAGCCCACGCGAGGCGTCCATCAAAGCCTCCCCCTCCAAGGCCGGGCCGCTGCGCTTCACGAACTCCACATAGGGGAAGAGGGGGGCGGGGGCGAACAGGCCGTCGTAGTCCTCCCCTTCCAGCGTGAAGCGCCCGGCGTTGTGAATGTAGTCAAGCCGCCGCGCGCCCGCGTCCATACCGAGGGTCGCGATGGTCGTCTTGACGTGCTGCGCGTGGTACGACGTCCCCCGCGTGTCCGGCAGGTGATAGCCGTCCACCTCGACCAGCACCGGGTGGCCGCGCGCCACCTGCACCGCCGCGTGGGTCTCCACCCGGTCGTAGAGGGCGAGTTCCTGCACCTCCAGCCCGTAGAGCCGGCGCAGATCCTCCGGCGGCACCTTGAAGAAGGTGAACTGGTCGCCTTCGAAATCCTGCGCGACGGTGAAGGCCAGGGCCGCCATCGGCTCCATCCCCAGCGCCCGCAGCAGCCCGAGCCACAGGTCGGTGTAGCAGTTGGTCTCCGCCCAGTCGCGGTCCGGCCTGTCGAGCGGATGCGCCATGCCCGGCCTCCCCTGCCCGCTCAGCCCCACATGACGGCGCGCACGGCGGCGGGCCACGCCTTCACGTCCAGGCCGTGATGGCGGAACAGCGCCAGTGCCACCCGCTCCATCCCGAAGCCGACGCAGGCCGTGTGGGCGACCGCCCCGTCGGGCGTCCGCAGGTCCCACAGCAGCCCGAAATGGTCCTGATGGTAGTTGAAGCTGAGGCAGGCGGTCGGCTGGTCCGCCGACGCGATGGGGATCAGCAGTTCGAACTTCAGCCCCTGGTCGCGCTGGCTGGCCGCCAGCATCCGTCCGGCCCGCCCGAAGAAGGGGTCGTTCGCCAGATCGACAGCCACCGGCAGGGCCAGCGATTCCATCAACGCCCGCCCCCGCTCCACCCAGCGCTGCCGGAAGTCCATCACCTGCTCCGGCGTGCCGACGCGCACATACTCGCGCATCCGGAAGAGCTGCATCCGCGCCGGATCCAGCGACGGTTCATGGCGGAAGCAGTAGGAGTAGACGTCGACCAGCGCCCCGTCGGCGGACAGCGGCCCGCGCTCCGCGATGGTCGGGTAGACGGGGTAGCAGGCGGCGGGCGTCAGAACGACGTTGGTTGCCATCTGGGAGTCGGTCCACTCCTCCCCCTCCTCCAGTCGGCGCAGCAGGGATTGATGGGCGCGCTCGTCGCCCTTGAAGGCGTGGACGGTGCCGGCCAGATGCGGGAAGCTCTTCAGATAGCCGCTCTGTTCGAACTGGTGACGGGCCACCCCGGGGGGAAAGCGCATCACGTCCGCCCCGTCGTCACCGCCCCAGGTGGTGATCAGGTCGTTGAAGCGCTCCACGACATCCTCGAAGACGCCGCTGCGGCCGTACAGCCCGTCGACCCCCGTGGGAATCAGCAGCCCAGCCGCGATCAGCGCGTCGCGGAACGCCGCCTGCCCGTTCTCCACCGGTGTGCCCTCTGCCCGCATGTCCATCCGCCGCATTCCGTTCCGAAAAAGCCTCAGCCGAAGAGAGAACCGTTGTCCCTGTGCGCCAGCAGCAGGTTCGCCGTGTTGCCCAGTATCCGGTCGTTGTTGATCATCAAGGGTGCCGAATGGGCGTCGCGCAGGTGGCGGCATAGACTGTAGGGGCTGTCGTTGCGGTAGGCGGCCAGGCCCCCGGCCAGCATTGCCTGCCCCACGATCCGCACCACCATCTCCGCCGCTTCGGTCTTCAGTGTGTTCATGGCGACCGCGAAGCCCACAGAGGTGAGGCGGTCCGGATCGTCCGCCGCCTCCTCGAACCGGGCGAGCGCGCCGCGCACCATGCCGCGCATCGCCTGAAGGCCGGCGGTCGCCTCGGCCAGCCGCCGCCCCCCCGGCGGCGGGATGCCGGGGCGCTTGCGCGCCTCCGCCCGGATGAAGGCGGCGGCGCGAGCCACCGCGTCGGTCGCAATGCCCAGCCAGACGCTGCTCCACAGGATGTGGGTCACCGGCAGCATGGTGCGGGCGGAGATGTCGGCGTAGGGCAACGGCAGGATCTGCGCCCGCTCCGCGTCCGCCACCAGCCGGTAGCCGACGCTGCGGGTGCCCCGCATGCCCAGCGTGTCCCAGCCACCGATCTCCTCCAACCGCGTCTGCCCGCGCAGCACCGGCACGATGACCTGATCGGAGGGCGGCGAATCCGCCGTGCGCCGCGCCGTCACCAGGATCGCGTCGGCTTCCATCCCGTAGGAGATGACCGTCGCCTGCTTCTCCAGGCGGAAGGCCCCTCCCATCCCCCCTTCGATCGCGTTGGCCACCGCGCAGGCGCTGGAACGCACGTCGCCGCCGATCCCGGCCTCGGTCGTCGCGGAGGCGAGCAGGAGCTGCTCCCCGGCCAACCGCTCCAGAAAGCCGCGGTGCCAGTCGGCGCCCTGCCCGTGACGCACGAGGCAGGCGACCTGGATCTGGTGCATGGCGTAGATCAGCCCGCTGGACGGGCAATTCTGGGCCAGCGCGTGGGCCACCGCCGCGGCGTCGGCCAGACCGCCGCCGCCGCCGCCGAAGGCCCGCGGCACCATCAGGCCGAGCAGCCGCGCCTCCCTCAGAGCGGCGAAGGTTTCGGAGGGAAAACGGGCCTCGCGGTCCACGCTGTCGGCGTGGCGCCCGGCAACGGCGACGGCCCCGGCGGCGGCCTCCGTGGCCATCGCCGCCGGACCGTCCGGCGCGGGCGCCCTCATCCGGCCCCCGCCCCGCCCGACGCGCCGTCCAGCAAACCGGCGACCGCGGAACGGATCGCCGCGATGCTCTCGAAGGTGCGGCGGCGCAGCAAATGTTCCGGAAACTCGACGCCGTAGCGCTCCTCCAGCGCCAGCATCAGATTCACCGACCCATGGGAAGTCAATCCGGCGGCGTAGAGGTCGTCCTCCTCGGACAAGGCCGAGGCGTCGGTTGCCAACCCGCCACAGTCGGCCAGAAGCGCCCGGACGTCGGCCGTGCTGACCGCCGAGGCATCGCCGCCCCGCGGCGCCGATCCGGCTGCGATCTGCCAATCCGGTTGGCGCATGCTCATTCCTCCTACCCCCATTCAACCTCTGGCTTTCCCTGTGCCGGGACAACGCCACAAAACCTTAATTGTTCTGCGCCTTCCTCTGCTTTTCCGTATGCCTCGGGTGCTTTTCGGATGCCAACCGCTCCTCTTGCTTAACACCTGTGGCGATTGCCGTTGTCCCGGTCGGCTCTAACTTGAGCGGTGGTTCATCCAACAAACACAGGATTGGGAGATCACCATGGCTGTGCGGCAATCGGATGCGGAATGGCGCGGCAACCTGGCCCAGGGATCGGGCACCATGCGGCTGGGCAGCGGCGCGTTCGAAGGCGCCTACTCCTTCCCGTCGCGCTTCGAGAACGGCACCGGCACCAACCCGGAGGAACTGATCGCAGCCGCGCACGCCGGCTGCTTCTCCATGGCTCTGTCCGCCGGCCTGTCCAAGGCCGGGCATACGCCGACCCGCGTGCACACCACCGCCCGCGTCCATCTGGACAAGGCCGGCGACGGGTTCGCCATCACCAAAATCGAACTGGATTGCGAGGCCGAGATCCCCGGCATTGACGCCGATACCTTCCGGCAGCAGGCCGAGGGTGCGAAGAAGAACTGCCCGGTGTCCAAGGCCCTGGCCGGAACGGAGATCACCCTGAACGCCAAGCTTCTGTGATCGCGTGCGGCCCGGCAGCCTGCGAGGGCGCAGCGACCGCCGGGCCGGCACCGCCCATTAACCTCCGCCGTTGGAATTTGCCACATTGACACGGAGGAAACAGATCGGTAGTCCGCCGGGAATATGGTTTTCGACAAAATGCTGCATTTTTAAATCAGGGCATTCTTGAAATCGTTAAAACGGCAAAACTCCAGACCTATCGACAACGCAGCACAACCCCATCAATCTCGGCAAATAACCCCCACAACCACCCTTCACTGCGCAAGTATCCAAAAATCCATTATCTGATTTTCGCCTTAATTTTCCAGATTAGATAAAAATTATCCCGTGAATTTTTGAATTTCTCCAAGTTTTGTCTTGGCGGCGACGCGGCGCACCCGTTATGATCGATTGGTGTAAACCATTGGTCGTAACGCTTACGCCCCGCTCGCAAGGTGAATCGCCCATGCCGCCGTCGCCGTCTCCCCTCGAGTCGATCCGCCAAAGCCTGATGTCGGGCGGGCGCCTGCCGGCGATGGTCGCCGCTCCCATCGCGCTCGGCGTGTCGCTGGCCGCAAACGCGGCGCCGATGGACACGCTGACGACGGTCCAGAACCAGACCTTCTATCCAACCGCCGGCAACATCCTCATCACCAGCACCGGCGGTGTGGTCGACAGCGGCACCGGCAACCAGTACACCGACCTGACCACCGGCGTGTGGGTCCAGTCGTCCGGCGGATGGACCCTGACCAACCAGGGCACGATCAAGATTTCGGTCGACACCAACTTTTATCAGGCCGACGGCATCTACGCTCAAACCTACGGCACCATCATCAATTCCGGATTGATCTCGGTGCCGAAGACCTACCACGGCATCCTCCTGGCGAACTCGGCGGGTTCGCTGACATCGGTCATCGAAAACACCGGAACGATCATCGGCAATTGGTCCGCCATTGAAAGCTCCCACGCTCTCGTCCTCACCAACGGGTCCCCGTCCAACAGCACCGCGCTGATCAAAAACGTGCGGCCGACGACGGACCCCATGCAGACGGATTATGCGGCGGTCTCAGCCGCCTCCATCTCCAAGCAGTCCACCGTCACCAACTACGGCACGATCATCGGCACCGGTGACGTGCTGTCTGTCACCGGCCCGTCGACCATCGTCAACCACGGCACCATCGCCGCCGGAAGCGGTTTCAGCGCGATCAAGACCTTCGGCTTCGGGGCGGGCAGCTTCATCAACCTGAAGGACGGCAGCGTGCTGGTCGGCGGCATCCAGGCCGGAGGGCAGAACCAAGTCCTTCTTCTGGAGGGTGGCGGCACCCTGTCCGGACCGGTGTCCGGCCTGACCACCCTCAACGTCAACGGAACGGAGTGGACGCTGGGCGGCGTGAGTTCGGCCACGACCACGAACCTTCAGGCCGGCACGCTGCGTGTCAACGGTTCCCTGACCACCGGGTTGCAACTCAGCAGCGGCACGACGCTGACAGGCACCGGAACGGTCGTCGGCAACGTGACCAGCCCGTCCGGGACGACCGTGACCCCCGGCGGCTCCGGCGCGCCCGGAACCCTGACGGTCACCGGCAACTACACGCAGCAGAGCGGCAGCACTCTGGCGATCCGGACGACTTCTTCGTCGGCCAGCAAGCTGGCCGTCACCGGCACCGCCACGATCGGCGGCGACCTGTCCGTCACCTCCACCGGCAGCGGCTACGGCGACAGCACGACCTACACCATCGTGACGGCCACGGGCGGAGTGTCCGGCGCCTTCACCGCGATCACCGGCAGCGACGCGACGCTGACCCCGACGGCCACCTTCGACACGGCGAACAACCGCATTCAGCTCACTCTGACCAAGGTGACGCCGGAGCCAGAGCCGGAGCCGGAGCCAGAGCCGGAGCCGGAGCCGGAGCCCAACCCGAACCCCAATCCCGACCCTACTCCGAACCCCACCCCTGATCCTACCCCGAACCCCAATCCCGACCCCACTCCGAACCCCGATCCCACCCCAACCCCCAACCCCGATCCCGCCCCGAACCCAGGCCCTGAA
>NZ_JBHSLC010000088.1:0-853 GCF_042657465.1 Azospirillum himalayense | reverse complement strand
AGAGCGCCTAACAGAACCATTTCTGGACGAAGCGCCAGCAGATGAGGCTGGCGGCGATGTGATGGAAGGCGGTGAAGATGTCGGCGCGCCGCTCGTAACGGACGGCGAGACGGCGGAAGCGGGCAAACCAGGCCAAGGTGCGCTCGACAACCCAACGGTGTCGGCCCAGGCGCTCGCTGCTTTCGATGCCGCGGCGGGCGATGCGCGGAATGATGGCCCGCCGTCGCAGCGCTTGTCGGCAGAAGGCGAAATCATAGCCCTTGTCGGCGTGCAACTTGATAGGGCGTTGTCGTGGGCGGCCGGCGCATTGCCGGATCGCCGGCACGGCATCGACCACCTCCTCCAGCAACTTGCTGTCGTGCCGGTTGGCTGGAGAAATCCTCACAGCCAGGGGGATGCCGTTGGCATCGACGAGGATGTGGCGCTTGGAGCCCGGTTTGCCGCGGTCCGTCGGGTTCGGCCCGGTCGCCTCGCCCCCCTTTTTGCCGGGACGGCAGCGCTGTCCACGGCGGCCCGCTCCCAGTTGATCGCGTTGGCGTAGCCCAGACGATCCAGGAGAACGCGGTGCAAGCGTTCCCAGACCCCGGCGCGGTGCCACTCGTGCAGCCGGCGCCAACATGTCATGCCCGACCCGCAGCCCATCTCCACCGGCAGCAGTTCCCAAGGAATGCCGGTGCGCAGCACGAACAGGATGCCGGTCAGCACCGCGCGGTCGTCCAGCCGGGGTCGCCCGCCCTTCGGTTTGGGCGGATCGGGAGGAAGCAACGGTTCAATCAGCGCCCATAGGGCGTCGGAAACGAGAGGTGCAGCCATGCCCCTCCTAACAGCCCAAAGCCCGTTTTGTTAGGCACTT
>NZ_JBHSLC010000087.1:0-331773 GCF_042657465.1 Azospirillum himalayense | reverse complement strand
AACGCTCCATTCCGACCAAAACGGGCGGCAAAAACGCCTTTTTCAAGCCTTAGCGGAGGCAAAGGCACTGCATCAGCCCGTTTTTCCGCGCCCTGCTAAAGCTGCTGCCGATGGCCCTCCGCAACGCATTTGACTTGTGACGCGGCGCGTTCCGCCGGATAAGGGCGCATGCAGACCAGCGCCACTCCCGTTTTCGACGCCATCGCCTCCGGTCCCTCCACCGGAAGCCCCATCACACATGGCGCCGGCCCCCTTGCGTCCATCGCGCCGGGAGTGGCCTTCTTCGACTTCGACGGGACGCTGATCCACGGCGACAGCCTGCTGATGTTCATCGGCGAGGTCATCGGGCGCAACCGCGCCCGGCTGGCCTTCCTGGACGCCCTGCGCTCCGGCCTGCACCGCCACGCGCGCGGGCGCGGGCCGGGGGTGGATTTTCCGGGATCGGTCAAGACCATCCTGCTGCGCCGCACGCTGCGCGGCGTTCCGGTGGTCGACGCGCTGGCCGCCGCGGAACGGCTGGTCTACCGCATCCGCTGGCACGCCCCGCTGGTCGAGACCCTGAAGATGCACCGGCGCGAGGGGCGCCGGGTGGTCGTCGCCACCGGGGCGCTCGACGTCTACATGCCGGCCCTGCTGCGCGGGCTGGGAGTCGACGACTTGCTCGCCACCGGGATGGAGGTCGAGGACAACACCCTGACCGGGCGGCTGTGCACCGGCAACTGCGTGCGGCTGGACAAGCTGGAACGGGTGCGCGGCTGGATCGCCGCCAACGGCCCCTTCGGCGAAACCTGGGGCTATGGCAACCGGCCCAGCGACCTGCCCATGCTGTCGATCGTCGACCGTCCCACCGTCGTCAAGATCCGCTGACGTCAATATCCGCTGATCGGACGGCGCGTGCCGCCCACGGTGATTTGCAACCGGCACCCGCGTGGCGTAGAAAATCTGTCAGATTCCAGGAAAGCCCGTGGTGAGACCCCCATGACGACCGGCTTTTCCATCGATGCCGACATCCGCCCGCCCGGCCAGGGGGGCCGCAGCGCCGTTGTCGCCGACGACGATCCCGGCCAGCGGGACGCGCTGGCCCGTCATCTGGCCGAACGCGGCTTCACCGTATCCACGGTGTCCGGCGGTTTCGAGGCGTTGACCATCATCGGAGCCGAAGGTTCCACCGTTGCCCTGCTCCACCGCCGCCGGCTGGAGGACGAGGGGGACCGCGCCGCGGCTCTGGCCTGCATGCTCTACCCGCACACCCGGATCATCCTGACCGCCGGAGCACCGGATGCCCAGCCGGGCAACAGCCCGGTCACCGTGCTGGCCCGCCCGGTGGATCTGGCGCTGCTCGACCGCTGCCTGGACGGGCTATAGGACGACCTCCACCGGCGTCCCCACGGCAAGCCCGGCGTCATGGTCGGCGCGGCCCCGGTTGACGGCGATCTCCGCCAGACCGCTGGAGTTCGCGTACCACAGCGCCTCCCCCACGGGGACGTCGGCGAAGGTCCGGCCCCGGCGCACCGTGCGCCCGCCGGCCCGCAGCACCGCGTCCTCCGGCAGCCGGTCGGCGCGCAGGCCGGTCATGGCGTTGCCGTAGACGTCCACATAGACGATCCGCGCCAGATCGTCCGGCCAGTCGGGCCGCGCGAGGCTGGCCGGATCGACGGGCTCCAGCGCGACCGGGTTGCCCATGGCGAGGCTGGCCGCCACCGGGGCGAACAGGTCCCGCCCGTGGAAGCTGGCCGACAGCCGCTCGGGCCGCCAGCCGATGCTCCAGGCGCGCACCGACCCGGCCCGCCGCAGCAGCAGCTCGAACAGGCCGTTGTCCGGCCCGACGAAGCGGCGCCCGTTGGCCTCCACCACCAGCGGGCGGCGGTCGGTCCCGACGCCGGGGTCCACCACGCAGAGGAAGACGCTGTCCGCCGGGAATTCCGGAGCGTAGGCGGCCAGCAGATAGGCCGACAGCTGCGGGTCGAAAGCGGGGGCGTCGGCGAACAGGTCGATGACCGGCAGGCCCGGCGCCATCCGCGCCAGCACCGCCTTCATCTGCCCGGTGTAGGGGCCGGACAGCCCGAAATCCGTAAAGAGCACGATCATCGCGCCACTGTAGCGCACTCCTCCCCGTTCGGTAAGACACGGATCGTCACGAGCCGCCTTGCAAGGCCGGAGAGGCGGTTCATATATTCAGGGAACGCAAATGCACTCCGCCCCGTTTACTTGGTCCGCCCACCGTAACCTTACCGATCTTTGTCGGGACCAATGAATATGAACATATGTTCAAAAACCTTCGCGACGAAGAGCCTGACGAAGTTTATTGCGGTCGCCATCTTGGCGATCGGCTTGGCCGCCGCTCTCCTCTTGCCGGGAGCGGCGTGGGCCGAGGGCGAGCGCCCGAAGATCGTCGCCACCACCGGCATGGTCGCCGACCTCGTGCGGGCGGTGGCCGGCGACCGGGCGGAGGTGGAGGCGCTGATGGGCGAAGGCGTCGATCCGCACCTGTTCAAGCCCACCCGGTCCGACACGGTGAAGCTGCTGCGGGCCGACGCGGTGTTCATCAGCGGCCTGCATCTGGAGGGAAAGATGACCGCCGCCTTCGACCGGCTGCGCGAGTCCGGCAAGCCGGTGGTGGCGCTGGGCGACGCCGTGCCCAAGGAGCGGCTGCTCAGCCCCCCGGAGTTCGAAGGCGCCCACGACCCGCACATCTGGATGGATGTGGGGATCTGGGCCAGCACCCTGCCGGCCATCCGCGACGGGCTGGCGCGTCTCGACCCCGCGGGTGCCGAGACGTACGCCCGCAACGCCGACGCGTACGGGGCGGAGCTGACGCGGCTCGACGCGTACGCCCGGCGCATCCTGTCCTCCATCCCCGGCAAGGCCCGCGTGCTGGTGACCGCCCACGACGCCTTCAATTATCTGGGCCGCGCCTATGCGATCGAGGTGCGCGGCATCCAAGGGATCAGCACGGAATCGGAAGCCGGTCTTCGAATCATCGAAGAATTGGCCGCGTTGCTGGCCGACCGCGGCGTGCCGGCGGTCTTCCCGGAAACCAGCGTGTCCGACCGCAACGTCCACGCCCTGGTCGAGGGGGCGGGGGCGCGCGGCCACCGCGTGACGCTGGGAGGTGCCCTGTTCTCCGACGCCATGGGCGCGCCGGGCAGCTATGAAGGCACTTACATCGGCATGATCGACCACAATGTGACGACCATCGCCCGCGCGCTGGGCGGCGAGGCGCCGGCCGACGGCTTTCAGGGCAAGCTCGCCCTGGCGCAGCGCTGACGCGGCGGAGGAGAAACGGACCATGCAGTATCTCTGGCGCACCCCCGGCAGCCGCACCGCCCCCGAAGAGGCTTCGCCCATCGGGCCGCCCCCCTTGGAAATTCGCGGCCTGACCGTCGCCTACCACCGCCGGCCGGTGCTGTGGAACGTCGACTACGCCGCCCCGCCCGGCGGGCTGATCGCCGTCGTCGGGCCGAACGGCGCGGGCAAGTCGACCCTCATCAAGGCGTGCCTCGGGCTGGTCCCACGGGTGTCGGGCACGGTGGAGGTGTTCGGGCGCCCGATCGCCAAACAGCGCCGCCTGATCGGCTATGTGCCGCAGCGGGAAAGCGTGGACTGGGACTTCCCCGTCTCGGCGCTCGACGTGGTGGCGATGGGCCGCTATGGGAAGATCGGCTGGTTCCGCCCGGTCACCCGCGCCCACAAGGAGGCGGCCCTGCACGCGCTGGAGCGGGTGGGCATGGCCGACTTCGCCAAGCGCCAGATCGGGCAATTGTCCGGCGGCCAGCAGCAGCGCGTCTTCCTGGCCCGCGCGCTGGCCCAGGAGGCGCAGCTCTATTTCATGGACGAGCCCTTCGCCGGGGTGGACGCTGCGACGGAGCGCGCGGTGCTCCAAGTGCTGCGCGACCTCGACGCCGCCGGGCGGACGGTGATCTGCGTCCACCACGACCTCCAGACGGTCAGCGACTATTTCGACCACGCCCTGCTGCTCAACACCCGCGTGGTCGCCCAGGGGCCGGTCGCGCGGGTGATGACGCCCGACCTGCTGTCCCGCACCTATGGCGGACGGCCCATGCCGGCCCCGGCGGCGGCGGCAGAGGAAGCGGAGGCGTCATGATGGATGAGGCCCTGCGCATCCTGACCTTCCAGTCCGGCTTCAACAGCGCCGTGGTGGTCGCCGGGACCGCCGCGCTGGGGCTGGCCGGCGGAACGGTCGGCACCTTCCTGCTGCTGCGCCGCCGCGCCCTGGTCAGCGACGCGCTGAGCCACGCCACCCTGCCCGGCATCGCCGTCGCTTTCCTGGTCGGGGCGGCGCTCGGCCTGCCCGAGCGTTCGCTGCCGCTGCTGCTGGCCGGGGCGGTGGCCAGCGGGGTGGTCGGGCTGCTGACCGTGCAGGCGCTGTCCCGCTTCACCCGGCTGACCGAGGATTCGGCGATCGGGGCGGTGCTGTCGGTCTTCTTCGGGCTGGGCGTCGTGCTGCTCAGCGTCATCCAGAATCTGGAGCTGGGCGGGCAGGCCGGGCTGAAGACCTTCATCCTGGGCCAGACCGCCGCCATGGCGCAGGGCGAGGCCATCGCCATCGGCCTGCTGGCCGCCGGGGCGGCGCTGGCCGTCGCCCTGTTGTTCAAGGAATTGCGGGTGCTGGCCTTCGACCCCGGCTTCGCCGCCGTGCAGGGCTGGCCGGTGGGAGCGCTCGACCTCGCGCTGATGGGGCTGGCGACGCTGGTGACGGTGATCGGGCTCCAGACGGTGGGGCTGATCCTGGTGGTCGCGCTTCTCATCATCCCGCCCGCCGCCGCCCGCTTCTGGACCGACCGGCTGCCCGCCCTGACCGTCGCCGCGGCGGTGATCGGCGCGCTGTCCGGCTGGCTCGGCGCCACCCTGTCGGCCCTGCTGCCCAAGCTGCCGGCGGGGGCGGTCATCGTCCTGGTCGCTGGTGGCTTCTTCCTGCTCAGCTTCCTGTTCGCCCCGGCGCGCGGGCTGGTCGCCGCCGCGCTGCGCCAGGGACGGCTGCGCCTGACCTTCGCGGAGCGGCGCGCCCTGACCGACCTTTTGGACGGCCGGCCGGTGGAGGGCTTCGTGGCGCTCTGGCTGCGCCTGCGCGGCCACACCCGCAACGGAGCCCTGACCCCCGCCGGGCAGGCCGCCGCCCGTGCGGCGGCGCGCGACCGCCGGCTGTGGGAGCGTTTCCTGGCCGATTATCCGGCCCTGCTGCCCGCCCACGCCAACTGGGGCGTCGACCCCATCGACTCGGTCCTGCCCGGCGACATGGTCCGGCTGCTGGAGGAGCGGAGCGCCCCGTCATGATGCCCGACGTCCAGGAATTCCTTCAGATCGACGCCCCCGCCCTGCTCGCCGCGGTGCTGGCCTGCGCCGCCTGCGCGCTGGTCGGCAATTTCCTGGTGCTGCGGCGCCAGGGCATGATGGGCGACGCGGTCAGCCACGCCATCCTGCCCGGCATCGTCGGCGGCTTCCTGGTTGCCGGCACGCGGGAGACGCTGCCGATGATGCTCGGCGCGCTGGCCGCCGCGGCGCTGGCCGGCCTGCTGATCGAGGCGGTGCGGCGGCTGGGCCGGCTGGAATCCGGCGCCGCCATGGGCGTCGTCTTCACCGTGATGTTCGCCGCCGGGGTGGTGATGATCGAGCAGGCGTCGGCCGGTGGGGTCGATCTGGACGCCGACTGCGTGCTCTACGGCCAGCTGGAGACCATCCTGTGGCTGGCCCCCAAGGGCTGGGCGTCGCTGACCGACCCGGCGGTGTGGGCGGCCCTGCCGCGGGAGGTGCTGACGCTGGCCGCGGTCTTCACGCTCTGCGTCACCCTGGTCGGGCTGTTCTACAAGGAGCTGAAGATCACCACCTTCGACCCGGCGCTGGCCTCCACGCTGGGCATCCCGGCCGGGCTGTTCCATTACGGGGTGGTGCTCCTGGTCGCCGCCACGGCCATCGCCGCCTTCGAGGCGGTGGGCTCCATCCTGGTCATCGCCATGCTGATCGCCCCGCCCGCCGCCGCCCGCCTGCTGACCGACCGGCTGGCCGCGCAGATCCTGCTCAGCGTCGCGCTGGGGGTGCTGGCGGCGCTGGCCGGCTACGGCGCTGCGGCCTTCGGGCCGATGCTGCTCGGGGCGTCGCACTCGCTGAACGCCGCGGGGATGATCGCCGTGGCGTCCGGGCTGATCCTGGCGCTGGCCGTCCTGTTCGGGCCGCGCCACGGCTTGCTGGGCCGGCGCCGCGCCGTCGGCCGGTTGCGCAGCACCTCTGGATTCATTGCTCCGGAGGCGCAAAAGCCGTAACGTTTTCGCCTCGTCCGATGCGGAGCGCCGAATGTCGTTCCTCCACCGCCGGCTGCGCCGTTGGAGCTGGCTCACCCTGGTCGCCTTCCTCCTTCTGATGGCGAGCGCGCTGCACACGCTGCGGCATCTTCTGGAGCATGGAACCGACGAGCTGATCTGGCCGTTTTTCGGGATCGGGCTGGCCGGCGCGGTGACGGCCCTGGCGGTGCTGCGCGAGCGGGAGGCCACCCGGCGCGCCGAGGCGGAGGCCCGCGCCGCCGACGGTCGGGCGGCCGACGCCCACCGCCGCCTGTCCGAAGCCATCGAGGTCGTCAACGAGGGCTTCGCCCTGTTCGACGCCGACGACCGGCTGGTCCAGTGCAACGCCCGTTTCCGCGAAATCTACGCCCTGCTGGGGCCTCTGGAGCCCGGCATCACCTTCGAATCGCTGATCCGCCGCGCCGCCGCCGCCGGCCATTACCCCGACTGCGCCCCCGGCGACATCGACCGCTGGGTCGAGCGGGAGATGGAGCGGCACCGCAACCCGCAGGGGCCGCAAGTGCTGCGGATCGGCGACGGGCGCTGGTTCAAGATCGAGGAGCGGCGGACCAGCGACGGCGGCTATGTCGGGCTGCGCACCGACATCAGCGAGCTGAAGCGGCGCGAGCAGGAGCTGGCCCACAAGTCCGACCTGCTGGAGGCCACCTTCAGCGCCATGTCGCAGGGCCTCGTGGTGTGGAGCGCGGACTATCATTTCCTGACCTGCAACCGGCGCCTGCGCGAGATGCTCGACCTGCCGGACGACGCGCTCCATCCCGGCCTCAGCATGGCCGGCTTCCTGCGCTTCATGGCCGAACGCGGCGAGTTCGGCCCCGGCGACACGGCGGACATCGTCGCCCGCCACCTGACCAATCTGCGCCCCGAGGGCGTCAGCCGGATCGAGCGCACACGCCCCGACGGCCGGGTGCTGGAGATCACCGCCAGCTTTCTGCCCGACCGCTCGGTCCTGATGACCTACACGGACATCACCGAGCACCGCCGGGTGGAACAGGCCCTGCGCGAGAGCGAGGACCGCTTCCGCAAGCTGTCGGACGCCGCCATGGACGGCATCCTGGTGCATGAGCAGGGGGTGATCGCCGACGCCAACCGGGCCGCCGCCGCCATCCTCGGCTACACGCCGGACGAGCTGACGGGGCAGTCGATCACCGCCCTGATGGCGCCGGAGGACCGCGACCTCTCCTGGCAGCGCATCCGCGCCCGCGACGAGACCCCCTTCGAAACCGTCTGCCTGCGCCGCAACGGCGAACGGCTGACGGTGCAGGGTGAGACCCGCTACGTGCCCTACCGCGGGCGGACGATGGCGATGGTGTCCTTCCGCGACATCACCGACCACCGTCGCACGGAGGCGCAGCTCCGCCTCGCCAAGGAGCAGGCGGAGCTGGCGAGCCGCGCCAAGTCGGAGTTCCTGCGCACCATCAGCCACGAGATCCGCACCCCGATGAACGGCGTCCTGGGCATGCTGGGGCTGCTGCTGGACGGTCCGCTGGGGGAGGAGCAGCGCACCTACGCCCGCACCGCCCGCGAGTCGGCGGAGGCGCTGCTGTCCATGCTCAACGACATCCTGGACATCTCCAAGATGGAGGCCGGGAAGCTGACCCTGGAGTCGGGCCGCTTCTCCCCCGCCGAGGTGGTGGAGAGCGTGGCCGAGCTGCAGGCCGCCCGCGCCTTCGCCAAGGGGATCGAACTGGCCGTCTGCATCCCCGGCGGCCTGCCGGCGACACTGCGCGGCGACTCGGGCCGGGTGCGGCAGGTCCTGCTGAACCTCGTCGGCAACGCCGTGAAATTCACCGACCATGGCGGCATCGCCGTCACCCTGTCGGAACTGGACGGCGACGGCCATGCGCCGCCGCGCCTGCGGTTCGAGGTGGCCGACACCGGCGTCGGCATTCCGCAGGAGGCGCAGGCCGACCTTTTCACCGAATTCTCCCAGGTGCATCCCCGTCTGTCGCGCCGCCACGACGGCGCCGGTCTGGGGTTGGCAATCTCCAAGCGGCTGGTGGAGATGATGGGGGGAAGCATCGGATTCGACAGCACCGCCGGCCAAGGCAGCCGCTTCTGGTTCACCCTGCCGTTGGAGCCCGGGACGCTGCGGACCGCCGACACGGAGCCGCCGCTGGCCGGGCAGACGGTCCTGCTTCTGGAATCCAATCCCGTCGCCCGAAAGGCGCTGGCCGAACAGATCCGGTCCTGGGGGGCCGCGGTCGGCGCGCCGGACGTCGTGGCGATGGTCGCCGGGCTGGACACCGGCACCCTGCCCGCCGCCGATGCCGCGGTGATCGGCAGCGTGGAAACCCCGGTCGCCGGCTCGCTGACCGACCGGCTGCGCGCGCGGGGCGTGGGGCGGATCGTCCGTCTCGCCCTGCCGCACCGGACCGTGGGCGGGGACGGCAACGGCGCCGACGCCACGGTGACGAAGCCGGCCCGGCCGTCGCGCCTGCTCGCCGCCATGACCGGGCGGAGCGTGGCCGAGGCGCCGCCCGCCGCGGAGCCGCGTCCGCACAGCGCGGCCGCCCCATCCGCCGCCGGACCGGGCCGGCGGATTCTCCTGGTCGAGGACAGCCCGACCAACCAGATGGTCGCCGCCCTGCTGCTGCGCGGCGCCGGCTATCGGGTCGACATCGCCAACAACGGGCGGGAAGCGCTGGAGGCGGTGCAGGCCGCGGCATCCGGCCCGTCGCCCTATGGGCTGGTGCTGATGGACCTCGCCATGCCCGAGATGGACGGGCTGACCGCC
Organism: Azospirillum himalayense; assembly: GCF_042657465.1. Lineage (NCBI taxonomy): Bacteria > Pseudomonadati > Pseudomonadota > Alphaproteobacteria > Rhodospirillales > Azospirillaceae > Azospirillum > Azospirillum himalayense. The sequence goes on along the minus strand of NZ_JBHSLC010000087.1, from coordinate 322,722 downwards.
ACCCGCCGGCTGCGCGGCCTGCCGCCGCCGGTCGGCGGCGTCCCGATCATCGCGATGACCGCCGACGCCATGGACAGCGACCGCGAACGCTGCCTGGCCGCCGGGATGAACGGGCATGTCGCCAAGCCCATCGACCGCCCGCATCTGCTGGAAACCGTCGCCCGCTGGCTGGACGCCGCCCCGTTGGAGCCTGCCGCGCCCGCGGAGGCCACCACGCCGATGACGGAGGGCGTGCCCGAGATGGGTGTGCTGGACATGGATGTCCTGGACATGGAGGTGCTGCAGCAACTCGCCCGGGATCTCGACGCGGACCTTCTGGCCGACGTCATCCGCCAGTTCGTGGAGGAAACGTTGGAGCGGGCGGAGAGGATCGACCGCGGCGGCGCGGCGGCGGCGGACGGGAACCCGGCCGATCTTGCCGGGCTGGCGAAGGAGGCCCACACGCTGAAGAGCACCGCCGGGACCTTCGGCGCCCGCGACCTGTCGGCGGCCGCCCGGGCGCTGGAGCTGGCCTGCCGGAGCAACGCGGTGGGCGAGGTGACGTCGCTGTGCCGCGACATCCCCCGCCTCACCCGGGAAGCCGTGGAGGCCTACCGGCTGCGCGGCTATGTCATCTCATGACGTCGCTTCACTCCATGACGCTGATGTTGACCGCGGCGTCCTTGCCGTTGTTGCCGCGCGCGACCTCGAACTCGACGCGCTGGCCCTCGGACAGGGCGTGAAGACCCGACTTCTGCACGGCCGTGATGTGCACGAACACGTCCTTGGCGCCGGCCTCCGGCGCGATGAAGCCATATCCCTTGGTGGTGTTGAACCATTTGACGGTGCCGGTGGTCATAAGGCGAACTCCTGCTCCTCGGTCGGGGGGCTGCCGCCGGTCCGCGCCGCGGGGCGCAAGGGGCCGGCGAAGGACGATGGACGGTGTGGCGGTCATGTCCGGCGATCCGGTGTAGCGGTCCGGTGTGGCGCCACGCGGAAGCGCAAGCAAAGCAACGCGAGGGGAGGCTAGCCGGATGGCACCGGAACCGGCAAGGCGGCTTCACGGCATATGCCCAATGTGGCCAGAACGGTCATTTGGAAATAAGCCGATGGCGGCAGGTCCCGGCACGGCAAGACTTTCGATGGTCTTGCGTGAATTGAACGCACACGAAGCCTATGCTTCGGCAGGACCAGTGGCGCGGGGCTGGGAACGGGGCCTGGAACGGGGGACGGGACTCAGAGTTTCCCTTCGGCCTGCCAGGCGAGGCGCTTGCGGTAGATCGTCGAGGCGCTGATCTCCAGCAGGGCCGCGGCACGGGGGATGTTGCCGTCGCAGGCGGCGATGGCCTCCTCGATGGCGTCGCGCTCCACCTCCCACAGCGGCTTCACCGTCTTGGGGGACGGCGCCTGGGCCGCGGAGGGGTGGGCATGGGCATGGCCGCCCTGACCGTTTCCGCCGTTCGCGGGAAGCGGCGCCGCGGTCCCCGCCGGGGTGCCGAGCGGGGCCGGCAGCATGGCCGGCGTCACGGTGTCACCGTCGTGCAGAACCACGATGTTGCGCACCACGTTCTGCACCTGCCGCACGTTGCCCGGCCAGTGGTAGGTGCGCAGCGCCTCCTCCGCCGCCGGGGAGAAGCGGACGAAGCCCTTGCCCTCTTCCCGGGTGTAGTCGGCCAGGAACTGGCGGCAGATCTCCAGCACGTCGTCCTCGCGCTCGCGCAGCGGCGGCAGGTGGATGGGGATGACGTGCAGCCGGTAATAGAGATCCTCGCGGAACCGCCCCTCCTCGACCTCGCGCAGGGGATCGCGGTTGGTGGCGCAGATGATGCGCAGATCGACCTTCTCCAGCCGGCTGCCGCCGACCGGCGTGAAGGTGCCGGTCTGGATGAAGCGCAGCAGCTTGGTCTGGAGGTCGGGCGCCAGCTCGCAGATCTCGTCGAGGAACAGGGTGCCGCCGCTGGCCCGCGCCGCCGCGCCCTCGCGGTCGGCCACCGCTCCGGTGAAGGAGCCCTTCATGTGGCCGAAGATCTCGCTTTCCATCAGATCCTTGGGGATGGCCCCGCAGTTGATGGCGACGAAGGGCCGGTCGGCCCGCGGGCTCTGCCGGTGGATGGCCTCGGCGCAGACCTCCTTTCCGGTGCCCGACTCGCCGGTGATGAAGACCGTCGCGCGGGAGGAGGCGGCGCTGTCGATGATCCGGTAGACGGCCTGCATCGCCAGCGAGGAGCCGAGGAAGCCGTGGTAACGGCTGCGCCCCAGGTCCTTCTCGAAGCTGTCGACCAGTTGGGCGAGGCGCAGCCGCTCCATGGCGTTGCGCACGGTGACGGTCAGCCGCTCCGCCGAGAAGGGCTTCACCAGGAAATCGTAGGCGCCGTAGCGCATCGCCTCCACCGCCACCCCGACCGAGCCGTGGGCGGTGATGATGATGACCGCGCAGGGCAGCGCCTGGGCGCTGATCCGCTTCAGCACGTCCATGCCGTGCATGTCGGGAAGCTGGAGGTCCAGCAGCACGATCCGCGGCGCGCCGTCGGCCAGTTGCTCCAGCGCCGCGGCCCCCGTCTCCACCGTGGTGACGGAGGTGCAGTCCTTCTTCAGGAACTCCGCATAGACGCGGGCCAGCGACGGCGTGTCTTCGACGAGCAGAACGGGCGTGGAGCGCGCGGGCATGGACCGTTTGAATTCAAATGGAAAATACGGAAAAGAGCATGCGGACCGCCTTGGTTATCAGCAAATCCTTAAAAATGCACTCTACGCGATGACGGGCCGCGGGCGAAAGACCTGGAATGCGTCCGCGCAAGGAAATATCCCATCCATGGTTTCACATTCCGGTCATGGATGTGCATTTCACACCGGATTCGCTGTGAGGACGAGCGAAGGACGCTTGTACCGGGCGCCGTGATGGAATATCTGAATTCTACAAAATCCATAGCAAGGAGCGGCGGACCCCCGTGGCCGAAACATCCGTGCTGTCCGGCAAGCGCATCCTGCTCGTCATCGCGGGCGGCATCGCGGCCTACAAGAGCCTGGAGCTGATCCGCCGCCTGAAGGAGCGGGGCGTGCGCGTGCGCGCGGTCCTGACCCGGGCCGGGGCGCAGTTCGTCACGCCCCTGTCCGTGCAGGCGCTGACTGAGGACACCGTCTACCAGGACCTGTGGTCCCTGACCGACGAATCGGAGATGGGACACATCCAGCTGTCGCGCGACGCCGACCTGCTGGTCGTCGCCCCGGCCACCGCCAACCTTCTGGCCCGCATGGCCGCCGGCATGGCCGACGATCTGGCCGCCACCGTGCTGCTGGCCACCGACAAGCCGGTGCTCGTCGCGCCGGCGATGAACGTGCGCATGTGGGAGCATCCGGCGACCCGCGACAATCTGGCGCTTCTGGAAAAGCGCGGCGTCCGCCGGGTCGGCCCGAACAAGGGCGAGATGGCCTGCGGCGAGTACGGATTCGGGCGCATGGCCGAGCCGATGGAGATCGTCCAGGCCATCGCCACCCATTTCGAGGAGCTGGACGCGCCCAAGCCGCTGGCCGGCAAGCGCGCGCTGGTCACCAGCGGTCCGACCGTCGAACCCATCGACCCGGTGCGCTACATCGCCAACCGCTCCTCCGGCAAGCAGGGCCACGCCATCGCCGAGGCGCTGCGGCGGCTGGGGGCGGAGGTGACGCTGGTCACCGGCCCGACCCGCCTGCCCGACCCGCCCGGCTGCACCGTGCGCCCCATCGAGACGGCGCGGGAGATGCTGGCGGCCTGCGAGTCGGCCCTGCCCGCGGACATCGCGGTCTGCGCCGCCGCCGTCGCCGACTGGCGCGTGGCCGGCGAATCGGACCGCAAGCTGAAGAAGGACGGCGGCGGTCCGCCGAGTCTGGCCCTGACCGAGAATCCCGACATCCTGGCGACCCTGTCCCAGGCCGGGCCGCGCCGCCCGGCGCTGGTCGTCGGCTTCGCCGCGGAAACCGGCAACGTGGTGGAGTATGCGACGGCCAAGCGCGCGCGCAAGGGCTGCGACTGGATCGTCGCCAACGACGTGTCGCCGGGCACCACGACCTTCGGCGGGTCCGACAACACCGTCCATCTGATCCGCGCCGACGGCACCGAAGACTGGCCCACCATGGGCAAGGACGCCGTGGCCGCCCGCTTGGCCGAGGCCATCGCCCGGCATTTCAATCCGCCTTCCCCCCCTGCCCCCCAGGAGACCATTCCGTGAGCGCAACGGCATCCGCCATTCCCGTTCCCATCGTCCGGCTCGCCCACGCCGCGGGGCTGGATCTGCCGGCCTACGCAACGGAACACGCGGCGGGCATGGACCTGCTGGCCGCGCTGGCGGAGCCGGTGGTCCTGGAACCGGGCCGCCGCGCGCTGATCCCCACGGGCGTCGCCTTCGCCCTGCCCGACGGCTACGAGGCGCAGGTGCGCCCGCGCTCCGGCCTGGCGCTGAAGCACGGGGTCACGGTGCTGAACAGCCCGGGCACCATCGACGCCGACTACCGCGGCGAGGTCGGGGTGATCCTGATCAACCACGGCGACCAGCCCTTCACGGTGGAGCGCGGTCAGCGCATCGCCCAGTTGGTGATCGCCCGCTACGTGCGCGCCGCCTGGGCCGAGTCGGCCGCGCTTCCCGACAGCGCCCGCGGCACCGGGGGCTTCGGTTCCACCGGCCAGTTCGCCCAGTCCTCCCCCGCGCAGGAGACGCACTGATGCTCCGCATCTCCAAGAAGCTGATGTTCGCGATCGAGGCGGTGCTGGACATCGCCTACAACGCCGGCACCGAACCCGTTCAGTCCGGCGAGATCACCCGCCGCCAGGGCATTCCCAAGCGCTATCTGGAGCAGGTTCTCCAGCAGCTCGTCCGCGACGGCGTCCTGGCCGGCGTGCGCGGGCCACGCGGCGGCTACCGTCTGGCCCGCGAGCGCCGACGGATCACGCTGGGCGAGATCGTGAAGGTCGTCCGCTCCATGGAGACCGCGACCGATCCCATCGAGGAGCCGGCGGGCTCCATCCTGGGGCACAAGGTGGTGCGCCCGCTGTGGAACGAGCTTCAGGAGGAATGCATGAAGAAGCTCGACGACATCACCATCGAGGATCTCTGCCTGCGCGCCCGCACCGCCGGCGTCGAGAGCGAGACCGAAGACCGCATCGATTTTACGATTTGATCCCACACGGAAAACGGTTAAATTCTGCACATGATGTAGAAAGTGGGAAAATACCACACACCGGAGGAGTGAAAAATGCCGGGTTCCGAGTTTCGCGGTAAGATCTACGACAGCATTCTCGACACCGTCGGCGCCACGCCGCTGGTGCGCGTCAACCGGCTGGCCGAGGACGCCGGGGCCAAGGCCCAGATCGTCGGCAAGCTGGAGTTCTTCAACCCGCTGGCCAGCGTGAAGGACCGCATCGGCTTCGCGATGATCGACGCGGCGGAGCGCGCCGGCACCATCGAGCCGGGCCGCACCACCCTGGTCGAGCCGACGTCGGGCAACACCGGCATCGCGCTGGCCTTCGTCGCCGCCGCCAAGGGCTACCGGCTGATCCTGACCATGCCGGAAAGCATGTCGGTCGAGCGCCGCAAGATGCTGAAGCTGCTGGGCGCCGAACTGGTGCTGACCCCGGCGGCGGAGGGCATGAAGGGCGCCATCCGCCGGGCCGACGAAATCGTCGCCACCGATCCGAACGCCTACATGCTCCAGCAGTTCAAGAACGCTGCCAACCCGGAGATCCACCGCAACACCACGGCGGAGGAGATCTGGAAGGACACCGACGGCAAGGCCGACTTCCTGATTTCCGGCGTCGGCACCGGCGGCACGCTGACCGGCGTGTCGGAGGTCCTGAAGGCCCGCAAGCCCGGCTTCCGCACCATCGCGGTGGAGCCGGAGGACAGCCCCGTCCTGTCCGGCGGCATGCCCGGCCCGCACAAGATCCAGGGCATCGGCGCCGGCTTCGTGCCGGACGTCCTGAAGAAGGACCTGATCGACGAGGTCGTCCGCATCTCCAACCAGCGCGCCTTCGAGACGGCCCGCAAGGTGGCGAAGCTGGAAGGCATCCCGGTCGGCATCTCCTCGGGCGCGGCTCTGGCCGCGGCGCTGGAGATCGGCTCCCGTCCGGAGAACGAGGGAAAGCTGATCGTCGTGATCCTGCCGTCCTTCGCCGAACGCTATCTCTCCACCGCCCTGTTCGAAGGGCTGGAGTAAATCGCCCCCCTCCCGCGTCCGCCCACGGGCGCGGGAGGGGTCTCTCGACGCTCCGCCTCGCGCAACCGGGCGGCGAATATTGCATCGTCCCGCATCCTGCTGTAGAGTGGAAAGCGTCCGGTCTTTGTGCCCGTCCTATGCATCGGGCGGCGGTTTGACAGAAAGATTGGATTTTAGTAATCTAACCTGTCTGCGCCGGGAGTTTCGGCCGGCGCGGCTCCGCCGTTTCAGGCGACGGCCCGGCTTGCGCCACGGGCGCCCGACGATGCGGAGCTGACGGCACAGGACCAGCGGGGGAGACCACCATGGGCGTCGCGATTCCGAATGCCTCGACGATGAACTGGTTCCAGTTCCGCGGCATCACCAACGAATTGGACTCCAACCTCGCATCCACCGACTACCGCCAGTTCACGGTGTCGAAGACCGGCGAATTCAATTTCAAGATCGCCGACATCAACACCAACATCAAGATCGTCGACCAGAACAACAAGGTCGTCGCCGAGGCGAAGGCGAAGAACGAGGCGGCGGAGACCAGCGCGAAGCTCGGCCCCGGCACCTACACCGCGGTCATCTCCCAGGCCGTCCGCGGGGTGAACGAGCGCGAATACACGCTGGACATCACCGAACGCCAGAACATCATGATGGTGGGGACCGGTGCCCAGATGAAGGGCATCGCCCGGGCCGTCGTCGGCAACGACAGCGGCGTCCAGAAGCACACGCTGACCGTCGCCCAGGGCGGCGAGTTCGTCGGCAACATGTCCCTGCCCTACACGCGCTGGGCCCTCATGAGCAAGGAGGGCAAGGTCGTGGCCTCCGGCGACACGATGGACCCGGCGAAGTCGGGCGAGGACATGCTGAAGAAGCCCAGCTTCAAGGTCGAACCCGGCCAGTACGAGCTGGTGATCGTCCCGCCGAAGAACGTGGTCGGCGAAATCCCCTATCAGCTCAACTTCGTCCAGAAGGTCGCCAAGGCGCCCGAGTCGACCGAGGAACGCCCGTTCGACAAGATCATGCGGGAGCGCGAGGCGCGGCTGAAGCAATGGGCGGCGGAGGACGCGAACAAGTCGTCCAGCACGTCGAAGACCACCCCCTACAAGATGAGCCTGCTCGCCTGACGCCACCGGTCGCGGCAGGCTCCCGAGCGAGGGGACTTGCGCGGCATGGGGCGTTCCGCGCTATTCTGCGGATCATGGATTTCACCGACACCCAGCTTCACCGCTATTCCCGCCACATCATCCTGCCGGAGGTCGGCGGCGTCGGGCAGGAAGCGCTTCTGCGCGCCCGGGTCCTGGTCGTCGGGGCCGGCGGGCTGGGCGCGCCGCTGCTGCTCTACCTCGCCGCGGCGGGGGTGGGCACCATCGGCGTCATCGACGACGACACGGTGGACCTGTCCAACCTGCAGCGGCAGGTGATCCACGACGAATCGACGCTGGGCCTGCCGAAGGTGGAGAGCGCCGCCGCCCGCATCCGCGCGCTGAATCCCGACGTGGCGGTGGAGGTGCACAAGGCGCGGCTGACCAGGGACAACGCGCTGGACCTGATCGGGCGCTACGACATCGTGGCCGACGGGTCGGACAATTTCGCCACGCGCTTCCTGCTGAACGATGCCTGCTACTTCGCGAAGAAGACGCTGGTGTCGGCGGCGATCCTGCGCTTCGACGGGCAGGTCTCCACCTTCAAGGCGCATCGCGGTGACCCGCACCCCTGCTACCGCTGCCTGTTCCCGGAACCGCCGCCGCGCGGGCTGGTGCCGTCCTGCTCCGAAGGCGGCGTGCTGGGAGCGCTGGCCGGCTTCGTCGGCTCGCTCCAGGCGACCGAGGTGCTGAAGGAAATCATGGGCATCGGCGAGAGTCTGTCGGGCAGCCTGATGATGCTGGACACGCTGCACGCCTCGTTCCAGCGCATCACGGTGCGCCGCGACCCGGACTGCCCGCTGTGCGGCGCCCACCCGACCATCCACGACCTGTCCGCCCACTGAGCGGCGCCTGGGAGAGCCCTGACCCATGGAAGGTCCCGAGTCCCTGTCCATCGTCCTGTTCGCGGGCGGTTTCGACCGGGTTCACTACGCCTTGGTGATGGCGAGCGCGGCGGCGGCGACCAACCGCAAGGTCACGCTGTTCTTCACCGGCCGCGCGCTGAACACGCTGCTGGCCGAGGGTGCGGACGGCACGCCGGGCTGGCACCGGCTGGACCCCGCCGACGACGGCAGCCGACCGGCGGAGCGCGACGCCGCCTTCACCGCCAACGGGCTGGCCGGCTTCGAGGAACTGCTGGAAGCCTGCGTGATGCTGAAGGTCACGGTCATGGCCTGCGAGATGGGGCTGCGCGCGCTCGGCCTGCCGGCCGGCGTCCCTCTGCGCCCCGACGTGCCAGTGAAGACCGGCGGAGTCGTCACCTTCCTGAACGACGCGCCGAAGACCGGCGCGATCCTGTTCGTGTGAGCGCGATGACCGACGACCACAATTTGGTGATCGAGTACGCGAACCGCTTCGAGGCGATCGCCGCGGAGGGTTTCGAGGGCCGGCCCTACCGGGATGCGCTGGTTCATCTGGCGCAGCATGTGACGGCGCATCCCGGTCTCGCCCCGCGGGTGGCACACGCCCTGCGCGTGATGATCGGCTTCATCGAGGACAGCGACCGGGCGAAGCGCTTCGGTCCGAAGGTGGCGATTCTGCAGGAGGCGGTGGGGTTGCTGGAGGAGCGGCAGGGCTGAAGCGTTTCGGGGCCAAGTCCGGGATTGCCCCCTCTTCAAGGTCGGGCTCAACGTCGAAACCGATCTCGCATCACGACCGGCCGTGGCTGGACGCCGATCCATACGGAAGAATTACTCCGGCCCGTGGGACTCGCACTTTTCCGTGTTCGACTTCCTGAAATTGCCTGTAAATCCTCTTCGCTTAGAAAACAACAGGGCGAGGAGGACGGCCGTGGTTGCTTATACATCAATTTACGGAGAAGTTCTCGAAAGAACACCCTGGGAAGGTCGGAACATCGTGCTTCTTACACAGTCGCCTGATCTAGAAATCAATGTGATGCAGAGCATCGTCTCCAAGCTGGACGAAAGCTACGATTTCTACACGCGCATCACAGGACGGGAACCGAACCCATATTTCACCTACAACGGCAAGGCCACGATCGCCGAAGTACAGGACACCTGCGGTGCGGGCTGCGGCTTTCTCGGCTTCACCGGCATCGAAATCATGCCGGAATATTTCAACATCCTCTACACCGGGGTGCGCGACGCTGGCCTCTACGATCAAGTGCTCTTCTACGAACTTGGCCGGAATTTCTGGTTCTACGACCAGCCGCTCCAGGGACTGCCGCCCTTCACCACCGGCTTTGCCATTGAGAACCGCTTTCTCTCCATGGACGCTGCCGGCGTCGACGGAACCACCTTTAACGGGCTCGAATGGAACCAGCTGGTCACATACATCCAGCAGGACATGGCCCAGCTCTATTTCTCCAATGGCGACCTGAATTGGCGCAACACCCTGGCCACCGACACCGGTCCCCAGAACCCCTACAACTTCAGCGGGGCCGACCTCGCCGGCTCCCTGCTCCACCGTCTCTACGAGGACTTCGGCGAAGACAACTACGCCCGCTTCTGGCAGAGCCTGATCACCAAGGATGCGGCGACTACTCCGGAACAGGCCCGCGCCAACTTTCTGGCTGCGGCCAAGGATGCCACAGGCGTCGATTACAGCTGGCTGTTCAAGGAAGGTTGGCAGTTCAAGACCGGCACCGGAAACGCCGAAACCTTGCGCTCGGACGCCAGAAAGGGGAACTCCGCGATCCTCGGCTTTGGTGGGAACGACACCCTGCTGGGGTCGCACAATGCCGAGCTGATGGTCGGCGGACTCGGAAACGACACTCTGTACGGCAATCGCGGAGACGACACCCTGCTCGGCAGCGTTGGCGACGACTGGATTCAGGGCGGCGATGGCACCGACCTGCTCGCCGGCGGCGATGGCAAGGACCGCTTCGTCTTCCAGAGCACGCGGGACGCCGGCAACGGCTCCCAGCGTGACACCATCCTGGATTTCTCGACAGACGACAGCCTCGACCTGCGCGGCATCGACGCCAATACACGCCAGCGCGGCGACCAGGCGTTCACGTTCATCGGCGGCAGCAGCTTCCACCGTCGGGCGGGCGAACTGCGTTGGGCGGGCGGCATGGCGCAGGGGGATGTGAATGGGGACGGACGGGCCGACTTCCAGATCACCCTCCAGGGCCTGGACAAGCTTCTCGGCAAGAACATCATCCTCTGATTCGGCGCCTTCGGGTGCCGCCGGCATGACACCGGCGGCGCCCGAACCCGGCGGCACCCGAACAGTGAACCGCGCCGGGTTTGTCGGAGGCCGGTTCGGGTGGCCAACACCGCCCCTGCGGACGTCAGACCGACTTGCTGTCCAGCGCGTAGCCCGCCGAGCGGACGGTGCGGATCAGATCCATCTCCGTCTCCTCGTTCATCGCCTTGCGCAGACGGCGGATGTGCACGTCCACGGTGCGCGGCTCGACATAGACGTCGTGGCCCCACACCACGTCGAGAAGCTGCTCGCGCGAGAAGACGCGGCCGGGATGCTGCATGAAATGGCGCAGCAGGCGGAACTCGGTCGGCCCCAGATGCACGTCGCGCCCGTTCCGGCGAACCCGGTGGGCCGCCAGATCCATGGTCACGTCGGCGAACTGCAGCGTCTCGTCGGTCATGCCGGGGGCCGAGCGGCGCAGGACGGCGCGCATGCGGGCGACCAGCTCGGTCGGGGAGAAGGGCTTGGTGATGTAGTCGTCGGCGCCGGAATTCAGGCCGCGCACGCGGTCCGCCTCCTCGCCGCGGGCGGTCAGCATGATGATCGGGATGTCGCGCATCTTGCTGTTGCGGCGCATCTGGCGGCAGACCTCCAGCCCCGACATCAGCGGCAGCATCCAGTCGAGCAGGACGATGTTCGGCGTCTGCTCCCCGGCCAGCAGAAGGGCTTCCTCGCCGTCGGTGGCGGCGTTCACGCGGAAGCCTTCCTTCTCCAGATTGTACTTCAGCAGCGTCACGATGTCGGCTTCGTCCTCGACGACGAGGACGAGCGGCTTCAGCGCCGAATTCATGCTTGTCCCGCTCCCACTGCGCGTCTCGCCGTCACGCGGCATGTCCCGCTCCATCGTTATCCGGGCCACCGTCCCGCGGCAATCCCTGTTCCATCGCCTCCGTGGCCGCATCCATGACCGAACCGTCCGGCTCGACCACGGCGAAGCTGCTGCCGTCGTTCTTCGGGCGCGCGGCGCGCAGCGTCGTGCCGACCACCAGATAATGGATGGTCTCGGCGATGTTGGTGGCGTGGTCGCCGATCCGCTCCAGGTTCTTCGCCATGAACAGCAGGTGCGTGCAGGGCGTGATGTTGCGCGGGTCCTCCATCATGTAGGTCAGGACTTCGCGGAACAGGCTGGTGTAGAGGTCGTCCAGCTCCTCGTCGCGTTCCCAGGCGGCGATGGCGCGCCGGACGTCGCGCTCGATGTAGGCGTCCAGCACGTCCTTCATGATCGACTCGACCAGCCGCCCCATGCGCGGGATGGCCGCCGCCGGGCGCACCACCGGCACCTGGGCCAGCGCCAGCGAGCGCTTGGCGATGTTGGAGGCGTAGTCGCCGATCCGCTCCAGGTCCGACGCGATCTTCAGCGCCGACACGATCTCGCGCAGGTCCTGGGCCAGCGGCTGGCGGAGGGCGAGCAGGCGCACGGCCTCGGCGTCGATGTCGCGCTCGTAGGCGTCGATGCGCCGGTCGGCCTGCATGACCTGGGCGGCCAGCGCGACGTCGCGGCGGGCCACCGCCTTCACGGCGGCGTCCACCTGCGCTTCGGCGACGCCGCCCATCTGGGTGATCAGATTGGACAGGCGCTCAAGTTCGTGCGCGAAGGAGCGCACGATGTGTTCGGTGCTCATGCTTCACGTCCTTCGCTGATGGAAAGGATGCGGCGAGGCCGGGGATCAGAGGCCGGGGATCAGCCGTAGCGGCCGGTGATGTAGCCCTGGGTGCGCTCGTCCCGCGGGTTGGTGAAGATTTCCTCGGTGTCGTCGCACTCCACCATGTCGCCCAGATGGAAGAAGGCGGTCTTCTGGGAGACGCGGGCCGCCTGCTGCATGTTGTGGGTCACGATGACGATCGTGTAGTTCTCGCGCAGCTCGTCGATCAGCTCCTCGATGTGGGCCGTCGCGATGGGGTCGAGCGCCGAGCAGGGCTCGTCCATCAGGATCACCTCGGGGCTGACGGCGATGGCGCGGGCGATGCACAGGCGCTGCTGCTGGCCGCCGGACAGGCCGGTGCCCGGCTCGCGCAGGCGGTCCTTCACCTCGTTCCACAGGCCGGCGCGCTTCAGCGAGGTCTGGACGATCTCGTCCATCTCGTCGCGGTGGCTGGCGATGCCGTGGATGCGCGGGCCGTAGGCGATGTTGTCGTAGATCGACTTCGGGAAGGGATTCGGCTTCTGGAAGACCATGCCGACGCGGGCGCGGAGCTGCACGGCGTCGATCGACTTGCCGTAGACATCCTCGCCGTCGAGCGCGATCAGCCCCTCGACGCGGCAGTTTTCGATGGTGTCGTTCATGCGGTTCAGGCAGCGCAGGAACGTCGACTTGCCGCAGCCGGACGGGCCGATCAGCGCCATCACGCGGTTTTCCTGGATCTCCAGGTTGATGCCCTTGAGCGCCTGTTTGGCCCCGTAGAACACCTTGACGTCACGGGCGACCATCTTGGTGCCGTGGATGCCGGCGGCGGGACGCGAAGCCATGGCCGTGGCCGGGATGTGGGTCTGGACGCTCATGGGGTTACCAACGCCTCTCGAATTTCTTGCGCAGGAAGACGGCCAGGCCGTTCATCAGGATGAGGAAGGCGAGCAGGATCAGGATCGCCGCGGAGGTGCGCTCCGTGAAGGCCCGCTCGGGGCTGTCCGCCCACATGTAGATCTGCACCGGGATGGCCGTGGCGCTGTCGGTCAGGCCGCCCGGGATGTCCACGATGAAGGCCACCATGCCGATCATCAGCAGCGGGGCCGTCTCGCCCAGCGCGCGGGCCATGCCGATGATGGTGCCGGTCAGGATGCCCGGCAGGGCCAGCGGCAGGACATGGTGCGTCACCGTCTGCAACGGCGAGGCGCCGACGCCCAACGCCGCTTCGCGGATCGACGGCGGCACCGCCTTCAGGGCGACGCGCGAGGCGATGATGATGACCGGCAGGGTCATCAGCGCCATCACCAGACCACCGACCAGCGGCGCGGAGCGCGGCAGCCCGAAGAAGCCGAGGAACACCGCCAGACCGAGCAGGCCGAAGATGATCGACGGCACCGCGGCGAGGTTGTTGATGTTGACCTCGATCAGGTCGGTCCAGCGGTTCTTCGGCGCGAACTCCTCCAGATAGACCGCGGCGGCGATGCCAATGGGCACCGACAGCAGCATGGTCACCACCAGCGTCAGGGCGGAGCCGACGACGGCGCCCAGGATGCCCGCCTGTTCCGGCTCGCGGCTGTCGCCGGCGGTGAACAGGGTGGTGTTGAAGGTGCTGCGGATCGACCCGTTGGCGACCAGCGCGTCGATGGCGGCGATCTTGACGTCGTTCAGCCGGCGCTCGCTCTCCGGCACGTCGCGCCGGATGAAGCCCTTCATGAACTGGTCGATCTCGTCGTCGGCGCGGACCCAGACGGTCTGCGTGGTGCCGACGAGGGAGGGGTTGGCGTTGACCATCGCCTCCAGCTCGTACGGCGCGCCGGAGGACAGCAGGTCGTTCAGCGAGCGGCGGGTGGCGCGGTCGGTGGCCGCCGGGACCTGGGCGTAGAGCGCCTGCCGGACGAGGGCGGTGTAGTTCCGTTCCTCGACCTGCTGCTTGTCCAGGGTCACCTCAAGCCGGATCTGCGCCTGCCAGAAGGCGGTGTAGCCCTTGCTGACGATGGAGCCGAGCAGAACCACCAGCATCAGAGACGCGATCCCGACGGCGAGCATCCCGGCGATTCGGAACCGGCGCTCCGCGGCGTAGCGGCGGCGCAGGCGGGCGGAGAATTCCTCGCTCTGGTAGCGCGACTTGGTGACGGCGACCGACATGGCCCGCGTATCCTGTTCCACGAGGTCAGTCATATTTCTCTCGATACTTCTGGACCACCCGGAGGGCGACCATGTTGAGGGTGAGGGTCACGACGAACAGGACGAGGCCCAGCCCGAAGGCCGACAGCGTCTTGGGGCTGTCGAACTCCTGGTCGCCGACCAGCAGCGTGGCGATCTGCGTCGTCACCGTGGTCACGGCGTCCAGCGGGTTGGCGGTCAGGTTGGCGGTGAGGCCGGCGGCCATGGTGACGATCATCGTCTCGCCGATGGCGCGGCTGACCGCCAGCATGACGGCGGCGACGATGCCCGGCAGGGCGGCGGGCAGCACGACCAGCCGGATCGTCTCCGACTTGGTGGCGCCCAGCCCGTAGGAGCCGTCGCGCAAGCTCTGCGGCACCGCGTTGATGACGTCGTCCGACAGCGAGCTGACGAAGGGGATGATCATCACGCCCATCACGAAGCCGGCGGCCAGCGCCGATTCAGAGCTGACGCTCAGCCCCAGGCTGTTGCCCACGTCGCGGACGAAGGGCGCCATGGTCAGGGCGGCGAAGAAGCCATAGACCACGGTCGGGATGCCGGCCAGCACCTCCAGGATCGGCTTCAGCCAGGTGCGCAGGCCCGGGCTGGCGTATTCCGACATGAAGATGGCCGCCATCAGCCCGACCGGAACCGCCACCGCCATGGCGATGCCGGTGATCAGCAGCGTGCCGGCGAACAGCGGGATCGCGCCGAAGGAGCCGCTGGAGCCCACCTGATCGGCGCGCATGGCCATCTGCGGGCTCCAATGCGTGCCGAACAGGAACTCCAGCGGGTTGACCACCGCGAAGAAGCGGATCGCCTCGAACAGAAGCGACAGCACGATGCCGATGGTGGTCAGGATGGCGACCAGCGAGCAGATGACCAGCGCGATGTTGACCGTGCGTTCCACCCGGTTGCGGGCGCGCAGGTCGGGGTCGATCCGGCCGCGGGCGTAGAGCAGGCCGCCGATGGCGATGCAGCAGCCGATGACCAGCAGGCTCCAGTCGCCGAGCGCGTGCAGCCGCAGATAGCGCTCCGCCGCGGCGACCACCTCCGGATCGGGCTCGCGGCCGGTGGCGACGCCGTGGGCGAGGTTCAGGATGTCGGCGCGCAGCAGGCCGAGCGACTGGGCGTCGCCGTTGACCAGCCGGTCCGGCAGGCCGGACAGGACCATCTGCATGACCAGCCAGCCTTCCGACGCCCCCCAGAAGGCGAAGAGCAGCAGGGCCGGAAGCCCCGCCCAGAGGGCGACGTAGAAGCCGTGGTAGGACGGCACCGAATGAAGCTCGACGATGCGGCCGCCGACGGAGGCGACGGCACGCGACCGGCCCATCTGGTAACCGATCACTGTGAGCAGGGCCAGAATGATGAGCAGTACCGTGAGCTGCATGCGAAACCGCCGGAAATGGGCTGAGAATTGGCTCCTGGCACAAACGGGAAACCGGCGGCCCTCCGAGGAGAGCCGCCGGTGCCGTCAGCCGGTCAGAGCTGGAGCGGGGTCAGGTTGGTCGCCGAGGTGCGGGCGGCGTCGCGCTCCGCCTTTGGCATGGAGATCAGGCCCTTGTCGCCCAGGTAGCCGTCCTCGCCCATCGCGCGCTCCGAGGTGTACTCGGCGATGAACTCGCGGATGCCCGGGATGACGCCGGCGTGGGCGTTCTTGATGTAGATGAACAGCGGGCGCGACAGCTCGTACTTGCCGGCCTGGACCGCTTCCGGCGACAGATCGACGCCGTCCATCTTGGCGGTCTGCAGCTTGTCGCGGTTCTGGTCGTAGAAGCTGTAGCCGAACACGCCGAAGGCGTCCGGGTTGGCGGTCAGCTTCTGGACGATCAGGTTGTCGTTCTCGCCGGCCTCGACGTAGCCGCCGTCCTCGCGGATGGTCATGCAGGCCTTCTCGCGGGCCTTCTCGTCGGCGACGATCGTCTTCACCTCGGCGACCTTCTTGCAGCCTTCGAGCATCACCAGCTCGTTGAAGGTGTCACGGGTGCCGGACGTCGGGGGCGGGCCGAGGACCTCGATCTCCTTGTTGGGGAGCTTCGGGTCGATGTCCGACCACTTCTTGTAGGGGTTGGCGACCATCTTGCCGTCGATCGGCACGTCCTTGGCCAGGGCCTTCCACAGGATCTGGGTGGTCAGGTCGGTGTGCGGGGCCTGCTTGGAGTAGGCCAGCGCGATGCCGTCGAAGCCGACCTTCAGCTCGGTGATCTGGGCGACGCCGTTGGCGGCGCACTGCTCGACCTCGGACTTCTTGATGCGGCGCGAGGCGTTGGCGACGTCCGGGTGCTGCGGGCCGACGCCCGCGCAGAACAGCTTCAGGCCGCCACCGGTGCCGGTCGACTCGACGACCGGGGTCTTGAACTTGCCGCCCTTGCCGAAGGCCTCGGCAACCGCCGTGGTGAACGGGAACACGGTCGAGGAGCCGACGGCGCGGATCTGATCGCGCGACTGGGCGTTCGCAGCACCCGCGAAGGCGGCGGTCATGGCGACGACCGCAGCGGCGGTGACGGCGAGCTTCTTGGAATTCACGGTATCCCTCCGATGGTCCGGTTGCCCCTTTTCCGGGGAACGCGATGGTTCAACCCCGTGCCGCTTCCCCCAGGGGCGGGCGGCTTGCGGGGCGGACACTAGTCGGGGTCCGCGACGCGCTGATTACGGTTTTATGACAGTTTCATGACGACACCCACTTTCGGTCACGCCGGACGGGGTGGACGCAACCTCCAGTGCCCCGCGCCGCACGGGCCATTACGTTCCACAAAGGATACTGGTAGGCGGCGGAGCATGGATGTCTCGCCGTGGGCCATCGACCTGAAGCTGGCTCCTGCCGACCGGGATCGGTTGGAAGGCCCCATCCGTAGCAGCAACACGCCGCAGAAGCTGGTGCCGCGTGCCCGCATCGCGCTGTTGAACGACGGTACGTGCCTGAACGGCGCCATCGCGCGGAAGGCCGGCGTGTCGTTGCCGACCGTGCACCGCTGGCAGCGCCGCGTCCAGGAGGACGGCATCAAGGGGCTGTTGCGCGACAAGACGCGCCATGGCGGCCAGCGGGGCGAGCGGCACCAGCGTGCGCCGCATCTGGCGCACGCCTTGGTGTTGTCGGTCGATGAGAAGTCGCAGATCCAATCCCCGGAGCGTACCCAACCGGGGCTGCCGATGGCGAAGAACCAGCCCGCGACGTACACCCACGATTGCACCCGCCACGGAACGACCACCCTGTTCGCCGCGCTGAACGTGCTGGACGGCACCGTGATGGGCAGTGCGCGGCCCGCCACCGGCATCAGGAGTTCATCCGTTTCCTCATGCCGGTCGGCAAGGCGGTCCATGTGATCCTAGACAACTACGCTACCCACAAGCACCCGAAGGTCCGCGCCTGGCTGGACAAACATCCGCGCTGGGTTTTCCACTTTACCCCGACCTCGGCGTCGTGGCTGAACGCGGTAGAGGGCTTCTTCGCCAAGCTGACCCGCAAGCGCCTGCGCCGGGGCAGCTTCCGCGGCGGCGTCGATCTCCAGGCCGCCATTCACCGCTTCATCACGGAGCATAACAGGACGGCCAAGCGTTTCGTCTGGACCGCCGATCCTGACCGCATCATCGCCAGTGTTAATAAAGCAAAGAAAATTTCGGAACGCAGAAATAACATCATTCGGTTAGTCTCCAATCATGTCGGCATTTCCCAAGAGCTTTCTGCCAAGCGATTGGCGAACCAAAATTGTGGTTCATAGAAAGATATATCGCGCCTCTATTTGAGTGGCCCTGAAGATAATGCTGGCATATAGCCTTGTGGAAGCTTGAGAGAGCGGCTCAGATAAGCATCACTGTTCAGTGCTTGGCACATCAATAACGGGCCTCCTCACCCGATATCTATGGCGTCGAGATGCAGCGAGGCCGGGAGGTGGCAATGAAGGCATCTACGTTTGCGCTTGTGCTGCTGGTTTTCACCGCCGAGTTCACGGCTTTGCCGCATCCGCGAGCGCTCGCCGGACCCGCGGAGGATGTCCGCTCATCAATGCAACTCCTCAAATCCAAGGCCGCGGCATTGGGCGCCCCGAACATCAAAGGAGAAGATGCGATTGCCGGAAAGACCGTTCCGGCTTTGTACTTTGGCGACACTAAGATGAACAACAACTTCTCACTCGTCGACGAGGTACAAAAGGAGAAAGGAGGAACGTCTACCATTTTTGTCAAGAATGGCGATGAGTTTGTCCGGGTAGCAACGAATGTAAAGAAGGATGACGGATCTCGTGCGATCGGAACCGTGCTCGATCCCAAGGGTAAGGCGATTGCAGCAATTGCTAAAGGAGAGAGCTTCTATGGAGACGTTGACATACTGGGAAAGCCATACACCACTGGCTATGAGCCCATACGCGACGCGCGCAACAATATAATCGGCGTCTATTATGTCGGATACCTGAAGGACTGACGACAGCAACCAGACGAATGACCGAGCCTGCTGTTGTTTGTGCCGCTACCTTCGTCACCGGGAACGGCCTGGAATGGCCGTTCCACGTCAAGGCGCGGAGGCCGCCCACAGCCACTTACTTAACGATCCGTTTGGAGCGCTCCACTAACTGTCCGGATGCGACACCTCCTTGGCGCGTTCGACCACCACCATCGCTTTGGACCGCGACGGCGGTCCCGGTCGTACATGCGACCGGAGCCTGCCGGCGAATGAGGCAATATAAGCCTAAAGCGAACGACAGTTCGCTTTAGGCTTGGCGCCGCGCGGGCTCCGCGGCGCGGCCCTCTCCCGACTCCTCCGAGGCCGCCGGCAGATAGACCGTGAAGGTGCTGCCCACCCCGACCGCGCTTTCGATGGTCAGGCGGCCGCGGTGACGGTTCACGATGTGCTTGACGATGGCCAGCCCCAGCCCGGTGCCGCCCATGGCGCGCGACCGCGCGGCATCGACCCGGTAGAAGCGCTCGGTCAGGCGCGGCAGATGGGTGCGGGCGATGCCCTCCCCCTGGTCGCGCACGGCGACGGCGACCATCGGCATCCCCCGTCCGCCGCGGCCCGCCGGGCCGGACACCCCGACCGCCACGCCGTCGGCGAGCGACACGGCGACGGTCACGTCGGTGTTCTCGCGCGTGTATTTGATCGCGTTGCTGACGAGGTTCTGGAAGACCTGGGTGAGCTGGTCCTCGTCGCCGACCACCGCGGGCAGGCCGTCCGGCGCCTCCAGCGTCAGGCGGATGCGGCGGCTGGCCGCCTTCAGCTCCAGCGCCGCCATCACCCCGTCCAGCCGGTCCAGCACGTCGACCTTGCCGGCGGGCGGCATGTGCTCGTCCAGCTCGATTCGCGACAGCGACAGCAGGTCGTTGACGAGGCGGGCCATGCGGCTGGCCTGGTCCTGCATGATCGACAGGAAGCGCTCGTGCGCCTCCAGATCCTCGCGGGCGGGGCCGCGCAGCGTCTCGATGAAGCCGAGCAGCGAGGACAGCGGCGTGCGCAGCTCGTGGCTGGCGTTGGCGATGAAGTCGGCGCGCATCTGCTCCGACCGGCGCAGCGCGGTGATGTCGTGCAGCGTCAGGATGACCATCCGCCCCGGCACGGTTCCGGCGGGCACCCCGTCCTCACCAAGGGCCGGGCGGGGGACGCGCCGCTGGAAGGGCTTGACCCGCACCTCGAACATGCGCTCCACCGGCACCGGCAGGCTGAATTCCAGGATGCGCGAGGCGCCGCCCTTCAGCACCGCGTCCACCGCCTCCAGCACCGCCGGGTTGCGCAGCGAGGCGGCGAGGTCGCGGTCGAGGATGCGGTCGCCGAACAGGGCGCGCGCCGCCTGGTTGGCCCGCGCCACCTGCCGCTCCGCCCCGACCAGCACCAGCGGGTCGTGCAGCGCCTCGATGATGGATTCGTTGGCTTCGAGCTGGGCCAGCGCCAGTTCGGTGCGGGCGTTCATCACCCGGTGCAGCCGCACCGCCGCCGCCGCCGCCGCGCGCACCGGGCGGGAGGCGGTGACGGGCAAGGGCGGGACCACCTCCGTCGGGCCGGCGGCGAGCTGTGCGGCGTGGGCGGCCACCGTCCGCAGATCGCGGAAATACAGCTGGATCATCAGCGCCACCCCGCCGACCCCGGCCAAGCCCCCCAGAATCACGACCAGCGGTCCGATCGTCCCCTGCCGCCACAGCCCCCACAGGGCCGGCAGCAGCGGCGCCAGCACCAGCGCGGCGGCGAGGATCAACCGGAGGGGCGGCATCGGCTTGGGAGTCATGGACGGCGCTTCTCGTGCGTCATGCGGACGGTCTTGGAGACGGAACTCCGCTTTTACACCATCCCGCAAGCCGGTGAGCGGACGTCACAAAAGATTAACGCGCGGGCCAGGGAAACACCCGGCCCGCGCGCCGTCCGAAGAGCGCCGCTTCGCTGCTTACCAGGGCAGCGAGTCGTGGGCCGCCAGCGCCGCCGCGGTGACCAGATCGTTGACCGAGGCGCCCATGGTGACGATCTGCGCCGGCTTGTCCAAGCCGATCAGCAGCGGGCCGATCATCTGGCCGCCGGCCATCTTGTGCAGCATCTTTGCCGTGATGTTGGCCGAATGCAGGCCAGGCATGATCAGCACGTTGGCCGGGCCGGACAGCCGGCAGAAGGGGTAGACCCGCTTCATCAGCTGGTAGTCGAGCGCCACGTCCGCCGACATCTCCCCGTCATACTCGAAATCGACGCGGCGGCTGTCGAGGATGGAGATGGCCTCGCGCAGCGGGTCGGTGTTCGGGTGGGGATGCTGGCCGAAGTCGGAGAAGGACAGCAGCGCCACCCGCGGCTCGTGCCCCATCTGGCGCGCCTTGGCCGCGGCGCCGATGGCGATGTCGGCCAGCGTCCGGCCGTCCGGGCGGACATGCACCGTGGTGTCGGCGATCAGCACCGTGCGGTTGCGCGTCAGGAAGACGTGCAGGCCGAAAACCGGCTCGTTCGCCTTGGCGTCGATGACCCGGCGGATCTCCTCGAAGGCCACGCCGAAGTTGCGGGTCAGGCCGGTGACCATGGCGTGGGCGTCGCCCTGCGCCACCATCAGCGCGGCGAAGACGTTGCGGTCCTGGTTCACCATGCGCTGGCAGTCGCGCAGCAGGGCCCCCTTGCGCTGCATCCGGCGGTACAGATAGTCGCTGTAGCGGCGGTTGGCGTCGGAGACGCGGGCGTTGTGGATCTCCAGCGAGACGGCGGGCTGGCCCATCGCCGCCAGCTGCTCCTTGATGACCTCCTCGCGCCCGATCAGCACCGGCGTGCCGAAGCCGGCGGCGCGGTAGGCGAGCGCAGCGCGGATCGTCCGCTCCTCCTCGCCCTCGGCGAAGACGACGCGGCGCGGGTTGGCCTTCACCTTTTCCAGGATGAGCTGGAGGCTGTCCGCCGTGGGGTTGAGGCGGGTGCGCAGCGCGTTCCGGTAGCCCGCCAGATCGACGATGGGCTTGCGCGCCACGCCGGTCTCCATGGCCGCCTGGGCCACCGCGGCGGGCACCGTCACGATCAGCCGCGGGTCGAAGGGCACCGGGATGATGTATTCCGGCCCGTAGCGCAGGCGGCGGCCCGCATAGGCGGCGTCCACCTCGTCCGGCACGTCCTCGCGCGCCAGGGCGGCCAGCGCCTTGGCGGCGGCGACCTTCATCGCCTCGTTGATGGTGGTCGCCCGCACGTCCAGCGCGCCGCGGAACAGGTAGGGGAAGCCCAGGACGTTGTTGACCTGGTTCGGGTAGTCGGAGCGACCGGTCGCCACGATGGCGTCGGAACGGACGGCCTTCACCTCCTCCGGGGTGATTTCCGGGTCGGGGTTGGCCAGCGCGAAGATGATCGGCTTGGCCGCCATCGACTTGACCATCTCCGGCGTCATCGCGCCCTTGGCCGACAGGCCGACGAAGACGTCGGACCCCGCGACCGCCTCCTGGAGCGTGCGCTTGTCCGTCTCCACCGCGAAGGACGACTTCCACTGGTTCATGCCGTCGGTGCGGCCGCGGTAGACGACGCCCTTGGTGTCGCACAGGATGATGTTCTCGCGCGGCACGCCCATGGTGGTGAACAGCTCGGCGCAGGCGATGCCCGCCGCCCCGGCGCCGTTGACCACCATCGTCACGTCCTTGAGATTCCGCCCGGTGATGTCGCAGGCGTTGATCAGGCCGGCGGCGGCGATGATGGCGGTGCCGTGCTGGTCGTCGTGGAAGACGGGGATGTCCAGCAGCTCGCGCAGGCGCTCCTCGATGATGAAGCAGTCCGGCGCCTTGATGTCCTCAAGATTGATGCCGCCGAAGCTCGGCCCGAGGAAGCGGACGCAGTTGACGAACTCGTCGACGTTCTTCGTATCGACTTCCAGATCGATGCCGTCCACGTCGGCGAAGCGCTTGAAGAGGACAGCCTTGCCTTCCATCACCGGCTTGGAGGCGAGCGCGCCGAGGTCGCCCAGGCCCAGCACCGCCGTGCCGTTGGAGATGACGGCGACGATGTTGCCCTTGGCCGTGTAGTCGTAGGCCGTGCTGGGGTCCTCGGCGATGCGCAGGCAGGGAACGGCCACGCCCGGCGAATAGGCCAACGACAGGTCGCGCTGGGTCGTCAGCGGCTTGGTGGGCGCGATCTCCAGCTTGCCCGGACGCCCGGAGGAGTGCAGCAGAAGGGCTTCTTCGTCGGTGACGCGCTTTGTATCGGGTTCGGTCATCGGGGTTCGGTTCCTGAGCGTAGGCTGTTGCAGCCGTTCTTCTTTGGGCCGGCCGTCGTTGTTGTTTTCGGTTCCGGCCGGTCGGGCGGCGGATGTTAGCCCGCGCGGGCGCGTCCCGCCAGAGCGGGATCGCACGAAAGATGCGAATTTTTCCTGGAATACGACATATCAGATCACGAACGATGATCGAAGCAATCGTTTCGTGTCCGGAAGGAGGCTCAGCAGCCCTCGGCCATGTCGTAGATGGCGTCCATGTCGCTGATCAGGACCTTGTTGCCTTCCTGCAGCGAGATCACCCCGGCGGTCTTCAGCTGGGTGAAGGTGCGGCTGACCGTCTCGGTGGTCAGGCCCAGGTAATCGGCGATATCGGCCCGGCTCATCGGCACATAGACGGGGTTTTCCTTGTGCCCGCGCCGGGCGGCGCGCTGGGACAGCATCAGCAGGAAGGAGCAGATCTTCTCCTTCGCCGTCTTGCGGCCGAGAAGCAGCATCTGGTCCTGAGCCGCCGCCAGCTCGTTCGAGGCCATGGAGAAAAGACGGCGCTGCATCTTCGGGAACTCGTCCATCAGCGCGTCGATCTTCTTGCGCGGGAAGCGGCAGAGCGTCGCCGCCGTGACCGTTTCCGCGGTGTAGGCGTAGCTGTCGTTGACGGCCAGCCCCAGGAAGTCGCCGGTGACGAGGAAGCCGGTGATCTGGCGGCGCCCGTCCGGCAGCAGCTTGTAGAGCTTCACGGTGCCGGCGGTGACGTTGTAGAGCGCGTCCGCCGCGTCGCCTTCGCTGAACAGGGTCTGTCCGGCTTCGACGCGGGACGTCTGGAGGATGTCGGCGAGACGGCGCAGCTCCTCGGGGTCCAGGGCGGCGCAGACGGTCAGACTGCGCACGGGACAGGCCCCACAGGGATTCATCTCACTCGCCGCGCCCTTTTCGCGGGCGCGTCCCATGTCAAAGGGTGGCATGGCATGACCCAGCCCTTAGCCGTACAACGCCCCCATAATCGTCATATTCGGTCTGTTTCGCAACGGTGCTCACAGGGGCCGTGGCCGAATTGCCATAGCCACGCCTTAAGAGCGCTTCTTCGGGGGGCTCGACGGCTCGGCGTTCGGGCGCGGCGGCTCATCGTCGAACAGGATGCGGTGGGCCGCCCCATCGAGATCGTCAAACTGCCCGGACTTGAGAGCCCACAGGAACGCTCCCAGGCCCATCAGCCCCAGGCTCAGCGCGATCGCGATCAGGTAGAGAAGCTCGGTCATCGGTCAGGTCCTTGGTCACCGCGCCGCGGCTGAGCCGCAGGGCGTTGGCGATAACGATCAGGGAGGAGGAGGACATGGCCAGCGCCGCCAGCAGCGGCGTCAGCATGCCCGCCATGGCGATGGGCACCGCGAACAGGTTGTAGACCAGCGCGATGCCGAAATTCTGGCGCACCAGCCGCCCGGAGCGGCGGGACACCTCGAACGCCTCCAGGATGGGGCGCAGGCGGCGGCCCTGGAACACCACGTCGGCGGCGGTCTGGCTGACGTCCACCGCGGTGGACGGCGACATGGACACGCTGGCCGCGGCCAGCGCCGGGGCGTCGTTCAGCCCGTCGCCGACCATCAGCACCTTGCGGCCCTCGGCGGCGAGCGCGTCCAGAACGGCGGTCTTGTCGGCAGGCGTCTGGCCGGCCCGCCAATCCTCGATGCCCAGTTGTGCGGCCACCGCGGCCACCGCGCCGCGGCGGTCGCCGGACAGCAGCCGGACGTCGAGGCCCCGCGCCTTCAGTCCGCGCACCACCGCCGCGGCGTCGGCGCGCGGCGCGTCGAGGAAGGTTATGCGCACCGGAATGGCGCCGGGGCGGGCCAGCCATAGCTCCGGCCCGGCGGCGTCCTCCGCCGTGTCCGGCGCGCCGGTGAAGGCGCGACTGCCCAGCCGGATTTCCCCGTCAGGACCATCCAGGGCGAGGCCGGCGCCGGGAACCTCGCGCACGCCGGCGGCGACGGGCACGCTGGGCAGCGCGCGGGTCAGGGCGCGGGCCAGCGGGTGGCGGCTGGCCCCGGCGAGCGCAGCGGCAAGGCGCAGGTCGTCCTCGGCCACGCCGTCGAGCTGCGGGACGGGCCGCCCCTCGGTCAGCGTGCCGGTCTTGTCGAAGACCACCGTGTCGATGACGGCCAGCCGCTCCAGCGCCGTGGCGGTCTTCAGCAGGATGCCCTGCCGCATCAGCCGGCCGCTGGCGATCACCTGCACCACCGGCACGGCGAGCGCCAGCGCGCAGGGGCAGGTGATGATCAGGACGGCGACCGCGTTCATCAGCGAATCCTGCCAAGGCAGCCCGCCGAGCAGCAGCCAGCCCAGGAAGGTGCCCAGCGCCGCCACATGGACGACGGGGGCGTAATGGCGCGACACGCGGTCGGCGATAGCGACGTATTTGGCGCGGCCCTGCTCCGCCACCTCCATCAGCCGGACGATCTCGGCCAGCAGCGTGCCCTCGCCCACCGCCGTCACGGTCACGCGCAGCGGGGCGGTGAGGTTGAGCATGCCGGCGAACACGCGGTCGCCGGGGCGCACGCTGCCCGGCACCGTCTCGCCGGTGATCAGGGCGGTGTCGAGGTCGGAGACGCCATCGGCCACCGTGCCGTCGACCGCGACCCGCTCGCCCACCGCCACCAGGATGGTGGAGCCGGGGTTGACCTGATCCGGCGGGACGATGGCGCTGCGCCCGTCCTCGTTCAGCACGGTCACCGAGGTGGCGTGCAGGCCGAGAAGCTGTTCCGCCGCCGAGCGCGCCCGGCCGCGCGCCCGCTGGTCGAGGTAGCGCCCGATCAGCAGGAAGAACAGCAGCATCATCGCGCCGTCGAAATAGGCGTGCTGGCCGCTGTTGATCGTCTCGAACAGGCTCATGCTGGTGGCGAGCAGGACGCCGATGGTGATCGGCACGTCCATGTTCGTCCGCCCGCGCCGCAGCGCCTGGAAGGCCGAACGCGCGAAGGGCCGCAGGGCGTAGGCGATGGCCGGCATGCAGATCAGCGCCGACAGCCAGTGCATCAGGTCGCGGGTGGCGCTGCCCATGCCCGTCGCGTGCCCGGCCCAGACCGACACCGACAGCAGCATGACGTTGCTGGCGCCGAAGCCGGCGACGGCCAGCGCGCGCAGAAGCTCCTTCTCCGTCTTCGCTTGAGCGTCGCCCAGCCGCTCCGGATCGAAGGGCACGGCGCGGTAGCCGATGCGGGCGATGGTGTCGACGACCGTGTTGGCGTCGGTCTCGGCCTCGCGCCACGTCACCGACAGGCGGCGCGTGGTCATGTTCAGCCGCGCGTGGGTCACCCCCGGCTGGCGGGCCAGCGCCGTCTCGATCAGCCAGACGCAGGCCGCGCATTGCAGCCCGTCCACCATCAGGTGCAGCGAAGCGGTGCCGTCCTCGGCGTGCTTGGCGTGGGGGGCATAGTCGAGCGGCGGTGCCTCCCCGTCCGGGCGCAGCGGCCGGGCGGCGGGATCGACGCAGCGCCGCTCGTAATAGCGTTCCAGCCCGAGCCCGCGGACGAGGTCGTAGGCCGCCGCGCAGCCGGTGCAGCAGAAGGGGCCGGCGCCGTCGGAGGCGGTGGTGCCGGTGCCCTCGGGATGCTCCTGCCCGCAGTGGAGGCAGACGGTCATGTCACGAAACCCGTGTGCTGGTGTGCCGCGCGCCCGTTCGATGGACGCTTACTTGACGAAGAGGCGCTGTTCGTCCTGATAGTCGCCCGTGGCATGATGGATTTCCACGCGCAGGTCCCACTGGCCGGGCAGCGGCAGCGCCACCGGAGCGGCGAAGCGGCCCTCGCCCAGATAGGGCAGGTCGAGGCGCACATCGTGGCCCTCGCTGGTCGGGCGGATGAAGGCGACCTTCACCTCGGCGTCCTTCAGCAGATTGCCGTGCTTGTCGTGCAGCGTCAGCGCCAGGATGCCCTTCTGCGCCTCGGTGCTGGTGAAGTCGGTGGCGACCTTCCAGCCGCGCTCGGCCTGGGCGCGGGCGCCGGCCAGATCCTCGTTGTACTTCAGCCCCTTCATGAAATGCTGCTCGGTCTGGACACCAGTCCAGCTCGACAGGGCGAAGTGCAGCATCACGCCGTTGACCGCGATCACGACGGCGAAACCGGCCACGAAGATCCAGGGGATGTACCAGCCGGGCTGGCGGCCGGTCCGGCGGGGCGGGGTGCGGCGGGTTCCGGCGTCGGTGGACAGCGTCATCGTCGTCTTGACCTTTGGTGAATGCAGCGCGAAGAGCCGGTCGGGATCAGTTGGCCGGCCCCATGAAGACGGAGTCATAGGTCGCCACCTCACCATCGGCCGAGGTGAGCCTGAAGGTAAGGGGCTGGGAGGCGCCTTGCAAACCGGTGCGCGGCGCGGTCACGAAAATTCTGTAGGTCGCCACCATGTCCGGATCGGCGGTCAGGCGCTGGGTGCCGGCCTGCTCGTCCTGACCGTCGCCGGCCACCGACAGGCTGGCCCCCGCCACGCCGGAAACCGCCAGCGTGTAGGCGCGCGGGTCGCGGGTCATGTTGGAGATCTTGAAGGTGTAGGCGTTGCGCACCGACCCGTCGGACAGCGCCACGAACAGCGGCGCGCGGTCGCGCAGGACGCTGATGTCCAGCCCCGGCTTCAGCAGAAGCCCGACGCCGATGCCGCCGGCGATGACCAGCATCATCAGCGTGTAGAGGATGGTGCGCGGGCGCAGCAGGCGGAAGGGCACGGGCTTTCCGCCGGTGGCGACGGCCACCTGATTGGTCTGGGTGTCGAACGTGATGAGGCCGGCCGGGCGTCCGACCTTGGTCATGATCTCGTCGCAGGCGTCGATGCACAGGCCGCAGCCGATGCACTGCATCTGCAGCCCGTCGCGGATGTCGATGCCGGCGGGGCAGACCTGGACGCAGTTGAAGCAGTCGATGCAGTCGCCCAGCCCCTCGGCCCTGCGTTCCTCCCAGCTCTGCGACTTGCGCAGCAGGCTGCGGCCCTCGCCGCGCCAGTCCTGGTAGGTGACGATCAGGCTGTCCTCGTCGATCATCGCCGACTGGAAGCGCGGCCACGGGCACATGTAGGTGCAGACCTGCTCCCGCGCGAAGCCGGCCAGCAGGTAGGTGGTGGCGGTGAACAGGCCGATGAAGCCGAGGACGGTCGAGGACACCTCGAAGCGCAGCATCTCGCCGAGCAGAGTCGGCGCGTCGGTGAAGTAGAAGATCCAGGCGCCGCCGGTCGCCAGCGCGATCAGCAGCCAGATCAGGTTCTTCAGAACCTTGCGCCCGGCCTTGCGGGCGGTCCAGGGGCCTTGGTCGAGGCGGATGCGCTCGCCGCGGTCGCCCTCGACCAGCCGTTCGACCCAGACATAGAGGTCGGTCCACACCGTCTGCGGGCAGGCGTAGCCGCACCAGACGCGGCCGGCCAGCGAGGTCGCCAGGAACAGGCCCAGCGCCGCCAGGATCAGCGCGCCGGTCAGGTAATAGATCTGCTGCGGCCACAGCTCCACGAAGAACAGGTAGAAGCGGCGGTTGGCGAGGTCGAGCAGCACCGCTTGGTCGGGGGCGTTCGGCCCGCGGTCCCAGCGGACCCATGGCAGCACGTAGTAGATCGCCAGGAGAACCGTCAGCGCCGCCCATTTGATGCTGCGAAAGGTGCCGTGCACCGCCTTGGGATAGACCTTGGCGTGCTTCTGGTACATTGAGCGCGACGCGCGGCGCGGCGCCTTCGGCGGGGCGGCGGCGGGCGCGTCCCCGGCGGCCGGGGCTGGGCCTTCCAAGACATCGCTTCGGAGCGGCGGCTGTTCGGTGGTCGTGCTCATGACCTCGCCTTCTTCGTCTGGCGTCCGCCACGCGGGCGGCTTGGCCATGCCGACATGGTTCGGCTGTGGCGAGGGGACTATGGCGGCACAACGTCACAGGGGCATTGCGCTGGATCAAAGGATGTGGGGGGCGGAACCGGGGTGCCTGCGCCCTCCCCCGAGCCCCCGTCGTGGGCCGGACAACAAGCCGCCCGGAAAAAGAAAATGCCGGGGAGTCGCCTCCCCGGCACCGAAGTCCGGCGGACCCGCCAGGGGGGCGTCCCCCTCCCCGGCCGGTCCTTCCTGGCTGGACGGCTTACTTGCCGCCGCCCAGGTTGTGGACATAGACGGCCAGCGACTTGACCGTCGCGTCGTCCAGACGCTTCGACCAGGCGGGCATCACGCCGGCGCGGCCGTTCGTGATGGTCTCCACCAGCGTGGCCTTGTCGCCGCCATACAGCCAGTTGGCCGTGACGAGCGGCGGAGCGCCGACGTCCATGCCGACCGCGACCGAGCCCTGCGCGCTGTCGCCGTGGCAGGCGGCGCAGTTCTCGTCATAGACGGTCTTGCCCTTTTCCGCGGCGGCGGCGTCGGTCGACCGCTTGTTCAGCGACAGGATGTACTCGGCGACCTGACCGATCTGCTCGCGGTTCAGGATGCCGTCCCGGCCGAAGGCGGTCATGCCGATGCCGACCGTCCCGCGGGTGTCGCCGTCATCCGCACGGATGCCGTGCTGGATGGTCTTGTAGATGTCGGCGGTGGTGCCGCCCCACAGCCACACGTCGTCGGCGAGCGTCGGGAAGCCCTTGGCGCCCTGACCGCCGGCGCCGTGGCAGGCCGCGCAGTTCTCGTTGAAGTAGGAGCGGCCGCCGGCCATCGCGAAGGCAAGGAGGTCCTTGTTCTTCTGGATGTCCTCGACCGAGGTCGCCGCGATGGCCGTCAGGTACTTTTCCTGGGCCTTCTTGCCGTCGGCGACCTTCTGCACCAGCTCCTCGCGCTGCGAGTAGCCGAGCAGGCCCTTCGTGTAGCTCTTGCCCAGCGGCCAGGCCGGGTAGAGCACGTAGTAGACGAGGGACCACGCGATGCAGACGTAGAAGATGTACAGCCACCACTTGGGCAGGGGGTTGTTCAGCTCCCGCAGGCCGTCCCACTCGTGGCCGGTGGTCTCGACGCCGGACAGGGCGTCCTTTTCTTTCTGTGCCATGGCCTAAAACTCCTGACCATCTTCCTTGAGCGGGATCCGGGAGGCGTCTTCGAACTTGCCCCGGTTGCCTGGCCACATGGCGTAGACCACGATGCCGGTGAAAAGCAGGGCCAGCCAGACGGTCCAGAAGGACCGCAGGGCGACAGTGATCGAATCCAAGTCCATGGATCCCTCCCGGTTACTGCTGGAGCTGCTTGGGCGACTGGTACTTGGTGAAGTCCACCATGGTACCCAGGACCTGCAGGTAGGCCACCAGCGCGTCCATTTCGGTGACGCCCTTGTTGCCCGTGAAGTTCGCCACGACGGCCTTCGGGTAGCGCTTCGTCAGACCGGCCGTGTCGGCGTCCGGGTTCTTCTGCGCTTCGAGGTCGGCCTTGGCGCTGGCGATCTGCTCGTCCGTGTAGGGGACGCCGACGATGCGCAGGGTCTTCATGTGATCCTGGATGTCGGTGTACTTCAGCGGACGGTCCTTCATCCAAGCGTAGCCCGGCATGATCGATTCCGGCACCACGGCGCGCGGATCGACCAGGTGGGCGACCTGCCAGTCGTTGGAGTACTTGCCACCCACGCGGGCCAGGTCCGGACCGGTGCGCTTGGAGCCCCACTGGAAGGGATGGTCGTACATGCTTTCCGCGGCCAGCGAGTAATGACCGTAGCGCTCCACCTCGTCGCGGAACGGACGGATCTGCTGGCTGTGGCAGTTGTAGCAGCCTTCGCGGTAGTAGATGTTCTGGCCAGCCAGTTCGAGCGGCGAATAGGGACGAACCCCGTCCACCTTCTCGATCGTCGACTCGATCGTGAACAGCGGGACGATCTGGACGAGGCCGCCGATCGACACGGTGATCAGGATCAGGACGATGAGCAGAAGCGTGTTCCGCTCGATCGTGTCGTGACTAAAGCCCTTTTTTTGCTCAGCCATTTTCTCAGTTCCTCCGGCGTCAGGCCGCACCGACCGCCGCCTTGTGCGGGGCGGAGGCATAGGGCTTCTCGATGCGGACGTCACCCTTGGCCGTGCGCCACAGGTTGTAGACCATGATCAGGGCACCAGCCAGGAACAGGACGCCGCCCAGAGCACGGATCACGTAGAAGGGATGCATGGCCGCGACCGTCTCGACGAACGAGTACTGGAGGAAGCCGAGGTTGTCGTAGGCGCGCCACATCAGGCCCTGCATGATGCCCGACACCCACATGGCGGTGATGTAGAGCACGATGCCGATGGTGGCGGTCCAGAAGTGGTAGCTGACCAGACGCAGGCTGTAGAGCTGCGAGCGCTTCCACAGGACCGGGACCAGATAGTAGATCGCGCCGAAGGAGATGAAGGCCACCCAGCCGAGCGCACCGGAGTGCACGTGGCCGATCGTCCAGTCGGTGTAGTGCGACAGGGCGTTGACCGGCTTCACCGACATCAGCGGGCCCTCGAAGGTCGACATGCCGTAGAAGGCCACCGACGTCACGAGGAAGCGCAGGACCGGGTCGGTGCGCAGCTTGTCCCAGGCACCCGACAGGGTCATGATGCCGTTGATCATGCCGCCCCAGGACGGCATCCACAGCATGACCGAGAAGGTCATGCCCAGCGTCTGCGCCCAGTCCGGCAGGGCCGTGTAGTGCAGGTGGTGCGGGCCGGCCCAGATGTAGAGGAAGATCAGCGTCCAGAAGTGCACGATCGACAGGCGGTACGAATAGACCGGCCGCTCCGCGCGCTTCGGAACGAAGTAGTACATGATGCCGAGGAAGCCGGCGGTCAGGAAGAAGCCGACCGCGTTGTGGCCGTACCACCACTGCACCATGGCGCTCTGCACGCCCGAGACGAACGGGTAGGACTTCATCCCGGTCAGCGACACCGGGACGTTGACGTTGTTGCCGATGTGGAGGATCGCGACGGTCAGGATGAACGCCATGAAGAACCAGTTGGCGACGTAGATGTGCGACTCCTTGCGGGTCATCACCGTGCCGATGAACTGGATGGCGTAGAGGACCCAGATGACCGTCAGATAGAGGTCGAGGATCCACTCCGGCTCCGCATACTCCTTGCCCTGGGTGTAGCCGAGCACGTAGCTGAGCGCCGCCAGGACGATGAAGATGTTGTAGTTCCAGAAGACGAACTTCGCGAGGCCCTCGCCGCCGAACAGGAACTGGCGGCTGGTGCGCTGCACGGAGTAGAGCGAGGTGGCGAACAGGACGTTGCCGCCGAACGCGAAGATCACGGCCGAGGTGTGGACCGGCCGCAGGCGCCCGAAGCTCGTCCACTCAAGGCCGAGATTCAGCGCCGGAAAAGCGAGCTGCAGCGCGATGAAGACGCCGGCCAGGAAGCCGACGACGCCCCAGAACACTGCAGCGATGACGAAGAGTCGGACGGCGTCTTCGTAGTAACGCACATTTTCCGACACCCGCTGGCTGCCCAGGGCGGCCCCTGGCGTCAGAGTCGCTGATGTCATTCAATCTCTCCCGTTTGCCCCGGGCGGCTCGGGCCGCTCCCTCTGAGGTTGCACCACCGCTGGGTACGTACTGTTAAGGAGGGGGGCAGGTTCACATACGATGCACTTCTTATGCGGACGCCGGTTGCGCCTGCCTCCAATAATCCCAATATGTGTAGGGGTGGACCTTGCAACATTGATCTACGTCAACGACCGGTCTTACCGGTGCCTGCCATCGTTCACCGTCCTTCACGCGGTCGGACGGGCATGGACGAAAGCTTCATCGCGAAACCTCTCGGTCAGCGTCAGATCGACCAGGCCTATCCGCTGGTGCGGGCCATCTTCCCGGACCTGCCGGTGGAGCAATGGCGCGCATTTGCCGCAGCACTTATCGGGCCGGTTGATACCCCCGCGACACCGACGGGCATCATGACCGTGCAGAACGCACGGGGGTACCTCCATGGACTTTTCTCATACGCTATTGCGGAGCATCTTCGCCACGGCCGAATTCTGGCCGTGGAGAATTTCGTCGTGCTCGACCTGTTCGACATGACGGGCCCGGCGGAGGCTTTGCTGCGCTCCATGGATCGTCTGGCGCGCAGCCACGGATGCACGGCGATCCACACCGCCCTGCCGGAATTGCTGGCCGGGGAGGCCGGGTCGCGCGGGTCCCTGCTGACCTGCTTTCACGAGGACGGCCACCGCACGGAAACCTTGCGGCTGTGCAAGGCGCTGGACGGCGCCAACGACAACCGCGCGCATCGGTCGCAGGCGGAAAGCCCGATCGGGATCCCGTAAGTCCCGCCGGAACGGGCCGGCGCCCTGCCCCATCCCGCGACTCCATCCCCCGTTTCCCGCGACTCCGGCGATGTGACCGTTTGCTCGGCGGGCGCGAGCGGCTAGGATGCGCCATCATGACCGACACCCCCACCACCCCCGTCAAATACCGGGCGATCCATCTGCAGGCCGGCCGCCAGCGGCGCGTCCTGCACGGCCACCCCTGGGTCTATTCCAACGAAGTCCAGATGGACACGGCGGCCAAGGCCATCCCGCCGGGCAGCCCGGTGCGCCTGCTGGACCCCGGCGGGAAACCGCTGGGCATCGCCACCTTCAACCCGCACACCCTGATCGCCGCGCGGATGCTTTCCGGCGACCCGGCGACGGTGGTCGACCACGCCTTCCTCGCCGGGCGGCTGAAGCGCGCGGTGGCGATGCGCGATGCGCTGTTCGACCGGCCCTACTACCGCGTCGTGCACGCGGAGGCCGACGGGCTGCCGGGGCTGATCGTGGACCGCTACGGCGACGTGGTGACGGTGCAGGCCAACAGCGTCTTCATGGACCAGCGCATCGACGCCATCCTGGCCGCCATCGACGAGGTGCTGGCGCCGCGCGCGGTCATCCTGCGCAACGACAGCACCCAGCGCGCGCTGGAGGGGCTGCCCGAGGAAAGCCGGCTGGTGAAGGGCGAGATCGACGGCCCGATCCGGCTGGAGGAGAACGGCGCCACCTTCTTCGCCGACCCGCTGGGCGGGCAGAAGACCGGCTGGTTCTACGACCAGCGCGACAACCGCGCCTTCATCGCCAAGCTGGCGAAGGGCAAGCGGGCCATCGACTTCTTCAGCTACAACGGCGGCTTCGGCGTGCTCTGCGCCGTCGAGGGCGCGTCGTCGGTGGTGTCGGTCGACCGCTCGCAGGGGGCGCTGGACAACGCTACCCGCGCCGCCGAGGCCAACGGGGTGGCTGACCGCTTCGAGGCGCGCCGCGCCGACGCCTTCAACGAGCTGGAGCGGCTGAACGCCGAGGGCGAGACGTTCGAGGTCGTCATCGCCGACCCGCCGGCCTTCGTGAAGTCCAAGAAGGACCTCGCCGTCGGTTGCCGCGCCTACCGCAAGATGACCCGTCTTGCCGCCAAGATCACGGCGCCGGGCGGCTTCCTGCTCTGCGCGTCGTGCAGCCACAACGTCGACCCGCCGACCTTCGCCGAGCAGGTCGCCCGCGGCCTGCACGACGCCGGGCGGACCGGGCGCATCCTGCGCAGCGCCGGGGCCGGGCCGGACCATCCTGTGCACCCGCATCTGCCGGAGTCGGCCTATCTCAAGGCCATCGTGATGCAGTTGGACTGAGGGTGACCCACCACGAAGGCGCGACGATGGCGATGATCGTCGTGCCTTCGCGGTTCCCCTCCGCGGACCCTACGGGCGGCTGAACACCCCGACGACCTCGACGTGGGCGGACCACAGGAACTGATCCACGGGGTAAACGCGGCTCAACACATACCCGCCGTCCACCAGCGTCCGGGCGTCGCGGGCGAAGGTCGCGGGGTTGCAGGACACCGCCACCACCCGCGGTACCTTCGAGCCGGCCAGCGCCTGGGCCTGGGCGGTGGCGCCGGCGCGCGGCGGGTCGAAGACCACCGCGTCGAACCGCGCCAACTCCTTCGCCGTCAGCGGGTTCTCGAACAGGTCGCGCCGCTCCGTGGTCAGGCGCAGCGCCCCCGCCGCCTTGTTCAGCGCGGCCAGCGCCGGGGCGTCCCCCTCCACCGCATGGACCGCCGCCCGCTCGGCCAGCGGAACGGCGAAGGTGCCCAGCCCGGCGAACAGGTCGGCCACCCGCTTCGGCTCCCCAATGTTGGCGAGGACGGCGGCGACCAGGGCGGTTTCCCCCTCGGCGCTCGCCTGGAGGAAGGCGCCGGGCGGCGGAGTCACCGGCAGGCCGGCGAAAGACACCACGACCGGGCGGCGGTGGGCGGTGGGCTCCGGCGTACCACGCTCGTCCGCCTGCCAGGAGATGCGGGCCACACCCTCCGCCTCGCCGAAGGCCACCAGCCGTTCCCGCGCCGCGCGGTCCAGGCTGCGCGGGCCGACCAGCACGAGGTCGATCCCGCCCTCCAGGTCGGTGGCGATCACGTCGCAGCCGCCGCCGTCCGGAAGAACCGACAGCAGCAACCCGCGCAGCGGCTCCACCAGCGCGAACAGGCCGGGCCGCAGCACCGGACACTCCGCCAAGTCGGTCAGCCGGTGGCTCATCCGCTCATTGAAGCCGAGCCAGACCCGGCGCCCCCGCTTCAGCGCGGCGAAGCGGGCGCGGCGGCGCGCGGCCGGCGGCGTCCGCGACAACGGTTCCAGGGGGGTGTCGCCCAGCCCGACGCGGGCCAGCGCGCCCTGCACCAGCCCGACTTTCCAGGCGGCATAGGCGGCGTCCTCCATATGCTGAAGCGTGCAGCCGCCGCAGGTTCCGAAATGGGAACAGGGCGGTGCGGCGCGTCCCAGGCCGGGCTCCAGGATCTCCAGCAGGTCGGCGCGCAGGCCGTCTCCCTTGGCGTTGGCGGCCTCCTTCACGGCCACCCGCACGCGGTCGCCGGGAACGGTCAGCGGCACGAAGAGCTTGGCATCGTCGAAGCTGGCGATGCCGTCGCCGCGGGCGCCGACCTCGCCGATGGTCACCTCGGCGACCCGGGGGGCAACACGGGGGGCGGTGCGCGGTTCGCCGCTGCGGGGGGACGGGCGGTGTTTGGGGGCGGGTCGTTTCACGCGGTCACTCTCAGGACGGCCATCATGCCGGTCTCCTGATGCTCCAGAACATGGCAGTGGAGCATCCAGTCGCCGGCCTCTTCGGCCACGAAGGCGATCTCGGCCGTTTCACGGGGGCCGAGCAGGACGGTGTCGCGCCACTCGCGGTGCTCGGCCGGCCGGCCGTTGCGCGAGAGGACGCGGAAGGGAAAGCCGTGCAGGTGCATGGGGTGCCACCAGCCGGTCTCGTTGACGAAGGCCGTCACCTGCGTTTGACCGCGTTTGACGGTGATGAGCGGCTCCAGATGGTGACCTATGGATTGATGGTTCATGGCGGCCACGCCGTTCAGCGCCCAGAAGGGGCCGCGCGGCCCGACACTCTTCGGCATGGCGCCGTGCATCCCGCCATCCAGCACCACGTCCTGGCGGACGGCGCCGGCAAGGTCGGGTTCGGGCAGCGGATTGGCGGCCAGTGCGATCGGGGCGTCCAGCGGCGAGTCGCGCAAGGGCGCCTCGTCGCCGTAGGTCAGCCGGGTCAGCCGGGTCAGCCGGTAGGCCATGCGCGGGTAGAAGCCGTCCACCACGTCGAACCCCTCGCCCGGCTGGCCTTCCATGTCGATCACGAGGTCGGCGCGCTGGCCGGGTCCCAGCACCACCCTGCCGTCCGGCGGGGCGTGCGGCGTCACCGGCTGACCGTCGAGCGCGATCACCCGCGGCGCGTGTCCCTGGAAGTCGAGCGCGAAGACGCGGGCGTTCGCCGCGTTGATCAGGCGCAGGCGGACGCGCTCCCCGGCGCGGACCGGCACGCTGTCGCGGACGGCGCCGTTGATGGTGACGGTGTTGCCGATGCGCCCGGCGTGGGTGGCGTCCATGGGATGGCCGAAACCGCCGGCCAGTTCCGCCTCCTTCGTCAGGCGCCAGTCGCCGAGCAGCCAGAGCAGGTCGCGGTCGACGCGGACCACCGGCTCGCGCTCCTCCACGATGAAGGCGCCGGTCAGGCCGTGGGCCACCTGCACCCCGCTGTTGACGTGCGGGTGGTACCAGAAGGTGCCGGCGTCCTTCAGCGGGAATTCATAGTCGAACCGCCCGCCCGACGGCACCACGGCTTGCGACAGGCCGGGCACCCCGTCCATGGCGTTGGGGACGCGCAGGCCGTGCCAGTGGATGGTCGTCGGCTCCGGCAGCGCGTTGGCGAAGGCGATGCGCGCCGTGTCGCCCTGGCGGAAGCGCAGCTCCGGCCCCGGAATTCGCCCGTCATAGGCCCAGACCGCCGTGTCGGGAAAGCCCGTCCCTGCCAGATTGGCGCGGGCCGGGCCGGCGGACAGGCTGACCCCCTCCCCCACCGCCGCACGGGCCGCGTGCGGCAGCAGAGCGGACCCGGCCAGCAGGGCGGAGCCGGTGAGCAGACCGCGGCGGGTCAGCGGGAGAAAGGGCGGCACGGCGTCCTCACACGTAGCGGGCCAGGGCGTCGCGCAGGTCGGCCGGCACCGGGGTCGGGCGGTGGCTGTCCTTGTCGACGATGACGCAGACGGCCTCCTGCACGGCGATGCAGCGGTCGCCCTCGAAGATCGCCGCCCCCAGGACGACGGAGGTGTTGCCGACCTTCGCGACCCGCGCGCCGACGCGGATGTCCGCCGGGAACCGCAGCTCCGCCTTGTAGTCGATGACACTGCGCGCCAGCACCACGGTCCAGGGGCACTCGTCGCGGAAACCACCGCAATCATGGACCAGCAGCACGCGAATCTGTTCGAAATACACGCCGATGGCGTTGTTGTTGACGTGGCCGAGCGCGTCGAGGTCGGCGAAGCGCACATGCTCCCCGATCCAGAAACGGTAAAGGTCGGGGCGGGTCGGATCGGTCATGGTCGCCTGTCGGATGATGGTTCGGGCCGAATGTGGCCGGTGGCGCGGGCCGGGGCAAGCCCGGGCATGACGGTCATTCCCCGCAGCGTCCCGATTTGCCGCGCCAACCCGGGCGGGGCGGTGTTATAGGAGTCGCACCATACACCCGCAACGGACCGCAAGATGAGCAAGGACAGCACCAACCAGACGGCCGAGGCCCTCTTCGAGAAGGCCCTGTCGGTCGCCGAGAAGCATCTCGAGGCGGCGATCAAGGAAGGCGGGGTCCTCGGCCCCTACATCGCCGTCGCCATGATCGAGGCCGCCGTGAACACCGCCGTGGACGAGACCAGCCACGAGGACGTCATCGACATGCTGCGCGATCTGGCCGCCCAGATCGAAGCGGATGCGGACGAAAGCGAAGAATAAGGTCTGCCGCCGTCACGCGGGGTCCGGCTGCCGGCGCGCTTCGCGCCGGCGCAGGATTTCGTAGACGACGGCGCCCAGGATGGTCAGCGCGATCAGGATCAGCGACAGCGCGTTGACCGCGGGCGTCAGGCCCGTGCGCACCTTCGAGGCGATGTAGACCGTCAGCGTGGTGTCCAGCCCGCGGACGAACAGCGTCGTGTTGTAGTTCTCGAAGCTCTGCAGGAAGGCCAGGAAGGACGCCGACAGGATGGCCGGCGTCAGATAGGGCAGCGTGATCCGCCGGAACACCTGCCCGTGGGTGGCGCCCAGATCCAGCGCCGCTTCCTCCAGCGTCTGGTCGAACCGTTGCAGCCGCGCCAGGAACAGCAGCATCGCGTAGGCCGCGATGAAGCTGGACTGCGCCAGGATGGTCAGGAACAGGCCGCCGGTCACCCCGAACCACTCCCGCCAGAAGACCAGCGTGGAAATGCCGACGATCACCCCCGGCGTCAGCAGCGGCGACACCATCACGGCGTAGAGGAAGGTCCGCGCCCGGCTGTGCAGCCGGTCGAGCAGCAGCGCCGCCGCCAGCCCCAGCGGCACCGCCACGGCGATCACCCCCGCCCCGACCAGCAGGCTGGTCCCCAGCGCCTGCCACATGCGCTGGTCGGCCCACAGGGCGCCGAACCATTGCAGCGTGAAGCCCATCCAGGGGGTGACGGTCGGAAAGCGGCTGCTGTTGAAGGTCGCCGCCGCCATGATCCCCAGCGGCAGGAACAGATAGCCGAAGAAGAGGACCAGATAGGCCCCGGTGACCCAGCGGCGGAAACTTGCGGCGGTCATGTCGGCCCCATCATTTCGCAATATCCGTGAGGCCGACGCGGAACAGCCGCATCATCAGCAGGATGAAGGCGACGCACAGGATCAGCAGGATGAAGGCGTAAGCCGCCCCCTGGTTCCAGTTCCCGCCCTCGAAGAACCAGTTGTAGATGACCTCGGTGAACCAGCGGCTCTGCGGTCCGCCCAGCAGGGCCGGCACGGCGTAGCTGCCCGCCGCCAGCATGAAGGTCATGATGCAGCCGACCGCGATGCCCGGCTTGGCATGAGGGATGACGATGCGGCGGTGGATGCGCAGCCACCCCGCCCCCAGGTCGCGCGCCGCCTCGATCTGGTTGCGGTCCAGCGACTCCATGGCGTTCATGATCGGGAACACCATGAAGAGGATGTAGACGTAGACCATCCCGATGATCACCCCGGCATCGCCGCCGAGCAGCCGCTGCGGCTCCGAGAAGACGCCGAGCACGACGAGCAGCGCGTTCAACGGTCCGTTGAAGGCCAGGATGATGTACCAGGCGAAGGTGCGCAGCAGCTCGTTGATCCAGAAGGGCACGACGAGCATCAACACGAGCAGCGGCAGGCGCCGCCGCGGCGCCACCTGCGCCATGTAGAAGGCCACGGGGTAACAGACCGCCAGCGTGACGGCGGTGACGAGGCTGCTCGCCCAGATCGTCTTGAGGAAGATCGCCAGATGGATCTGGTTGGTCCACAGCGTCGCGTAGTTGCGCAGCGTGTAAACGTCCTCCGGCCCGCCGGCCTTGCTGGGCGGCAGCGACGGGCGGAAGGAGAAATCCACCATCAGCAATTGCGGCAGCACGACCAGCAGCAGCAGCCACGCGGCCACCGCCAGCAGGATCGCCGCGGTCAACACCGGACCGTACCGGCGCAGCACGCCGCCCATGACCACTCCCCCAACCCGCCGATATACTAGGATCGAAAGCCTCTCATGACCGCGGGCCGGAGCGCAAGCGAGGCCATGCCTCGTCCAATAACCACAACTTTATTGCCTTTTTTCGAGGCTTGGACTGTGCCCATAGTGGAGTCATGCGTGCATGGCGGACATCCGGGGTGATGAGGGAAGCCACAGCGTGGGTCGCCGCGCTGGTGCTGGTCTTCCACGCCCTGGTCATGGCCACCCACGTCCCGGCGCCGCTGGCCAAGGTCCTGGCGGAGTCGGCGCCGTTCACCATGGCCGGCTCGATCTGCCATTCCGGCGCCGCGCCTGACGCCTCCGCCGCACCGCACGCCGACCATGGCCCCGTCCCCGACGGCACGCCAGGCCACGTCACCTACTGCCCGATCTGCCTGTCGCTGGGCGGCGGGTCCCTGCTGGGTCCGGCCATGGCGCCGGCCCCGCTGCCCCCGGCCGGGATCGTGCTGGCCGCCGTTCCGCTGCCCGCGGACGACGAGGCCGGGGCCGGCCGCGCCCCGCGCGCCTTCTCCGCCCGGGCGCCTCCGGTGGGTGTCTGACCGAGTTCCCTCGCAGACACACACGCATTCACAGGCGCGGACCTGCGGCTGAACGGCCTTTTTCCGACACGCGACCGCTTCTCTTTCCGTCTCCCCACCGTCGCTGACGGTTGCCCCCACCCCGGCCCTCCCCCGCTTCGCAGGGGAGGGGACGGACGCCATCTCCCTCCCCTGCGAAGCGGGGGAGGGCCGGGGTGGGGGCCGCGCTGCGGAAACGGAGACGCCGTCGGTCGGAACCAAGCCCTACGGCCAAAGCCGGCGCCTGTGCTCACACACCGGAGATCACTCATGACCCGCCACACCCGC
This sequence comes from Azospirillum himalayense, assembly GCF_042657465.1. NCBI lineage: Bacteria > Pseudomonadati > Pseudomonadota > Alphaproteobacteria > Rhodospirillales > Azospirillaceae > Azospirillum > Azospirillum himalayense. Next base: position 282,081 of record NZ_JBHSLC010000087.1, on the reverse strand, counting down.
GGCGCCCTGCTGACCGCCGCCGTCCTCGCTTGCCTGCCCCTTTCCGCCGCCCTCGCCCACACCACGCTGGAGACCAAGCAGGCCCCGGCCGCCAGCACCTACAAGGGCGTTCTGCGCGTCGGCCATGGCTGCGGCAATTCCCCCACCGTCGCCCTGCGCGTGCAGATCCCGGAGGGGATCATCGCGGTGAAGCCGATGCCCAAGCCCGGCTGGACCCTGACGATCAAGGAAGGCCAATACGCCAGGGCCTATGATTACTACGGCGAGTCGCTGAGCAAGGGCGTCACCGAGGTCGCCTGGACCGGCGGCTCGCTGCCCGACGCCCATTACGACGAGTTCGTCTTCCGCGCCCGCCTGCCCGACGCCGCCCCCGGCACCGTGGTCTATTTCCCCGTGGTGCAGGAGTGCGAGACGGGCGTGCACCGCTGGATCGAGATCCCGGAGCCGGGCAAGACCGACCACGACTACAAGGAGCCGGCCCCCGGCGTTACCCTGACCGCCAAGCCGTAAGGGAAGGAAAAACGCATGCGCCGGCTGGTCGTGGGGTGGGTCGCCGCCCTGATGCTGCTGTCCCTGTCCGCGCCGGCCCTGGCGCATGCCGTGCTGGTGGAGAGCGTCCCGGAGGACGGGGCGCGGCTCGACAGCCCGCCCGCCGAGGCTGTGCTGCGCTTCAACGAGCCGGTGCGGCCGGTGTCGGTGACGCTGATCGGTCCCGGCGGGGTGACGCTTCCCCTGCCCACCCCGGCCGCCGGGGACGGGGCGCTGCGCATCGCGCTGCCCGGCGGGCTGGCGGTGGGGACGCACATCCTCAGCTACCGCGTCAGCTCGGCGGACGGTCACCCGGTCGCCGGATCGCTCCTGTTCGGGATCGGTGCGGAACCGGAACGACCGGCGGAGCTGGGCGGGGCGACGCCGCCGGCCACGCTGCTGGCCGCCGCCGCGGTTCGGGGGCTCCATTACGGAAGCCTGCTCGCCGCGGTGGGCGGTGGGCTGTTCCTGGTGCTGGTGGCGGGGCGCTGGAGTCCGCTGAACCACCGCCTGCGCCCCGGCCTGTGCCTGGGCGTCGGCGTTGCCGCCCTGGTGGCGCTGCTGAACGCCGGGCTGGCCGGCGCGGTGCTGGAAGGGGCACCGCTGTCCGCCCTGGCCGGCGCCCCGCCCTGGATCGCCGGCCTGACCAGCACGGCAGGGCCGAGCGCTCTCCTGGCGCTGCTCAGCCTGATCGCCGCCGCCCTGGGGCTGGCGCTGGAAGACCGTGGGACGATGGGCCGCGTGTTGCTGGTCATCGGGGCGGTCGGGGCAGCGCTGGCGCTGGCCGCCACCGGCCACGCCGCGACCGCGGAGCCGCGCTGGCTCAGCGTGCCGTTGGTCGCCTTGCACGGTCTGGCGGTGGCCTTCTGGATCGGCAGCTTCTGGCCGCTGGCCGTGCTGCTGCGGACGGAGCCGCCGGCGGAGTCGCTGCGGCTGGTCCGGCGCTTCTCAACCATCGCGGTTCCGGCGGTGGCGGTGCTTCTGCTCGCCGGAGCGGGGCTGAGCGTGTTGCAGATCGCCGACCCGCGCGCCATCCTGACCACCGCCTACGGCCAGATCTGGACCGGCAAGATCGTCTGCGCGCTGGCCCTGCTGGGGCTGGCCGCCGTCAACCGCTGGCGGCTGACGCCGCGGCTGGAGACCATGGGCGGGATGGCCGCGGCCCGGCTGCGCGCCAGCGTCCACACCGAAATGGTGGTGGCCGCGCTGGTCGTGCTGTTCACCGCCGGGCTGGGCACCACACCGCCGCCGCGCACCCAGGCCCCGCTGGTTTTCGCCGAGAAGCCGACGGGCTTCAGCACCGCGGTCGTGGCGCGCGGGCGCACCGCCATCGTGACGGTGACCCCGGCGACGCCGGGAGCGAACCGCGTCGAGATGCGCCTGACGGGACCGGACGGCAGCCCGCTCGACGCGCTGGAGGTGTCGGCGGAGCTGGCCCTGCCCGCCGCCGGGATCGAGGGCATCACCCGCCCCCTGCCCAAGGTGGCGCCCGGCGTCTACGCGGCGGACGGGGTGGCCCTGCCGGTGGCCGGGTCCTGGGCGGTGCGGCTGGACGCGCTGGTCAGCGACTTCGAGACGGTGCCCTTCCGCGCGGTTGTCCCGGTGGGCCGCTGAACGGCGTTACGCCGGCGTGTCCGGCAGCACCACGGCGTCCTCGGCCCGGAAGGCGATGCGGGCGGGTTCGCCGGGGGTCAGTGGCGGTTCGTCGCCGAGATGCGGGACCTGGACGGTGATGCCGCCCTCCAGGAAGGCGTTGATGAAGGCGCCCTCGAAATCGCGGTGGGTGACCCGCGCCTCCAGCGCGTTTTCCGCCCCCGCCCCCGCCGCCATGCGCTCCGGCCGGACGAACAGGGTGGCGCGGTCACCGGGGGCGAGGCGGCGCGGGTTGCGCCCGACCAGACGGCCGCGGGGCGTGTCCAGAGCGGCCAAGCCCCCCGCCGACTCGACGACGGTGCCGGCAAAGCGGTTGTTCTCCCCCACGAAGGACGCGACGAAGGCGGTTTCCGGGTGGTCGTAGATGGCCCGGCCGTCGCCCACCTGCTCCAGCACGCCCCTGGACATCACGCCGATCCGGTCGGACATGGTCAGCGCCTCGCCCTGGTCGTGGGTGATGTAGATGAAGGTCACCCCGGTCCGCTTCTGCAGGTCGCGCAGCTCGGCGCGCATGTGCTGGCGCAGCTTCAGGTCCAGCGCCGACAGCGGTTCGTCCAGCAGCAGGACGGCGGGTTCCACGGCCAGGGCGCGGGCGATGGCGATGCGCTGGCGCTGGCCGCCGGACAGCTCCGTCACCTTCTTTTCCGCGGCGTCCGGCAGCGCCACGAGGTCGAGCAGCTTGCGCACCCGCCCCTGGCGCTCCGCCGAGGGCACGCCGCGCACCTCCAGCCCGAAGCCGATGTTCTCCGCCACCGTCATCAGCGGGAACAAGGCGAGGTTCTGGAAGATCAGCGCGGTCGGGCGCTTGTTCGGGCCGATGCCGCGCATGTCCCGGCCGCCGATGCGGATGGCGCCCTCCGTCGGCTCCATGAAGCCGGAGACCATGCGCAGGATGGTGGTCTTGCCGCAGCCCGACGGGCCAAGGAAGCTGAAGAATTCCCCCGCCCCGACCGTCAGCGACACGTCGCGGACGGCGGTGACGGAACCGAACCGCATGGTGACGGACTCGAGCTGGACGTCCTGACTCATAGGCACCTGATTGGAAGTTCCAAACTCCCTCCCCCGTCCCGGGGGAGGGTCGGGGTGGGGGTACCGACGAGGATCGTGGCGCTGATTCTCGGCTTTACCCTCACCCGACGCCTTCGGCGTCACCCTCTCCCGGGACGGGAGAGGGTCGCACTCACGCGGCCAGGAAGCGGTCCTGGTACTCGTTGCGGATGGAGACGTACCAAGCCTCCTGGATCGGCCACCACCACAGCTTCTGCAGCGCATCGCCCGGATAGGCGTCGGCGAAGAACTGCTTGTTCAGGTCGGACAGATGCGCCTCCGCCCCGACCGCCGTGCTGGAGATGCCGGAATGGTTGGTGTAGAGGGCGCCCGCCTGCGGCGTGTAGAACCAGTTGATCCAGGCGTAGGCCTGCTCCAGGTTCGCCGCCTTGGCCGGGATCGCGAAGCCCTCCATCCAGGCCAGCGCCCCTTCCTTCGGCGCCAGGAAGCGGATCGGCAGCCCCTCCTTGCGCAGGGCGACCGCGGACGAATCCCAGGTCTGGCCGATGACGCAGCCGTTGGTGCGGAAGGCGCCCTGGGCCTCGTTCTCGTTCGACCAGAACTGGCCGATGGCCTTCTTGTTGGCGGCGGCGACCTGGAGGATCGCGTCGAAGTTGGCGCGCGCCTTCGCCTCGTCCTTGAACTGCTCGCGGATCGGGTGGGGCAGCTTGCCCTGGCCTTCGAGCCACAGGCCGATGCCGATCAGGCCGGAATGGCCGCGCACCGTCACCTTGCCGGCGTGCTCCGGCTTCCACAGGTCGCCGTAGCTGGCGGTGCCGTAGGTCAGCGGCGCCTTGGCCTGATCATAGGCGATGGCCTCGGTCCCCCAGTCGGCGGGCGCGAAGAAGCGCTTGCCGCCGACCACGCCGCCCATGGCGGCGGAGCCCTCGACCGCCGACTTCAGGCAGCCGTCCCATGTGACCTTCGACTCGTCCAGCGGCTGGACCAGCTCGAACTCCACGTAGTTCGGCACGCGGTCCACCGTGGGGTGGATGATGTCGAAGCCGGCGCCGCCGGTGGCCTTGAGCTGGTTCAGCAACTCGTCGTTGGTGCCGTATTCGGTCAGGGTGGCCTTGATGCCGGTCTTCTTCTCGAAGTCGGCCAGCATGTCCGGGCTGATGTAGCCGGCCCAGGAAAAGATCTTGACGCTGCCCGACGCGGCGCGGCCCTCGCGCAGGATGAAGGGGCCGACCGCGGCGACGCCCGCGGCGGCGGCGGTCCCCTGGAGCAGCAGGCGGCGGGTGAAGCCCTTGGCGGCGCGCTGCGTCTCGGCGCTGGAGCGCTGTTCCAGGCTGGTGGTTTCCGGAACCTTGGTCATGGCACCTGCTCTCCCCTTTTTTTATTGGCCCGAATTCATGCTGGCTGTGCCCATCGCGGGGCCGGCCGCGGGGCCGGACCTGCCGGACTCCGCCGCAGCGGCAACTGTGCCGCGATATCCGGGCGCCGTCCATGGCTCAAGCGGGAGTGGGCGCAAACTTCATCGACCTGTAACGACCCGCTCAGCTCTCCAGCATGCGGCGGAGCAGCTCGACGTCCTCGGCGAAGGCGGGGTCGGTGGTGCGCAGCTCCTCGACCTTCTTCACCGCGTGCATCACGGTGGTGTGGTCGCGCCCGCCGAACTTGCGCCCGATCTCCGGCAGGGAGCGGGCGGTGAGCTGCTTGGCGAGGTACATGGCGACCTGCCGCGGGCGGGCCACGGCGCGGGCGCGGCGGGCCGAATGCATGTCGGCGACGCGGATGTTGAAATGCTCGGCCACCCGCTTCTGGATCTCGTCGATGGTGACGCGGCGGTCATTGGCACGCAGCAGGTCGTGCAGCACCTCCTGCGTCGATTCCAGCGAGATGGCCCGGCCAACCAGCTCGGCGTGGGCGACGATGCGGTTCAGCGCCCCTTCCAGCTCGCGCACGTTGGAGGTGATCTTGTGGGCGAGGAATTCCAGGACCTTCAGCGGGATGGCCGCGTTCAGCGCGTCCGCCTTGGCCTGGAGGATGCCCAGCCGCAGCTCGTAGGTGGTCGGGTGGATGTCGGCGACGAGGCCCCAGCCGAGGCGGGAGCGCAGCCGCTCCTCCATGCCTTCCAGGTCGGACGGGCTCTTGTCGGCGGAGATGATGACCTGACGGTTCTGGTCCACCAGCGCGTTGAAGGTGTGGAAGAACTCTTCCTGCGTGCTGTCCTTGCCGCTGATGAACTGCACGTCGTCGATCATCAGCACGTCCACCGAGCGGAACTGCTGCTTGAAGGCCATGGTGTCCTTGAAGCGCAGCGCCCGGATGAACTGGTACATGAACTTTTCCGCCGACAGGTAGATCACCTTGCGGTTCGGATCGTTCCGCCGGATCTGCCAGGCGATGGCGTGCATCAGGTGGGTCTTGCCGAGCCCGACCCCGCCGTAGAGGAACAGCGGGTTGAAGGTGACCGAGGTGGCGTCGGCGACGCGCCGGGCGGCGGCGTGGGCCAGCTCGTTCGGCTTGCCCACCACGAAATTCTCGAAGGTGAAGCGGGGGTCCAGCGGCGCGGAGATGTCGGTCCGGTCCTCCAGCACCGAGGCGACCGCCGTGGGCGACTCGTCCGACGCGAAGGAGGGCGGCCCCGCCGAATAGGACGAGCCGATGTAGGAATTGGCGCCGTAGGAGGCGGCCCCATAGGAAGCGGCCCCATAGGAAGCGGATTGGCCGAGCGCCGCGGCCCGCGGGGCGGGCGCCGGGGGAACCGGGCCGCCGACGGCGCCGTCGGCCGGATCGGAGTCGCGCGGCGCCTCGCCCGCATCCTCGTCCGCCGTCAGCATGGACGGGGCGTTGGCGGAGGCGACCACGACGTCGATGGACAGGACGTCCGGATTCTCGCCGGCCCACAGGTTGCGGATGCGGTCGGCGTAGTGGGTCAGCACCCAGTCGCGCATGAAGCGGGTGGGCACGACGATGCGCACCTCCCCGCCGCGGATTCCGGCGAAGGAAAGCGGCTGCAGCCAGCTGCGGTAGGCGATCTCGCCCACCTCGTCCTTGAGGCGGCCCCGGATGCGGGCCCACTGCTGATCCAACGACGCGCCGACCGACATGCTTTCCCTACCCCGCTCCTTTCCCCCCGGACGGCCCCGCGCCGCAGGGGGCACCGTCCCGCCCGACCGAACCCAGACCCTTTAACTTAGGCCCCGCGCCGTCAAAACGTTCCTCTCCTGAAGACTCCAACGGTGGATGCCTCCCAACTGGACGGCAGCACTATCCCTTCGGCGAAGTTGGACTCCGCCTTTGCCACGTCGAGTTTTAAGAAAAGCATCGCTCCAGGAGCAACGGGTCGAGTCGAGCTTCTTGAGCGTCCCGCAACCTTGCCCGCGGCTTTGAACGTCTCCGTCCCTCAGCGAATGGCGCGTGACGTCACAGACGACATCGGTGCGTCATTCCCAACGGAAGGAAAGTCTAATCAGCCGCCCTCGCCGTGGCAATAGGACAGAAAGCGAACGGTCCGGACTGCGGCAAAAATCACGCAGCGTATCCGAAACCCGCTCCTGTCTTTGCCAAAGACCAGGACCACCGGAGGCGACTCGCCGTCCAACAGCCGCGATCCCCTGCCCCACCGGAGTATTGCCGGAGGATTCGGAAAGAACGGAGACTGTACTTATCAAAAACGCAAAAAGCCGCGCCCAGACCTGGTGCGCGGCTTTATAACGCCGAGTAAACTCAGAGAGCCTTGATGCGGGCCGACAGGCGCGACAGCTTGCGCGACACGGTGTTCTTGTGGAGAACGCCCTTGGAGGCCCCACGCATCAGTTCCGGCTGCGCGGCCTTGAAAGCCTCAGCGGCTTCAGCCTTGTTGCCGGACGAGATCGCCGTCTCGACCTTCTTCACGAAGGTGCGGATACGGCTGACGCGGTTACGGTTGATCTCCGTACGACGCGCGGTTTGACGAATGCGCTTTTCAGCAGACTTATGATTGGCCATGAAAACCCTACTCCGGACGACACGCCTGTCCCAGTGCGAGGGGGCCTTATACGCTCCAGCCGAATGGGAGTCAAGGCGCCGTCCAACACTGTTTTTCGGCAAAGGAAAGATTACGAGATCTTGACGGATTTCTGCCCCTCCCCCGCTAGATACGGGGGAGGTGTCGGGGGATGTCAGCGATGCTTCCAATCGGGCTGACGCTTTTCGGCGAAGGCGGCCATGCCTTCCTTCTGGTCTTCGGTGGCGAAAGTCGAGTGGAAGATTCGGCGCTCGACCCGGATGCCCTCGGACATGGTCGTCTCGTAGGCGGCGTTGACGGCGTCCTTGGCCATCATGACGACCGGGCGCGAGAGCTTGGCGATCTTCTCGGCGACCTTCACCGCCTCGTCCACCAGCTCCGCCGCCGGCACGACGCGGCTGACGAGGCCGGCGCGCTCGGCCTCGGCGGCGTCCATCAGGCGGCCGGTCAGGCACATCTCCATGGCCTTGGACTTGCCGACGAAGCGGGTCAGGCGCTGCGTGCCGCCGGCGCCGGGGATGGTGCCGATGGTGATCTCCGGCTGGCCGAACTTGGCGGTGTCGGCGGCCAGGATGAAGTCGGCCATCATCGCCAGCTCGCAGCCGCCGCCCAGCGCGTAGCCGGCGACCGCGGCGATGGTCGGCTTGCGGCACTTGGCCAGCCGCTCCCACTTGGCGGTGATGAAGTTGGCCTTGTAGACGTCCATGTAGGAGAAGTTCTGCATCTCCTTGATGTCGGCGCCGGCGGCGAAGGCCTTCTCCGACCCCGTGACCACGATGGCGCCGACGGAGTCGTCGGCCTCCAGCGCGTCCAGCGCCTGGCCCAGTTCGGTCACCAGCAGGTCGGACAGTGCGTTCAGCGCCTTGGGCCGGTTCAGCGTGACGAGCCCGACCGGTCCGCGGGTTTCGACGAGAATGGTTTCGTACGGCATGATGCAGCAGGCTCCCGTGGTTTGCCCCCTCGCTCCGGGCGGGGGGCTTCTGGTTTGCTCTTGGTCTCTTCCGGAGGAATCAGCGCGGAATCAGCGAGAAGCGGACGACCGTGGCCGCCGCCTTCGGGGCGGCGCGGGCCGGCTCGACGAATTCCAGGCGCAGCTCCTCGCCCTCCCGCAGGAAACTGGCGCTCCCGCCCGCCCGTTGCGGGGCGCGGCTCCAGCCGAGCTGCGGCATGGTCTGGTTGTAGAAGGACAGGACCGCGTTGCGGTCCATGGCACCCGCCATGACGGACTGCGCGATGCGTCCGGCGGGCTTGTCGAAGACCAGCGGCGCCTCCTCGGCGGGGGCGAGGCCCGGCATGACCGGCACGTCCCCCATGCCTTCGACGTAACGGGCGGAGTCGGCCGCCCAGGCGGACGAGGTTGCGGGCAATGGAACCCCGGCCAGACCCGCAAGGGCGGGGCCGGCGAGGAGGAGGGCGGCGAGCGTCGCCCTCGCGGTGGCCGATGGAGCCGTCATAACCCTCCACCTATATCAACGCTGGCGTTGCGGACAATAGAAAGTCGAACGGCCCGCCTGGACGATCCGGCGGACGCCTCCGGTCTTCGCCACGTCGCAGCTGCAGCCCGGACAGGGCGCCCCCTCACGGTCGTAGACCGAGAACTGGTGCTGGAAGTAGCCGAGTTCCCCCGACGCCTGCCGGTAGTCGCGCAAGGACGACCCACCCGCGGCGATGGCCCGCTCCAGCACCGCGCGGATCTCCGTGGCCAGCCGCTCCGCCTTGGCGCCGGTCACCGTGGCGGCGATGCGCGTGGGGCTGAGGCGGGCGAGGAACAGCGCCTCCGACACGTAGATGTTGCCGAGCCCGGCGACCACGCTTTGGTCCAGCAGGGCGGCCTTGATGCTGGTCATCCGCCCGGCCAGCCTTGCGGCCAGCACCGGTCCCGAGAAGGCGTTGCCCAGCGGCTCCGGCCCGAGGACCCGCAGCAGCGGGTGCTCGGCGAGCGTCTCCGCCATGGCGAGGTCCATCAGGCCGAAGCGGCGGGCGTCGTTGAAGGTGACCACCGTCCCGGCGTCGGTCTCCAGCACGACATGGTCGTGGGCGCCCCAGGCGGCGGGCCGTTCCGGCGTGATGATCATGCGGCCCGACATGCCGAGATGGGCGATCAGCACCGTCCCGTCGTCGAGATGGACAAGGATGTATTTGGCGCGACGGCGCACCGACTCGACGCGGCGCCCGGTCAGCCGCTCACAGAAGCCGGCCGGAAAGGGAATGCGCAGGTTGGCGCGGCGCTGGAGCACCTGGACCAGGGTCCGCCCCTCCAGATGCGGGGCGAGGCCACGGCAGACGGTTTCGACTTCGGGAAGCTCGGGCATGATGGCAAGGAGGATGGTGGGAAGCGCCGGTTGACGCAAGGGGCACCTGCGGATGCCCGTCGGGACGCGGACGGGAACCACGCAGGCACGGAAGGATGCGCGCTCGGCTTTCTCCGTGTCCTTGTGATGAACGAACCCCGCGCTTGGCCGAAAGGACGGCGCCCTCAGTCCTCCGAATCGTCCACCAGGGTCCGCAGGGCGCGGGCCGCCGCCGCCGCCGGACCGGACCAGTCGCCGCTCCGGGTCTGGCGGAACAGGCGGGCGGTGGGGTACCAGGGGCTGTCGTCCCGCCCCAGCAGCCAGCGCCAGTCCGGCAAGCGCGCAAGCAACACCCAGACCGGCACCCCCAGCGCCCCGGCCAGATGGGCCGGTCCGGTGCAGGAGGAAATGACGAGGTCGAGGTTGGCCATGATCGCCGCGGTGTCGGCGACATCGGCGATGTCCGGCCCAAGGTCGGTGAAGGAGGGCGGCATGTCCACCCCCTCCAGATCCTCGCGCCCCGGTCCCTTCTGAAGACCGAAGAAGCGCACGCCCGGCACGTCCAGAACGGGCATCATCCCGGCCAGCCGGGGCGAGCGCAGCGCATCGCCGGAAAAGCGCGGGTTTCCCGCCCAGACCAGCCCGACCCGCAGCCCCCGTCCGTCCGCCAGCCGTTCGCGCCAGTCGGCGGCGCGCCGTGGATCGGGACGCAGATAGGGCACGCCGGCGGGGATCGCCTCCGGGCTTGGACAAAACAGGCCGGCCAAGCTCATCAGCGGGATCTGGACGTCTGCGTCGGGCAGGCCGCTCACCCCCGGAAAATCGGACGCCCGCGGGATCACCGTCACCCGCGCCGGGTCTGTGTTGCGCTCCAGCAGGGACAACAGCGGTCCGTGGGCCTCGAGGTAGACGCGCGCCGGTCCGCTCCGCAGAACCGCGTCGAGGAAGCGGACGAACTGGATGGTGTCGCCCAGCCCCTGTTCCGCGTGGATCAGGATGGTCCGCCCCGCCAGATCGGTGCCGTCCCAGAGCGGTTGACGGAAGGGCCGGCACTGTCCGGCCAGGGCCTCGCTTCGCCAGCGCCACTCGTATTCCGCCCAGCCGGCGGGGTAATCGCCCAGGCGCAGCAGCAGGTGGGCCAGATTCCAATGGGCGACGGCCAGTTGCGGCGCCACGCGCAGGGCGTCGCGGAAAGCCGCCTCAGCGTCGCGCGGGCGATCGAGCTGCACCAGCGCATCGCCACGGACGACATGGGCTTCGGCGAGGCCCGGGGCCAGCCGCAGCGCCCGGTCGGCCAGTTGCAGCGCCCGCGCGTCCTCCCCGACCTGGGCCGTCAGCGCGCCGAGGTTGGAAAAGGACGGCGCGTGTGCCGGATTGCAGGCCAGCGCCGCGCGGCCGGCCGCCATCGCCTCCGCCCGCCGCCCCTGGGCGGCCAGCGCCAGCGCCAGCTTGGCATGGGCCTCCGCCTCCTGCGGGTCCAGGGCGCACGCCCGGCGGGCCAGCCGTTCCGCCGCCGCCGCGTCACCCGCATCGAGCCTGCCCAGCGACAGGTTCCACAGCGCCAGCGTCTCGGCCGGCAGGACGGCGAGAAGCCCGCGCAGCAGCCGGGCGGCCTCCCCCGTCCGCCCGTCGCGGTAGAGGGTGGCGGCGTGGGCGGAGAGGATCGGCAGGCCCACAACCTCCGCCACCGGGCGGGTGAGTCGCGCCACCGCCCGCCCCACCGCCCCCCGCTCCAGAAGCGCCCGCCCCTCCCGCGCCACCGCCCGGTCGGCGAGGTAGCGCGCCTCCAGGCTGTCGGGCTGGAGCGTCAGGAGGCGTTCCAGCGTGAGCAGAGACTCGTCGTGCCGCCCGACGCCGCGGCAGGCCAGAGCGAACTGGAACAGCGCCGCCGCATGGTCGGGCTGGAGCGCCAGCGTCCGCCGCAGGGCGGCCACCGCACCCTCCCCGTCCCCCAGGATCAGACGGACGCGAGCGAGGTCGTAGCGCAGGGCCGGGTTGTCGGGGACGAGTTCGATCGCCCCCACGAACAGCGCCGCCGCCAATTTCGGCCGGTCCGTCTGGCCGTAGAGCACGCCCAGCAGATGCAGCGCGGTCGCCTGATGAGGATCGACGTCGAGGATGCGGCCATAGAGGATCTCGGCCTCGGCCAGGCGGCCGGACTCGTGATGGTCGAAGGCGATGGCCAGGGCTTCCGCGATTGTCGCCATGTTTCCGTGCCGGGCCGTGGGAGGGAGCGTAAGAGTCGGAGGGAGCGAAGGGTAGCAGACCTACGGGAAAAGGGCGCGAAGCCGGTCGGTCACGGCGTCCAGCGGCCCCCGCCAGTCCCCCGCCGTCCCCTGCCGGAACAGGCGGGCCGAGGGGTACCAGGGCGAGTCGTCCCGGCCGACCAGCCAGCGCCAGTCCGGCGCGTGGGACAGCAGCAGCCAGACCGGATGCCCCAGCGCGCCGGCCAGATGGGCGGTGGCGTTGTCGATGGTGACGACGAGATCGGTGGCGGCGATCTGCGCGGCCAGCCCGTCGAGGTCGTCCTTGCGGTCCAGCCCGGGGGGCAGTGCGATGGCGATGCCCTCCGCCGCCAGCGCGGCCACCTCCGCCGCCCAGTCGCCGTATTGCAGGACGACCATGTCGGCGCCCGCGGCATGCAGCGCGCGCGCCAGATCGGCCGGCGGCACGTTGCGCAGGCGCCCCCATTTCGGGTTGGTAGTGTGCCAGGCGATGCCGACCAGGGGACGCCGGCCGGTCCGTCGAAGCGGCGGCACCCGCACCGGATCGACACTCAGGATCGGACGGAGCCGGCGGAAATCCTCCTCGGCGCGCAGCAGCAGGCGCGGCAGGCTGCCCGAGGGAATCTGCGCGGCGATGTCCGGGGCCGACAGGCGCGGGTCCGGCTGCGGGCCGCGCGGCACCACCTCCACCCCCGGCAGTGCACGGGCGAACAGCGGCGCCAGCCGGGCGTCGCATTCCAGCAAAAAGCCGGCCGAAGCCGCAGTTGATGATTGCGTCTCGTTCATTGACGATTGCGTCAACAATGGAAGCAGCGTGGCGAACATCAGCTCGTCGCCCACCCCCTGCTCCCCCCAGACGAGCAGCCGCCCGCCGCCCAGCGGCCGACCGGTCCACGGCGGCTGCGGAAAGCGCCCGGCGGTGCGGCACCAGGGTTCGGCGGACCAGCGGCTCTCCCAGGCGTCCCAGCCCTCGGCGAAGCGCCCGAGCGCCAGCAGCCCCGAGGCCCGCGCCAACCGCGCGTCGGCCAGCACGGGGTCGCGGGCGAGCGCCGCTTCCGCCTCGGCCAGCGCCGCCTCCGGGTCGCCGCAGAGCGCGTGGGCGTCGGAGAGGTTGTTGCGGATCGGCGCCGAGTCCGGCTGGAGCGCCGCCGCCCGCCGCAGGACGTCCCGCGCGCCGTCCGGATCGCCTTGCCCCTTCAGAACATTGGCCCGGTTGTTCCACAGCGCGGCGTCGGCGGGGTCCAGCGCCAGACCGCGCTCGTAGGCGTGGCGGGCCGCGGGCAGCGCGCCAAGGTCCTTCCGCCGCGCGCCCAGCCGGTTCCACAGCACCGCCCGCGCCGGATCGAGCCACAGGGCGCGGCGCAAGGCCGCCTCCCCCGCGTCGGGCCGCAGGGCCAGCGCCCCCAGTAGGGCGGCGTCGTCCGGGGCCAGCAGCGCGGCGATCCGCCGCTGGGCCAGCGCCTCCTCCGCGCGGCCCAGTGCGTCCAGCGCCTCGGCGCGGTTGATGCGCGGATCGGCCAGCCCCGGCCGGAGGACCACCGCCGCGCGCAGGGCCTGTTCCGCCGAGGCCGGATCACCGGCGGCGAGCCGGCGCACCGCGAAATTGTTGAGAAGCGCCACGCGTTCCGGATCGAGGACCGCGGCGCTGGCCAGCGCCTCCGCCGCCGCGCCGAAGCGGCCCAGCGCCTCCAGCAGGCTGGCGTGGTTGGTGTGCATATCGGGCTGGCTTCCGTCACCGGCCACGGCCTGCCCGACCAGGGTGCAGCCCTCCTCCAGCCGCCCGCATTGGGCAAGGAGGAGGCCGCGCAGATGCAGGGCCGGCGGGTGGCCGGGAACGGCGTCGAGAATCTGCCCGTAGACCGAGTCGGCCTCGGCGAAGCGCCCCTCCCGCTGAAGGTCGAAGGCGATCAGCAGGGCTTCCTGCAGCGTGGCCATGGTCCCCCCGTCCGTCCCCCATCGTCCGCCCGCGGCACGGTGGCGAAGCCGGGACGCAGGGTCAAGCCCGCAAAAACCGCGCGCCGGGGGTGCGTCACGGCAACGCCCCGGCTGGCGCAAGCCCAGGTCGCGCGCTATGTTGCGCGCCATGACCGATCCGCGCACCCCCTCCGCCCCGTCCCAGCCCGCAGCTCCGGCCCAGGCCACCGGCGTGTCCGCCGGGGCCGAAGGGAACTGGTTCGGCTACCGCCCCGTCGACCCCGACGCCAAGTCCGGCCTCGTCCGCGCCGTCTTCGACAGCGTGGCCGGGCGCTACGACCTGATGAACGACCTGATGTCGGGCGGGATCCACCGGCTGTGGAAGGACACGCTGATGGAGATGGTGGCGCCCAAGGCCGACATGACGCTGCTCGACGTGGCGGGCGGCACCGGCGACATCGCCTTCCGCTTCCTGGAGCGCGGCGGCGGGCGGGCCGTGGTCTGCGACATCACCGAGTCGATGGTCCGCGTCGGGCGCGACCGGTCCTACGACCGCAACCTGCTGACCGGCGTGAACTGGACGGTCGGCGACGCCGAAAGGCTGCCCATCGCCTCCCGTTCGGTGGACGCCTATACGATTGCGTTCGGCCTGCGCAACGTCACGCGCATCGACGCCGCGCTTTCCGAGGCGCGCCGCGTGTTGAAGCCCGGCGGAAAGTTCTTCTGCCTGGAGTTCAGCCACGTGGTCCTTCCGGTCCTGCGCGAGATCTACGACGTCTATTCCTTCCAGGTCCTGCCGCGGCTCGGCCGCATGGTGGCCGGGGACGAGGACAGCTACCGCTATCTGGCGGAGAGCATCCGCCGCTTCCCCGAGCAGCAGGCGCTGGTCAAGCGCATCGAGGCCGCGGGATTCGGCGCGGTGCGCGTGCGCAACCTGACGGGCGGCATCGCCGCCATCCATTCCGGCTGGCGGATCTGACCGGATGCTGTTCCGGACCGCCCGAAACATCGGCCGCCTCTTCGTGATCGGCCGCACGTTGGCGCGCTACAACGCGCTGCCGGAAACGCTGCCGCAGACCGCCCCCGGCTTCGCGCTGTTCTGGCGCTGGGTCGGCAACGCCAAGGAGCCGGGCCGCGTCGGCCAGCGGCTGGCCCGCGCGCTGGCCGACCTGGGGCCGACCTACATCAAGCTGGGCCAGCTGCTCTCCACCCGCTCCGACCTCGTCGGCGAACGGATGGCGCTGGATCTGGCCGAGCTCCAGGACAAGCTGCCGCCCTTCCCAGGATCGCAGGCCCGCGCCATCGTCGAGGAGGAGCTGGGCGCCCCGATCGGCAAGCTGTTCCGCAGCTTCGACGAGGTGCCGGTCGCCGCCGCCTCCATCGCGCAGGTGCATTTCGCCGTCACCGCCGACGGGCGGGAGGTCGCAGTGAAGGTGCTGCGGCCGGGCATCGAGAACGCCTTCGAGCGGGACATCGACCTGTTCTATTGGCTGGCCGAGCTGGCCGTCGTGGTCATGCCCAAGCTGAAGCGGCTGCGCCCGCGCGAGGTGGTGGACACCTTCGCCCGCACCTCCCGCCTGGAGATGGAGCTGCGGATGGAAGCCGCGGCGGCGTCGGAGCTGGGCGACAATTTCAGGGACGACCCCACCTTCAACGTCCCGGCCATCGACTGGGACCGCACGGCGCGCCGCGTCCTGACGCTGGAGCGCATCCGCGGCTTCAAGGTCGACGAGTCGGAAAGGCTCGACGCCGCCGGCTACGACCGCGACGAGATCCTGGCGAAGGCCTCGGCCAGCTTCTTCAACCAGGTGTTCCGCGACGGCTTCTTCCACGCCGACCTGCATCCCGGCAACCTGTTCGTCACCCAGGACGGCAACATCACCGCCGTCGATTTCGGCATCATGGGCCGGCTGGACCGGGCGACGCGGACCTACCTCGCCGACATGCTCATCGGCTTCCTGACCGGCGACTACCGCCGCGTCGCCGTGGTCCATTTCGAGGCGGGGTACGTCCCCCGCCACCAGTCGATCGAGGTCTTCACCCAGGCCTGCCGCGCCATTGGCGAGCCGCTGCAGAACAAGCCGCTGAGCGAGATCTCCGTCGGCCGGCTGCTTGCCCAGCTCTTCGCGGTGACCGAGCAGTTCGAGATGGAGACCCAGCCGCAGCTCCTCCTGCTCCAGAAGAGCATGCTGACGGCGGAAGGGGTGGGCCGCATCCTGAACCCCGACATCAACATGTGGGAGCTGGCGCGCCCGTTGATCGAGGACTGGATGCGCGAGAACCGCGGGCCGGAAGCCCAGATCCTCGACGATCTGGAGGCCGTGGTGTCGACGGTGCGCCGCCTGCCCCGGCTGGTGAACCAGGCCGAACGCGCCGCCGCCGAACTGGCCGACGGCGGCCTGCGCCTGCACCCCCATTCGATCAAGCACATGCTCGACCGCTGGGTGGAGCGCCGGATCAGCGAGCGCGTCGCCCTGTGGATCATCGTCGTCCTGCTGACGGTGATCGCGGTCCGGGTGCTGTAGGGTCCTTTTCGGCGGCGCGCGGAAGGGGTGCGGCGGCGTGCCCCTCCCCCTTGGGCGTCGTTGACCCCGCCGCCCCCCGGCCGGACACTGAAGGCGTCGCAACCGTTCGCGGAGGGAAGCCATGGCCCGCGACGAATTCCAGGCGCTTCTGACCTACATCCGAACCGACCAGCTCCAGCCGCATCGGCCCCGCTCCGGCCCGCTGGAGTCGCCGCCCCCCGTCGTCACCATCGCCCGCGAGCACGGCACCGGCGGCGAGGCGATCGCGGCGAAGCTCGCCAAGTCGCTGGGGGTGTCCTGCTTCGACAAGGAAATCCTCGACGCCGTGGTGGCGACGGCCACCTCCGATCCCGCGCTGATGCGCCAGCTCGACGAGAAGCTGCCGGGGCGGACGGGGATGTTCCTCTACGCCAGCCTGATGGGGCTGCACGATCCGCTGACCGAGTATCAGCGGCTGCTGACCCGCGTGGTCAACGGCATCGCCTTCCGCGGCGGGGTGATCGTCGGGCGCGGGGCGCATCTGCTGCTGCGCGGGGCGCCGCGCTTCCGCGTCCGCATCGTCGGCTCGGACGAGGTCTGCGCCGCGCGGCTGGCCGGCGGCGATCCCGCCAAGGTCGCCGACGCGCTGCACGAGGTGCAGCGGGTCAACGCCGCCCGCGCCAAGTATTTCAAGGAGTTCTTCAAGGTCTCCAACGGCGATCCGCTGCAGTACGACCTGATCGTCAACACCGACCGCTTCACCGACCTGGACGCCGTGGTCGATGTGATCCTGCACGCCTACCGGGTCCATGATGGGCAAATCCATGGTGAACATGGCGAGGCTCAGCCGCCCTCCTCGATCCACCAGGATTCGACCAGCGGGCCGTAGAGGGGCGTCGCCTCCGGGTGCTTCAGCCGCGACCAGCGGGCCATGCGGTCCGCCGGGCTGTGGAACAGCGGCACCATGTAATGGCCCCACAGAAGCACCCGGTCGAGCGCGCGGACGCGGGCCACGAGGTCGGCGCGCGTCCGCGCCGCGGCGATGGAGGCGGCGATGGCGTCCACCGCCGGGTCGCGGATGCCGGGGTAGTTGCGGCTGCCCGGCTGGCCCGCCGCCTCGGACCCGTAATAATAAAGCTGCTCATTGCCCGGCGAGAGGCTGGAAACCCACCAGCCCAGGGTCATGTCGAAATCGAAACGATCAAGCCGCCCCTGATACTGCGCGTTGTCCACCGTGCGCACCGTGGCGGCGATGCCCAGCCGATCCAGCGAGCGGGCGTACTCCAGCGCCACCCGCTCGTCCGCCGGGTTGCCCAGCAGGATTTCGAAAGCGAAGGGACGCCCCGCCCCGTCGGTCAGTCGCCCGCCGCTCACCCGCCAGCCGGCCTCGGCCAGCAGGCGCAGCGCCTCGCGCAGGTTCCCCCGCCCGCCCGCCGGGCCGCTGCCGTCGGTGTGCGGCAGGGTGAAGGGTGTACTGAACAGCGCCGGCGGCAGGCGGTCGCGGAAGGGCTCCAGCACCGCCAATTCCTCCGGTCCCGGCAGGCCCTCCGCCGCCAGCTCTGAATTCGGGTAGTAACTCGCGGTGCGGACCAGCGCGCCGTGGAACAGGGTCTTGCCGATCCAGGCGAAATCCGTGGCGAGGCCCAGCGCCCGCCGCACCCGGATGTCCTGGAACGGTGGACGCCGGGTGTTGAAGATCAGCCCGCGGGCGAATTCCGGACGGCGGTGCGGTAATTCCTCCAGCACGATCCGCCCGTCTCGGAGCGCCGGGCCGTCGTAGCCGGTGGCCCATTTGGCGGGATCGGATTCACGCCGCACGTCGCCCTGCCCGGCCAGGAAAGCCTCCAGCGCCACCGAGTCGTCGCGGTAATAGGTGAAATCCAGCGTGTCGGCGTTGAACAGCCCGCGCCGAGACGGTAGGTCCCGCCCCCAGTAGTCGGCCACCCGCTCGTAGACGATGCGCCGCCCGGCCTCCGCCTGTTTGACCCGGTAGGGGCCGCTGCCCAGCGGCGGGTCGAGCGTCGTGGCGGCGAAGTCCCGCCCCGCCCACCACGCCTTGGCGTGGATCGGCATCAGCCCCATCAGCAGCGGCATCTCGCGGTCGAAGCGCCCGTCCGGGCCGGGGGCGAAGGCGAAGCGGACGGTGCGCTCGTCCAGCGCCGCGGCGCTCGCCACCTTGGCGTAGAACTGGCGGCGGTTCGGCGTGCCGTGGGCGCGCTGGACCTCCAGCGAGAACAGCACGTCGGCGGCGGTCACCGGCGTCCCGTCGTGCCAGCGCGCGGCGGGGTTCAGGTGGAAGGTGGCGGTGCTCCGGTCCTCCGGCACCTCTAGGCCCTCGGCCAGCAAGCCGTAGAGCGAGAAGGGCTCGTCCCACGAGCGGGACAGCATCGTTTCGAAGACGAAACCAAGCCCCAGCGCCGCCACGCCCTTGACCACATGGGGGTTCAGCGTGTCGAAGCCGCCGGTCACCGCCTGGCGCAGCGTGCCGCCCTTCGGCGCGTCGGGATTGACGTAGGCGAAATGCGCGAAATCCGGCGGATAGGCGGGGTCGCCATGCATGGCGATGGCGTGGACAGCCTTCGCGGGGGGATCGGCCCGTGCCGCAAGGGGAAAAAAGGCGAGACAGAGCAGCGCAAAGAGGATGCAGGGCATGGCGAAGGCTCGTCCCTTTGCCGCACCTGCGCAAGTGGCTTTGACTTATGCCCGCTTCTGCCTAAACTCCGCGCGCGCGGCGCCGGGAGCTTTGGCCCGCGTCCACAACCAAGCGCAACCCGCTTTTGCAGTCGAAGGATGGTTTTCCATGGATCTCAGCAAGGTTCCGGTCGGCAAGAACGCCCCGTGGGACGTGAACGTGGTCATCGAGATCCCGTTGCGCGGCGAGCCGGTGAAGTACGAGATCGACAAGGAGTCGGGCGCGATGTTCGTCGACCGCTTCCTGCACACCGCCATGTACTACCCCTGCAACTACGGCTTCATCCCGCACACCCTGTCGGGTGACGGCGACCCGGTGGACGTCTGCGTGGTCGGCCGCCATTCGGTCATCCCGGGCGCCGTCCTGCGCTCGCGCCCGATCGGCGTGCTGTTCATGGAGGACGAGGGCGGCGAGGACGAGAAGCTGCTGGCCGTTCCGGTCGACAAGCTGCACCCGTTCTACAGCAGCGTGAAGTCCTACAAGGACCTGCCGGAGATCACCACCGAGCAGATCGCCCACTTCTTCCAGCACTACAAGGATCTGGAAAAGGGCAAGTGGGTGAAGATCCTGCGCTGGGGCGACGAGCAGGAAGCCGCCAAGAAGATCCAGGAAGGCATGGAGCGCGCCGCCGCCGCCACCAAGGGCCAGCTCGGCCCGGTGGTCTGACGCGCCTGTCGACTGGACGGGTTGCAAGGGCCGGCTCCGCAGCGCGGGGCCGGTCCTGCAACGCGGACCGGCCGCGCTTTTTCCCTCATCCGGTCAGGGCAGCGACTTCTCCACCGAGGTCACCGCCTCCTTCAGGATGTCCGCGCTGCGCTTCAGCGCCGCCGCCTCCTCCTCCGACAGGTCGGGCATCACCGTCTCCAGGACGCCGCCCGCCCCGATCACCCGCGGCAGCGACAGCGCCACGTCCGGCACCCCCAGAACCTCGTCGTTGAGGATGGAACAGGTCAGCACCGCCCGCTCGTCCCCGGCGATGGCCGCCACGATGCGCGACAGGCCGCCGGCGATGCCGAAGGCGGTGTGGCCCTTGCCGTCGATGATGTGATAGGCGGCGCGGCGCACGCCCTCGTCGATAGCGGCGCGGTCCTCCGCCGTCAGGGGGCGCTTCAGCCGCTCGGCGCCGCGGTCCACCGGCAGGCAGGCCACGGTGGCGCCGGACCACAGCAGGACTTCCGAATCGCCATGCTCGCCCACCACATGGGCGTGCACCGACTTCGGCGTCACCCCCAGCCGGTCGGCGAGCAGCGCGCGGAACCGCGCGGTGTCGAGGATCGTGCCGGAGCCGATCACCCGCGACGGCGGCAGGCCGGAGATGCGGGTGGCGATCTGCGTCATCACGTCCAGCGGGTTGGTCGCCACCAGCAGGATGGCGTCGGGCGCCGCCGCAAGGACCGCCGGGATGATGGCGCCGAAGACCGCCGCGTTGCGCTCCAGCAGTTGCAGGCGCGTCTCGCCGGGCCGCTGCGCCACGCCGGCGGCCAGCACCACCACGCCGGCCCCGGCCAGCGCCGCGTAGCCGCCGTGGCGCACCTGGGCGGCGCGGGCGAAGGGCACGGCGTGGGCGATGTCCTGCGCCTGGGCCGCGGCCAGCTTCTCGTTCATGTCGACCAGCACGACCTCGCTGGCCGCACCGCTCATCACCATGGCGAATCCGGCGGTGGCGCCCACCGCGCCGGCCCCGACGATCCCGACCTTCATGGCTCCCGCTCCCTGATTTTTTCCGTTGAAGGTCAACAGGGTGGAGCATCGCGCCCGCCCGCTCAAGCCCCGATGCGCGACGGGGATATCCGCTCCGGGAGGGGGCGCGACAAAGGGCGCCTGTACAAAGGTATGACCAATGTGTATGTTGCACCGCAACATGAGCGGCGATCGGTCGCGTTCCCGTCCTGCGATTGCCTCCTTACCGCTGATTGCAAGTCGACGGCCCTGGTCCGATCTTTAGCGGAATGGCGGCTGTTCGAGCCTTGCTGTGTGAGACGAACCCCCGGAACCCGGCCATGACCGTTCGCAACCTCGACCGCCTGTTCAAGCCCGCCTCCATCGCCCTGATCGGGGCGACCCGAAAGCCGAACACCATCGGCGCCGTGGTGGCCCGCAACCTGTTCAACGCCGGGTTCGACGGCCCGATCATGCCGGTGACCGGCGAGCGCGCGGTCGAGGGGGTGCTGACCTACAAGTCGGTGGACGATCTGCCGGTCACGCCGGATCTGGCGGTGATCTGCACCCCGGCCGCCACGGTGCCCGCCACCGTCGAGGCGCTGGGCAAGCGCGGGACCAAGGCGGCCATCGTCATCTCCAGCGGCTTTTCCAAGGAGCAGACCCAGACCCTGCGCGAGGCGGCGAAGCCCCACCTGATGCGCGTCCTGGGTCCCAACAGCCTGGGCATCATGGTGCCGGGCCGCGGGCTGAACGCGAGCTTCGGCCATGTCACGCCGAGGAAGGGCGACGTGGCGCTGGTGGCGCAGTCGTCCATGGTGGTGACCTCGATCGCCGACTGGGCGACGGCGCGGGGGATCGGCTTCTCGCACCTGATCTCAATGGGCGACAAGGCGGACGTCGATTTCGGCGACCTGCTGGACTATCTGGCCGGCGACGCCACCGTGCGCGCCATCCTGCTCTACATCGAGAGCATCAGCGACGCCCGGAAGTTCATGTCGGCGGCGCGCTCCGCCGCCCGCCAGAAGCCGGTGATCGTCATCAAGTCCGGCCGCACCGACGAGGCGCTGGAGGCCTCGACCTCCCACACCGGGGCGCTGGCGGTGTCCGACGCCGTCTATGACGCCGCCTTCCGCCGCGCCGGCATCCTGCGCGTCACCGGGCTGGACGAGCTGTTCGACGCGGTGGGCACGCTGGGCACCGGGGCGCCGATCACCGGCGACCGGCTGGCCATCCTGACCAACGGCGGCGGCATGGGCGTGATGGCGACCGACAGCCTGATCCTGTCCGGCGGGCGTCTGGCCCAGTTCGCGCCGGAGACGATGGACGCGCTGGAGAAGGCGCTGGGCGCCGGCAGCGCCCGCAACCCGCTGCGCATCGGCGGCGACGCCCCGCCCAAGCGCTACGCCGACGCGCTGAACGCGCTGATGGCCGACCCCAACAACGACGCCGTTCTGGTGCTGAACTGCCCGACCGCGGTGACCGACGGGCTGGCCGCCGCGCAGGCCGTGGTCGACACCATGATCGCCAACAAGACGCGCAAGCACCCGGTGCTGACGAGCTGGCTGGGCGACAACACGGCGGCGGAAGCGCGCAAGCTGTTCGCCGCCAACCGCGTCCCGACCTACGACACGCCCAGCCACGCGGTGCGCGCCTTCCTGCATCTGGTGGAATACCGCCGGAACCAGGAGCTGCTGATGGAGACGCCGCCGTCGGTGCCGGAGGATTTCCAGCCCGACGGCATCACGGTGCGCAAGATCATCTCCCGCGCCATCGCCGAGAAGCGCGACTGGCTGAGCGAGTATGAGGCCAAGCGCGTGCTCGCCGCCTACGGCGTCCCGGTGGTCGACACCCGCCGCGCCGACACGCCGGAGGAGGCCGCCCACTGCGCCGAGATGATCGGCGGGCCGCTGGCGCTGAAGATCCTGTCGCCGGACATCACCCACAAGTCGGACGTCGGCGGCGTCGCCCTGCACCTGACCGAGCCGGCGGAGGTCAAGGCCGAGGCCGAAGCGATGCTGGCCCGCGTGCGCGAGGCGGTGCCCGATGCCCGCATCGAGGGCTTCACCGTCCAGGAGATGGCGGTGCGCCCCGACGCCTACGAGCTGATCGTCGGCATGACCGAGAACGAGCTGTTCGGCCCCGTCCTGCTGTTCGGCGAGGGCGGCATCGGGGTGGAGGTGGTGGAGGACTATGCGCTGGCATTGCCGCCGCTGAACATGAAGCTGGCGACCGAGCTGATGGGCCGCACCCGCATCTGGCGGCAGCTGCAGGGCTACCGTTCGCGCGCCGCGGTCGATCTGGAGGCGGTGGCGCTGACGCTGAACAAGATCTCGCAGCTCATCGTCGATTTCCCGGAGATCGCCGAGCTGGACGTCAACCCGCTGCTCGCCGACGCGGAGGGCGTGCTGGCGCTCGACGCCCGCATCAAGGTCGGCGTCCCGGCCCTGCCCGGCGCCAAGCGTCTGGCCATCCGCCCCTACCCCAAGGGGCTGGAGGACCGGATCACCATCAAGGACGGCCGCCAGTTCCTTGTCCGCCCCATCCTGCCGGAGGACGAGCCGCTGGTGCACCACATGGTGGCCAACCAGACGCAGGAGGACTTGCGGCTGCGCTTCTTCGCGCCGCTGAAGCGGCTGTCGCACCAGGCCGCCGCCCGTTTGACCCAGATGGACTACGACCGCGAGATGGGTCTGGTCGCCGTCGGGCCGGACCCGGAGACCGGCGACACCATCATGTACGGCGTGGTGCGCATCACCGCCGACCCCGACAACCTGCGCGCCGAATACGCCGTGATGGTGCGGTCGGACATGAAGGGCCAGGGGCTGGGCTACCAGCTGATGAACAAGATCCTGGACTACGCCCGCTCCCGCGGAATCAAGGAGGTCTACGGCGAGGTCCTGCGCGAGAACACCAGCATGCTCGGCATGTGCCGCGCCCTGGGATTCATCCGCAAGGAGAACTTGGACGAGCCCGGCGTGGTCGAGGTCCGGATCGAGCTGGGCGGCGGGCTGGCCGCGGAATAACCGCGGCGGCCCCTTGGACGGCGCCCACTTGGAAGCGACGAGGGAGAGGGCCATACTCATGGGCATGAGCGATCCGGCACCCAGCCCGATGACCGTGGAAGAGTTCCTCGTCTGGAACGACGGAACGGACACCCGCTATGAGCTGGACGGCGGTCAACCCGTCGCCATGGCGCCGCCCGCTGCGACCCATGGCGCCTTGGCGATGGCCATCGGCATTCAGATCGGAACCCGGCTCCGGCCTCCATGCCGTGTCGTTTCCGAAGCGGGCATTCGGCTTTCCGACCACGAGGACACCTATTTCCAGGCGGACATCGCGGTGACTTGCCAGCCCTTGAAGCCCGGCATGGTTCCGGTGCCGGACCCGACGATCATCGTCGAGATCCTGTCGCCCTCCACCGCCCAGTTCGACCGTGGCCGGAAGCTGGCGGTCTATCGGGAAATCCCGTCGGTGCAGGAAATTCTGCTGCTCGACTCGACGAAGCGCTGCGCCGAGCTGTGGCACCGCGAGGATGAACAAAGCTGGGTTGTCCGCGACGTCATCGGGGGCGGGTTGCTGCGCTTCCCCTCGGTCGGGATCGAGATCCCCATGGCCAGCCTGTATGAGGGCGTCCTCTAGACGCCCTCTCCAGCACTCAGCCTTACAGCAGCGTTTCCAGGACGCGGTCGGGCGGGGCGTGGCCGTCCGCGAAGGTCTTGATGTTGATGATGACCTTCTCGCCCATGTCGATCCGGCCCTCGATGGTGGCGGAGCCCATGTGCGGCAGCAGGACCACGTTGTCGAGCCTCAGCAGCTTCGGGTTCACCGCCGGCTCGTGCTCGAACACGTCCAGGCCGGCGCCGGCGATCTCGCCCTTCGACAGCATGCGGGTCAGCGCCGTCTCGTCGATGACCTCGCCGCGCGAGGTGTTGACGATGAAGCAGTGCGGGCGCAGCAGCTTCAGCCGGCGCTCCGACAGCAGGTGGTAGGTGGCCGGGGTGTGCGGGCAGTTGATGGACACCACGTCCATGCGCGCCAGCATCTGGTCCAGGCTGTCCCAATAGGTCGCCTCGAGTTCCTGCTCGACATCCGGATAGACGCGGCGGCGGTTGTGGTAGTGGATCGACATGCCGAAGGCGCGCGCCCGGCGCGCCAGCGCCTGCCCGATGCGGCCCATGCCGAGGATGCCCAGCCGCTTGCCCTGGATGCGGTGACCGAGCATCGTCGTCGGCCCCCAACCCTTCCACTGGCCGGAGCGCACCAGCCGCTCGCCTTCCGCCAGCCGGCGGCCGACCGCCAGCAGCAGGGCCATGGTCATGTCCGCCGTATCCTCGGTCAGGACGCCCGGCGTGTTGGTGACGCTGATGCCGCGCTCCCGCGCCGCCTTCAGGTCGATGTGGTCGACGCCCGTCCCGAAGGAGGCGATGAGGCGGAGCTGCGGCCCGGCCTTCTCGATCACCTCGCGGTCGATCCGGTCGGTGACGGTGGGAACCAGCACGTCAGCCGTCTGCACCACGTCGATGAGCTGCGCGTGGGTCAGGGGTTCGTCGTCGGAGTTCAGCCGTGCGTCGAACAGCTCCATCATCCGCGTCTCGATGACGTCGGGCAACTTCCGGGTGACGACGACGAGCGGCTTCTTCTTTTCGGTCATTGGACGGTGCCTCCCCCATTCCGGGCCGACGCTTGTCCTATCAAGCGGTTGGGAAGCTGTCCAGATGGCAGTGACGATTCGGCGCGGCGGTCAGCCTCATGAGCCGCCCCGCGATGTGACAAGAACCGATGCCGTGCGCCCACCCGCGCCTTGCGCTTGCTCCCGGCGGCTACCCCTAATTATAGTGCGTCCGACTCAAATCCTTCCGATCTCCACAGCACGGGGCTGCCGGTGTTGCCGTTGCCGACGACGTCTGCCATCCGCCGCGCTCTCGCCGTTCTGGCGCTGGCCATCGCAGCCTTGGCGCCGGTCACGCCGTCCACCGCAGACGCATCGGAAGGCGGGCGGCGCGAGAAGGACCCGACCCACGCCTCGGGTCTGCCGATCCCCCGCTTCGTGTCGCTGCGCTCGGGCGAGGTGAACGCGCGCACCGGCCCCAACGTGCGCTACCCCATCGAATGGGTGTTCACCCGCAAGGAAATGCCGGTGGAGATCACCCAGGAGTTCGATACCTGGCGCCGCATCCGCGACTGGGAGGGCAGCGAGGGCTGGGTGCACCAGAGCATGCTGTCGGGCAAGCGCAGCATCGTCATCACCGGCGACATCCGCACCGTCCGCAAGGAACCGAGCGGCGACGCCGCCGTCGTGGCCCGCGCCCAGCCGGGCGTGATCGGCTGGCTGCGCAAGTGCAAGGGCGAGTGGTGCGAGGTGGACCTGAAGGGCTATCGCGGCTGGATGAGCCGTGGGGAGTTCTGGGGCGCCTACAAGGACGAGACGTTCGAGTAACGGAGGCGGCTTGCCCCCACCTTCCCGCTTCGCGGGTCCCTCCCTCCCCCGCTTCGCAGGGGAGGGCCGATTTCCCCTCCCTTGCCGAAGGCGGGGGAGGGTCAGGGAGGGGGCAAGGGTCTCCCCTATCCGAAATCCCCCGCAAGCTCCGCCCGCACCGCTTCCGGCACCACCGCCATGTGGCCGTAGCGGGGATGTGCGATGCCGAGGACCACCTCCGTCCCCGGCGTGCGGAAGGCGGCGATCTGCTCCGGCGTGAAGCCGAAATGCAGGAAATGGACGGCGGACGTCTTGCCGGCCTCGTTCGTGCGCGCCACATCCTCCTCCGGCCGGCCAGTCACCGTGTGGCCGGCGAAGCGCAGCGTCACCGTCCGCTCCACCCCGCCCAGCCGGCCGAGCGCCGCGGCGCGGCGCTCCGGGTCGGCGATCTCGAACATCACCGTGGCGACCAGTTCCGTCCCTTGCGGAATCAGGCCGTTGTAGGCGCGAAGCTCACCGTCGATCTGGTCCTCCCCGCCCCGCTCGATGAACAGCATCTCGTGGACCTGCTGCCACATCGTCTCGTAATTCTCGAAATGGACGAGGGCGTAGGGGCCGACCGCAACGCGGCGCCTCTTCTTCACGGCGACCAGCCCGCTGCGGCGGGCGGCCCGTTCGAGGGCGTAGCGGTCCAGGGGAAGGATATCGGCGCGGGTGATCGCGGTCCGGCGCGCCGTCATGACGACAGTTGGTCCAGCATCCTCTGGAACCGCCCGGCGTGGCTCCGCTCGGCCTTGGCCAGCGTCTCGAACCAGTCCGCGACCTCCTCGAAGCCTTCCTCGCGGGCGGTGCGGGCCATGCCCGGATACATGTCGGTGTATTCGTGGGTTTCGCCGGCGATGGCGGCCTTCAGGTTGCTCACCGTGTCGCCGATGGGCAGGCCGGTGATCGGGTCGCCGGCCTCCTCCAGAAATTCCAGATGGCCGTGGGCGTGACCGGTCTCGCCCTCCGCGGTGGAGCGGAAGACGGCGGCGACCTCGTTGTGGCCCTCCACATCGGCCTTCTGGGCGAAATAGAGATAGCGGCGGTTGGCCTGGCTCTCACCCGCGAAAGCCGCCTTGAGGTTCTGCTCGGTCTTCGTGCCCTTCAGCGACATGGCGGCGTTCTCCAGACGGGGTTCTGTCCGGCCCGGCCGCGCGCGGGCGTGGGGCCTCCGGCGGCCGAGCCTCGGCTACGGCTTATGCCATTGCTCCCAAAACGCGTCAATGTTCCGGAAATTCCCCGAGGACCCGGTTGGGAGACGGATTTTTTCCGGAGACGGCCATCGACCACCCGTCCTTCAGCGGTCCTCGCCCGGCTCCGCGCTCAACCGGACGATCACGTCCACCCGCGCGATGCGCGTGCCCGGCGGGGCCGGCGGCAGATGCTGGACCACCACGTCGTCGCCGGGGATGTCCTCCAGCCGGCCCGTCCCTTCCAGGAAGAAATGGTGATGGTCGCTGGTGTTGGTGTCGAAATAGGACTTGCCCGCCTCCACCACCACCTCGCGCAGCAGGCCGGCGGCGGTGAACTGGTTCAGCGTGTTGTAGACCGTGGCCAGCGAGACGCGCAGGTCCGCCCCCATGGCTTCGGTGTGGAGCTGCTCGGCGGTGACGTGGCGGTGCTCCCCTTCGAACAGCAGGCGGGCCAGCCCCAGACGCTGGCGCGTCGGGCGGAAGCCTGCCGTCTGCAGGCGGTCGAGGGCGCGCTTGAAGGGTCGGGTGCCGGTCATCGTCGTCTGTTCGCCGTGGTTCAGGTCACAAAGTCGGAACGCGAAACGGACCGCGGCGATCTGCCGCAGCCCGCTCACTTTAGAACGATTTCAGGTCAGGGGGCAAGAGCCCCCCGCAAATCCACGGGCCGCCGGCGTCAGTAGCCGGTGGCGATCCGCTCGACCAGCTGCTTCACGGTCGGGATGAACCCGTCCTTGTAGTAGGGGTCCGACGCGAAGCGGAAGGCGTTGTGACCGGCGAACATGAGCTGGTTTTCGCAGTCGTCGGTGTGGCTGACCGCCTGCAGGGTCTTCTGGATGCAGTAGGAGCGCGGATCGGCGCGCTTGCCGTTCGTGCCTTCCTCGTTCTGCGCCCAGTTGGAGAAGTTGCAGGCCGACAGGCAGCCCATGCAGTCCACCTGATCGCGGTGGATGCGCTCCGCCTGCTCCGGCGTGACGAAGATGACCGTGCTGTCCGGCGTCTTCAGGCCGCTGGTGAAGCCCTGGGACAGCCAGCCCTCGGCGCGGGCCTTGTCCGTCTCGGTCACATAGACCGGGCGGCCGCGCGGACCCAGCGGCAGTTCGGCGGAATGCTCGCCCACCGGCTTGGGCAGATAGGCCACCTGACGTTCCGAGCGGGCCATCAGGTCCATCAGGAACGGGTTCTTGACGGCGGAGGAGTAGAAGCCCGTCGGCGAGAAGCGGTTCAGGAAGACGTCGCCTTCCTTCAGCGTCAGCAGGCGGTGCTTCCAGGCGTTGGAGATCGGGCTTTCCTGGGTCAGCAGCGGGCGCGTGCCGAACTGGAAGGCCACCGGGCCGAGGTCGGGGTTGTCGATCCAGTCCTCCCAGTCCGACAGCCACCAGACGCCGCCCGCCATGACGATGGGGGTGTCGTTCAGGCCGAAGCTGTTCATCATCTGGCGCAGCGCCAGGACGCGGGGAAACGGATCCTCCGGCTTCAGCGGGTCCTCGGAGTTGGACAGGCCGTTGTGACCACCGGCCAGCCACGGGTCCTCATAGACCACGCCGCCCAGATTCTCACGGAACTTGTGGTAGGCCCGCAGCCACAGGGCGCGGAAGGCGCGGGCCGAGGAGACGATGGGGTAGTAGTGCACGCCGTAGTGCACGGCGATCTCCGCCACGCGGTAGGGCATGCCGGCGCCGCAGGTGACGCCGTGAATCAGGCCCTGGGAGCCTTCCAGCACGCCGTGCAGAATGTGCTCGGCGCCGCCCATCTCCCACAGGACGTTCATGTGGATGCGGCCCTGGCCGTTCGACGTCTCGTGCGCGATGCGCGCCTGCGCGATGCCGCCCTGGATGCCGAACTTGATCAGCTCGTCATGGCGTTCGCGGCGGGTTTTGCCGTGATAGACCTGCGGCAGGAGATTGCCGTTCTCGTCGTAGCTGTCGGCGTTCACGCCCGAGAATGTGCCGATCCCCCCGGCCGCCGCCCAGGCGCCCGAGCTTTCCCCGTTGGAGACGGCAATTCCCTTGCCACCCTCGACGAGCGGCAGAACCTCCCGGCCAGACATCAGCAACGGCTTAAGCGCCTTCAACGAAACCTCCAAGACCATGAGAGCGCCCGCGCGTGGGCGCCCGGACAGCGCGACCCGAAAGACGACGAAAAACTCCGCCGGGAGTCCTGCCCCCGACGGCCCAGCCGCCATGAGCGATCTATATATGAGGAAATTTCCGTGCGGACGAGCGGATTCGCGGTGCTAGAAAAAAATCTGTCACAGCGCCATGTCCCCAAGCGTCAACCTGTGGTCCCTGAAAGAACCGCCTCACGGGGTCGTCGCGGCGGCCAGCTCCGCCGCCAGCCGGCCGGGCGCGTCGGTGAAGACACCGGCCACCCCCCAGCCGAACAATGTCCGCGCCCGCGCCGCGTCGTTGACCGTGTAGGCCAGCACCGGGCGCCCCGTGGCGCGGTAGGCGGCGACGCTCTCCGCCGTCTGGCGATCCTGATGGACGTTCAGCGTGGCAGCACCGATGCGGTCGGCGATGGCCGACCAGTCGGCGGGCGGGTCCCACAGCAGGTAGCCGCGCGGAATCTCTGGCGCCCGGTCGCGCGCCACCTCCAGGCAGGGCACCTCGAAGCTGGACACCAGCAGGGGCAGTCCGCCGGGCCACAGCCGCGTCAGCAGATCCAGCGCAACGTCCGCCGTCGGCACCTCCTGGCCGGGATAGGGTTTGATCTCCAGATTCAGGCCCAGGCCCAACTTGCGGATCAGGCCCAGCGCCTCCTCCAGGGTCGGCACCGTTTCGCCAGCGAAACGGGTATCGAACCAGGAACCGGCGTCCAACGCCTTCAGCTCCGCCAAGGTCAGCTCCGGCACCGGCCCGGCGCCGTTGGTGGTGCGCTCCAGCGTGTCGTCGTGGATCAGCACCGGCACGCGGTCGCGGGTGAGCATCACGTCCACCTCGACCCAGGCGGCGCCCTGGCGGGCGGCTTCGCG
This sequence comes from Azospirillum himalayense, assembly GCF_042657465.1. NCBI lineage: Bacteria > Pseudomonadati > Pseudomonadota > Alphaproteobacteria > Rhodospirillales > Azospirillaceae > Azospirillum > Azospirillum himalayense. Next base: position 251,988 of record NZ_JBHSLC010000087.1, on the reverse strand, counting down.
CAGGCTGGCGAGCGTGTTTTCCGGCGCGCTTTCCTTGGCGCCGCGGTGGCCGATCAGGCGGGGAAGAGTCGACAGCATGGGTCCTGCGGGAGTAAGAGCGGGCCTCTCATACTAGGCGCAAAGCGGCGGATCGGGAACGAGCGATGAAGGCAGCCCACAGCGTGACCGATCTGGTGGCCGCCGGGCTGATGACGCCCGCGGCGGGCGAGGCCGTGGCCGCCGTGGCCGACCGCTACGCCATCGCCCTGACCCCGTACCTGCTGGAAACGCTGGCGGACGCCGCGCCCGGCGATCCCCTGTACGCGCAGTACGTTCCCTCTCCGGAGGAGGCGTACACCGCGCCGGAGGAGCGCGAGGACCCCATCGGCGACGTGGTGCGCAGCCCGGTGAAGGGCATCGTCCACCGCTACCCCGACCGCGTCTTGCTGAAACCGCTGCACGCCTGCGCGGTCTATTGCCGTTTCTGCTTCCGGCGGGAAATGGTCGGCCCGGGCGGCGAGGCCCTGTCGCCCGACGAGTTGGACGCCGCCCTGGCGTATGTGCGTACGCATCCCGAGGTGTGGGAGGTGGTGGTGACCGGCGGCGATCCCCTGCTGCTGTCGCCGCGACGCCTCTCCCACATCGTCCGCAGCCTGTCGGACATCCCCCATGTCGGGGTGGTCCGGCTGCACACCCGCATCCCCGTCGCCGATCCGACGCGCGTCACGGCGGAGCTGGTCGAGGCGCTGAAAGCGCCGGAGCTGGCGACCTGGATGGCCGTCCATGTCAATCACGCCGACGAATTGACGGGCGAGGCGCGCGGCGCCATCGCCCGGCTGGCCGACGCCGGCGTCCCGCTGCTGGGCCAGACCGTGCTGCTGAAGGGCGTCAACGACGACGCGGCGGTTCTTGAGGCGCTGTTCCGGGGATTGGTGCGCAACCGGATCAAACCCTATTACCTGCACCATCCCGACCTTGCCGCCGGCACCAGCCATTTCCGCCCGACCCTGGCCGAGGGACAGGCGCTGGTGAAGGGGCTGCGCGGGCGCGTCTCCGGCCTCTGCCAGCCGACCTATGTTCTGGACATCCCCGGCGGGCATGGCAAGGCGCCCGCCGCGCCGGGCTGGGTCCGGCCCGACGGCGAGGGGGGCTATCTCGCTGAAGACTTCACCGGGGCGACCCACCGCTACCGCGGCTGATCAGCGCGTCCCCAGCCCCGGCCCCAGCCCGAACAGCGGGTCCGGGTTCAGGACGACGCCATGGACGGCGACGATGGAGGCGAAGCCGGTCCACAGCACCAGCGGCAGCCAGCTCGCCGCGATGGCGCGGTCGTCCGGCCAGACCAGCAGCACGCAGGTCGAGGCGATGATGAAGTAGGCGATGGTCCAGGCCGCCGCCAGGATCGGGCTGCCCATCGTGAAATAGGCGAATCCGAAGCTGGCGTAGAGCAGCCACAGCGCCCCCTGCATGCCGATCAGCGCCGGGCGCCAGCGGATCGTCCAGGGCGCGTTCAGCAGCCGCACGCAGCCCCAGAGCTGGATCAGGCTGATGCTGAACCAGACGACCGGAAAGGCCCAGCCCGGCGGCTGCAGCGGCGAGGGCTGATAGCCGGGAAACGGCTCCCCGCCCCGCTCGAACACGCCATAGGTGTTGGTGAGCAGCCAGAAGACCAGCGCCTGCCACCAGTACACGCGGAAAGGCAGCGGGCCGGTGTCGGTTGCGGGTTCCGTCGGGACGAAGGAGCGGTGGTTCATGCTTTAGGAAATGGCACGGCCCCGCTTGCGGTCAAGCGCGTGGTTGACGCATCCGGCGGAGCGCCGGAACAGCCGCGCCCCCTCGCTGGTTTTCCTTTGGCAATGCGTCGGGGGAGGATCGGGCGATGCGGTGGCAGGACGGTCGCGAGAGTGAGAATGTCGAGGACCGGCGCGGCACGCCCGGAAGCGGCGGGTTCCGCACCGGCGGGATCGGCATCCCCATCGGGCGCGGCGGGATCGGCATCGGCGGGCTGGCGGTGATCGTCGTGGTCTCGCTCCTGCTCGGCATCAACCCGCTGGATCTTCTGCAGGGCACGGCGCCGCAGGATCAGGCCCGTTACGAGCAATCCGACGCTCCGCGCGGCGGTGGGGATGACGAGCTGAAACGCTTCGTCTCGGTCGTGCTCGCTGACACGGAGGACACCTGGGCGGCGCAGTTCCAGCAGATCGGCCGGACCTACCAGGACCCGGCGCTGGTGCTGTTCTCCGGAACGGTGGATTCCGGCTGTGGCTTCGCCCAGGCGGCGATGGGTCCCTTCTACTGCCCGCAGGACCTCAAGGTGTACATCGACCTCAGCTTCTACCGCGACCTGCGCGACCGCTTCCGCGCGCCGGGCGACTTCGCCCAGGCCTATGTGATCGCCCACGAGGTCGGCCACCATGTGCAGAACCTGCTTGGCATCTCCGACCGCGTGCAGCAGGCCCAGCGGCAGGCCGGATCGCAGGCCGAGGCCAACGGGCTGTCGGTGCGGCTGGAGCTTCAGGCCGACTGCTTCGCTGGGCTGTGGGCCAACCACGCCAACCGCGAGCGCCAGATCATTGAGCCCGGCGATGTGGAGGAAGCCCTGATGGCGGCCAGCGCCATCGGCGACGACCGCCTGCAGCGCCAGTCCCGCGGCGCCGTGACGCCGGACAGTTTCACCCACGGAAGCTCCGCCCAACGGGTGCAGTGGTTCCGGACCGGTCTGGAGCGTGGCGAGCTGAACGCTTGCGACACGTTCCGGGCGGAGCGGCTGTAGGGGGCCAGACAAAGAAAAAGGCGCCTTTCGGCGCCTCGCCCCCTCCCCGACCCTCCCCCGCTTTCGCAGGGGAGGGAGAGAAGAACCATTCCCGCTTATGCGGAGAGGAAGGATCAGGCGGCGGGGCCGTCCTTCTTGGTCAGGTCTTCGCCAGTGGCCTGGTCGACCTGCTTCATCGACAGCTTCACCTTGCCGCGATCGTCGAAGCCGATGACCTTCACCTTCACCGAGTCACCCTGCGACACCACGTCCGACACCTTGCCAACGCGCTGCTGCGCCAGCTCGGAAATGTGGACGAGGCCGTCGCGGGAGCCCAGGAAGTTCACGAAGGCGCCGAAATCGACGACCTTCACGACCTTGCCGGTGTAGACGACATTCATTTCCGGCTCGGCGACGATGCCCTTGATCCAGTCGATGGCGGCCTGGGCGGCCTTGGTGTCCACCGCGGCGACTTTGACCGTGCCGTCGTCCTCGATGTCGATCTTGGCGCCGGTCTGCTCCACGATCTCGCGGATCACCTTGCCGCCGGAGCCGATCACGTCGCGGATCTTCTCCTTCGGAATGTTGATCACGGTGATGCGCGGGGCGTTCTCGTTCACCGCCTCGCGGGCGCCGGTCAGGGCCTTGGACATCTCGCCCAGGATGTGCAGGCGGCCGTCCTTGGCCTGGCCCAGGGCGATCTTCATGATCTCCTCGGTGATCGAGGTGATCTTGATGTCCATCTGGAGCGCGGTGATGCCCGCGTCGGTGCCGGCCACCTTGAAGTCCATGTCGCCCAGGTGATCCTCGTCACCCAGGATGTCCGACAGGACCGCGAAGCCGTCGTCTTCCTTGATCAGGCCCATGGCGATGCCGGCCACCGGACGCGCCAGCGGAGCGCCGGCGTCCATCAGCGACAGCGAGGTGCCGCAGACCGTCGCCATCGACGACGAGCCGTTGGACTCGGTCACTTCCGACACCACGCGGAGCGTGTAGGGGAAGTCCTCCTTCTTCGGCAGCAGCGGGTGGATGGCGCGCCACGCCAGCTTGCCGTGGCCGATCTCGCGGCGGCCCGGCGAGCCCATGCGGCCGGCCTCGCCCACCGAGTACGGAGGGAAGTTGTAGTGGAGCATGAAGTGCTCCCGGTACTCGCCCTGCAGCGCGTCGATGATCTGCTCGTCCTGGCTGGTGCCCAGCGTGGTGACGACCAGCGCCTGGGTCTCGCCGCGGGTGAACAGCGCCGACCCGTGGGCGCGCGGCAGCACGCCGACCTCCGACACGATCGGGCGGACCGTCTTGGTGTCGCGGCCGTCGATGCGGCGGCCGGTCTTCAGGACGGCGCCGCGCAGGATGTCGGCCTCCAGCTCCTTGAACTCGGTCACGATGGCCTGGGTCTCATGGGCCTCGGCCAGAGCCTCCAGCGCCTTCGCCTTGGCGGCGCCGATCTTCTCATAGCGGACCTGCTTCACCGTCTCGGTGTAGGCGGCCTCCACGTCGGCGCCGACGGTCGCGCGCAGCTTCGCCTTCAGGGCGGCGCGGTCGTAGGCCGGCTCCGGCAGGTCCCACGGCTCCTTGGCGCACTCTTCGGCCAGATCGATGATGGCGTCGATGACCGGCTGGAAACCGCTGTGACCGAACATCACGGCGCCCAGCATGATCTCCTCGGACAGCTCCTTGGCTTCCGATTCGACCATCAGCACGCCTTCCTGGGTGCCGGCGACCACGAGGTCGAGCGCGGAACCATCAACGGCGTCCATGGTCGGGTTCAGCACATACTGGCCGTCGACGTAGCCGACGCGGGCGGCGCCGATCGGACCGAGGAACGGGATGCCGGAGATCGTCAGCGCGGCCGAGGTGCCGACCATCGCGACGATGTCCGGATCGTTCTCCAGATCGTGGCTCAGCACGGTGCAGATGACCTGCGTCTCGTTGCGGAAGCCATCGGCGAACAGCGGACGGATGGGACGGTCGATCAGGCGGCTGACCAGCGTCTCCTTCTCCGTCGGGCGGCCTTCACGCTTGAAGAAGCCGCCGGGAATCTTGCCGGCTGCGAAGGACTTTTCCTGGTAATTGACCGTCAGCGGAAAGAAATCGACGCCCGGCTTCGGCGACTTGGCGCCGACGACCGTGCAGAGGACCGTGGTCTCACCGTAGGTGACCAGCACCGCGCCGTCGGCCTGACGGGCGATCTTGCCCGTCTCGAACGTCAGCTTGCGTCCACCCCATTCGATTTCTTTACGGAAAACTTTGAACATGGATTCTTCCTTCCATCCGACACCTAGGCCCGCCGGATTGCTGGCCTAAGCCGGGGTCATCGGTCGTCGGACCCCGCATGTGAAAACCCAACAAAGGGCAAAACCCGAAAAGGGCTAAAAAAATCAAACGGCCGGTCCCGGAAGGTCCGGGCCGGCCGTCTGACTAGAACATACCTTCGCGAACAACCGAACGTCCCGACCGGCGCGACGCTCCCCAGTGCACCGGAACGCGGTGCGGCGGGTCGAGCGCTGATCGGGACGGATGTTCGGTCACCGGCACGGACGCCTTTTGGAAATCAGCGACGCAGACCCAGACGCTCGATGAGCGTGGCGTAGCGGCTGTTGTCCTTCTTCTTGAGATAGTCGAGAAGACGGCGACGCTGGCCGACCATCACCAGCAGACCACGGCGGGAGTGGAAATCCTTCTTGTGGCCCTGCAGGTGCTCGGTCAGGTTCCGGATGCGCTCGGACAGGATCGCGACCTGGACCTCGGGCGAACCGGTGTCGTTGGTGCCGCGCGAATAGTCCTTAATGAGTTCCTGCTTGCGATCGGGCGTGATCGACATCGGGGTCTCCATCGTTCATAGGTTGAGAACGCGCACCGGACGGACCTCCGCCCCCTCCACGCGCGCCAGCGCCACCGGCTTGCCGCCGAAAAGCGCAATGACGGTGCCATCCCCACCAACATCGCCGCGTAGCGCCGTGAGGCGTTCGCGGTCCTGCCGGGTGAGGAGTGCCACCGTCTGGCCGTGCTTCAGTCGGTGCGCTTCCGCGTCCGTCAGGGCCAGCGCCGGGATGTCGTCCAGCGCGGTCTCGATCGGCAGCAGAAGTCTTTCGACCGCGGCACCTTGCTCCATCGCGGTCAGATCGTCCAGGGAAATCGCCCCGTCCAGCGTGAAGGACCCCACGCGCAGGCGTCGCAGATCGCGGATGTGCCCCACCGTCCCCAACCGTTCGGCGAGGTCGCGGGCAATGGAGCGGACATAGGTGCCCTTGCCGCAATCCACCTCGAGCACCGCGTGGTCGGCGTCCGGAATCTCGATCAGCTCCAGCCGGTCGATGCGGACGGTGCGCGGGGCGATGTCCACCACCTCGCCCTCGCGGGCGATGTCGTAGGCGCGCTCGCCGTTGATCTTGAGCGCGCAGTATTGCGGCGGGATCTGCTCGACGAAACCGAGGAAGCCGGGCAGAGCGGCGCGGATCGCCTCGGCGTCGGGACGCACCGCGGACGTCTCCACCGCCGTTCCCTCGCGGTCGTCGGTGGTCGTGCGGGCGCCCCAGGCCACCGTGAAGCGGTAGGTCTTCTCGCCGTCCATGGCGTAGGAGACGGTCTTGGTCGCCTCGCCCAGCGCGATGGGAAGGATGCCCGTGGCGATGGGGTCCAGCGTGCCGCCGTGCCCGGCCTTCTCCGCGTTCAGATGGCGCCGCACCTTGGACAGCGCCTGCGTCGAGGTCATCCCCGCCGGCTTGTCCAGCACGATCCAGCCGTGGATCGGCTCGCCCTTGCGCTTACGAGCCACGGCGCCCCTCGCCCTCGCCGCCGTTGCCCTCGTCCTCGTCCTCGTCCTCGTCGTCGTCGATGTCCTCATCGTCGTCGAGGTCGTCCGTCCCGTTCTCGTCCTCCTCCTCGTCCCAGCCGTCGTCCTCGTCGTCATGGTCGTCATGGTCGTCGTCGCCGTTCACGCGGTCGGCGAGCGTGCGGTAGCCGACGTCGCGGGCGACCGCCGGGCTGTGCAGGATGTCGTCGATGCGACCGGCATAGTCGAAGGAGGTGTCGGCCTCGAAACTCAGCGTCGGGGCGTGGCGCAGGTTGATGGCGCGGGCGACTTGGCCGCGCAGGAAGGGGGCGGCGCGGCGCAGGGCCGACAGGGTCTCGTCCATCGGGCCGCCGCCGAGCGGGGTGACGAAGGCGGTGGCGTTGCGCAGGTCCGGGCTGATCCGGACCTCGGTCACCGTGACGTTCAGTTCCGCCAGTTCGGGGTCGTGGAAGTCACCGCGCCGGAACAGCTCCGCCAGGGCGTGGCGAATCTCCTCGCCGACGCGGAGCTGGCGCTGGGACGGCGGCTTTCCGGCCAGATCGTGTTTCTTTCTCATGCTGTCGATCCCGAATGCGGTGCGAGAGGGATCTGTCCCTCCGCGAAAACACGACAAGGGCGCATGGGCGCCCTTGTCATCTGTAACGTCACCTGTAACCGGTCCGTGAGCCGGGATGCGGCGGCGGGCTTACAGCTCGCGCGCCACCTCCTCGATCTCGAAGGCCTCGATGATGTCGCCGGCCAGGATGTTGTCGTAGTTCTCGAAGGCCATGCCGCACTCGTAACCCTCGCGCACTTCCTTGACCTCGTCCTTGAAGCGCTTGAGCGTCTTGAGCGTGCCCTCGTGGATGACGACGTTGTCGCGCAGCAGGCGGCAGCCGGCGCCGCGCTTGACGGTGCCCTGCGTGACCATACAACCGGCGACCTTGCCGACCTTGGTGATGTTGAACACCTCGCGGATCTCGGCGTAGCCAATGAAACGCTCGCGCAGGGTCGGCGACAGCATGCCGGTGAGGGCCGCCTTCACGTCGTCGATCACGTTGTAGATGATCGAGTAGTAGCGGATCTCGACGCCGTCGCGCTTGGCCATGTCGCGGGCCTGCGGGTTGGCGCGGACGTTGAAGCCGATGACCATCGCGTTGGAGGCGTTCGCCAGCGTGATGTCGGACTCGTTGATCGCACCCACCGACGCGTGCAGCACGCGGACCTTGACCTCGGTGTTCTCCGCCGTGAGCTTCTCCAGGGCGTTGGAGATCGCTTCGATGGAGCCCTGCACGTCGCCCTTGATGACGACCGGCAGTTCCTTGGCCTCGCCGGCCTGGATGCGGCTGAACATGTCCTGCAGCGAGCCGCGGGCCGACGCCGCGTTGGCGGCTTCGCGCTTCTTGCGCTGGCGGAACTCGGCGATCTCACGGGCCCGGGCTTCCGACTCGACGACGGTGAAGTCGTCGCCGGCAAGCGGCGTGCCGTTGAGACCGAGCACCTCGACCGGGCTGGCCGGGGCGGCCTGCTCGACGCTCTGGCCGCGGTCGTTGACCAGGGCGCGGACGCGGCCCCACTCCGACCCGGTGACGAACACGTCGCCGACCTTCAGCGTGCCGCGCTGGACCAGCACGGTGGCGACCGAACCGCGGCCGCGCTCCAGCTTGGCCTCGACCACGACGCCCTCGGCGGTGCGCTCCGGGTTGGCCTTCAGCTCGAGGATTTCCGCCTGCAGGAGGATGGCCTCCTCCAGCTTGTCCAGGTTGCGCTTGGCCTTGGCCGACACTTCCACGGTCTGGATGTCGCCGCCCAGCTCTTCCACGACCAGCTCGTGCTGGAGCAGTTCCTGGCGGACGCGGTCCGGCTTGGCGTCGGGCAGGTCGATCTTGTTGATGGCGACGATGATCGGAACCTTCGCGGCCTTGGCGTGATGGATCGCCTCGATCGTCTGCGGCATGACGCCGTCGTTCGCCGCGACGACCAGCACCACCACGTCCGTGACGTTGGCGCCGCGGGCGCGCATCTCGGTGAAGGCGGCGTGGCCCGGCGTGTCGATGAAGGTGATCTTCGCACCCGACTCCAGCTGCACCTGATAGGCGCCGATGTGCTGGGTGATGCCGCCGGCCTCGCGGCTGACCACGTCGGTCTGGCGCAGGGCGTCGAGCAGCGAGGTCTTGCCGTGGTCGACGTGGCCCATGATCGTGACGACCGGGGGACGCGGCACCAGCGCCGTTTCCGCATCGTCGTTGAGGCGCAGGCCGACCTCGACGTCCGCCTCCGACACGCGGCGCACGCGGTGGCCGAACTCGGCGATGATCAGCTCCGCCGTGTCGGCGTCGATCGTCTGGTTGATGGTGGCCATCACGCCCATGCGCATGAGCTGCTTGATCACGTCGGCGCCGCGTTCCGCCATGCGGTTCGCCAGCTCCTGAACGGTGATGACCTCGGGCAGCACGACGTCGCGGGTCACTTTCTGCGTCTCCTGACGGCTCATCTGACGGAGCCGCTCGCGCTCACGGGCACGGCGGACGGCGGCCAGCGAGCGCGTACGCTCACCACCCTCGTCGCTGAGCGCCTGCGAGACGGTCATCTTGGAGCCCTTGCGGCGATCGGCACCCGGAGCGGCCTTGCGAACCGGAGCCGGCGCCGGGGCCTTCTTGTTCCCGGGCTTGCCGCGGCGGTCGTCCTCTTCCTCGCCGAAGCGCGGAGCGGCCGGAGCCCCCGGACCACGGGCGGCCGGAGCCTCCGTGGTGGCCGCGGTGCGCGCACCGGCGCCACCGGCGGCGGGACGGGCGCCAGCGCCCTGCGGGCGGGTCTGCTCGGTGTCCTTGCGCTTGGCCTCGTCGGCCTCCTTGCGCTTGGCTTCCTCTTCCTGGCGGCGGCGCTCGGCCTCCTGGGCCTTGGCGCGCTCCGCCTCCTCGATGCCGCGCAGCTCGGCCAGCTCGCGCTGGCGCAGAGTCTCGGCGTCGAGAATCTCCGGCTCCTCCTCGACCACCTGGGCCGGCTGGGACGCCGCCTCCTCGGCGGCGCGGGCGGCGGCCTCGGCGGCCAGGACGGCGGCCTCGGCCTCCTCCTCGGCGCGGCGGCGGTTGTCTTCGGCCGCCCCCTGCAGGGCGCGGATGCGCGCCTCGCGTTCCTGGTTGGTCAGTTGACGGACGGCGCCGCCACCACCGCCGCGCTGGCGCTGGCCCGGCACACCCCGGACGGGGATCCCCTGGGCGGCCTGACGCGCGGCGGCGCCGCCGTCGGCCACGCCCGGCAGGGCGCCCTTCTCCACGGCCCGCTTACGCTTGACCTCCACGGTCACGGGCTTCGACCGGCCATGGGAGAAGCTCTGCCGGACCTGGGTCTCGACCGGCTTCTTCAGCTCCAGCTTCCCTTTGCCGGAGCCGGAGAGGTGCAAGACTTTCTTTTGGTCCTGGTCGTTGCTGTCGGTCATCGGTTCCCGAATGGTCAGACGTTGCTTACGTGGCCGGCCGGCGGAGAGCCGGCGACAAAGCCTTTGATACCCTTGAGACGCGCGGAGTCGCGTGCCAATCCCTTGGCCAGCTTCCCGCGCGCCACCACCGCATGCACGGCGTTTTCCCGTCCCAGGGCCGCGGCCATCGCCGCGGCGTCGAACAGGTCCACGACCGGCATGTCCGGCGCCAGCGCTGTGATCTTGCCCCGCTGGTCGGGCGAACCATCGCTGGCCTCGACCAGCAGATAGGGCGGTCCGGCGCGTCCGACCTGGTTGGTCTTCAGCGCCTCGCGCACCTTTTCGTATCCGGCCAGAGCCTGCCCGGCCCGGCGCGCCAGCCCGAAGGCATCCAGGCACCGCCGCTCCAGCAGCTTCTCCAGCCGCTCCGCCAGATCGGGCGGGACGCGCACCGCGCGCCGCGCCGCCTTGGCGAACATGTTCTTGGCCAATGCCTTCGCAAAGGCCGCCTTGTCCCCCGACAGCCAGAGGCCGCGGCCCGGAAGCCGTTCCTCCAGATCGGGCACGATCTCGCCGTCGGGTGATACCACGAAACGGATCATGCCGTCCTTCGGCTGCACGGTTCCGGTGGCGATGCAGCGGCGCAGCGGGCCCTTTTCCAGGTCCGCCGGCAGCAACGCCTCCCCTTCGGCCACGAGGCCGTCCGGTTCACCGTCCGCCGGAGTCTGTTCGTTCCTGTCGCTCAGCCCAACCATCCGTACCGTTTGTGCGTCCTAAGTCCCGGCTCAGCTCTGCGCCGCCTGGTCGTCGGCGGGGGGTTGCGCCGCGGCGGGCGCGCCTTCCTCGCCGTCGAACCAGTGGGCACGGGCGGCCATGATGATCTCGTTGGCCTCGTCTTCCGTCGGGGCCTCCTTGCCGAGAATGTCGCGCAACTCGTCCGCGGCGAGGTCGGCGAGGTCGTCCATCGTCTTCACGCCGTTCTCACCCAGCTTCACCAGCAGGGTCGGGCTGAAGCCGGTGACGTCCGCCACCGCGTCCTCGACGCCGAGCGCTTGGCGCTTCTCGGTCATGCGGACATCCTGCTCATCAAGGAAGTTGAGGGCGCGCTGCTTCAGCTCCTCCGCCACGTCCTCGTCGAAGCCTTCGATCTCGGCCAGTTCCTCGGTCTCGACGTAGGCGATCTCCTCCACGGAGGTGAAGCCTTCCGCGACCAGGAGATGGGCGATCACGTCGTCCACGTCCAGCGCTTCCATGAAGAGCTGCGAGCGGGTGCGGAATTCGTCCGAACGGCGCTCCGACTCCTCCTGCTCGGTCAGGATGTCGATGTCCCAGCCGGTGAGCTGGGTGGCGAGGCGCACGTTCTGGCCGCGGCGGCCGATGGCCAGCGACAGCTGGTCGTCGGGCACCACCACCTCGATGCGGCTGTTGTCCTCGTCCATCACGACCTTGGCGACCTCGGCCGGGGCCAGGGCGTTGACGATGAAGGTCGCCGGCTCCTGGTTCCACTGGATGATGTCGATCTTCTCGCCCTGCAGCTCGCCGACGACCGCCTGGACGCGGCTGCCGCGCATGCCGACGCAGGCGCCGACCGGGTCGATGGAGCTGTCGTTGCTGATCACCGCAATCTTGGCGCGCGAGCCCGGGTCGCGGGCGACCGCCTTGATCTCGATGATGCCGTCGTAGATCTCCGGCACTTCCTGCGCGAACAGCTTCGCCATGAACATCGGATGGGTGCGCGACAGGAAGATCTGCGGGCCGCGCGCTTCCTCGCGCACGTCGAAGATGTAGGCGCGCACGCGGTCGCCGTTCTTGAAGTGCTCGCGCGGCAGCAGCTCGTCGCGGCGCAGGATCGCTTCGGCGCGGCCCAGGTCGACGGTGACGTTGCCGTACTCGACGCGCTTGACCAGACCGTTGACGATCTCGCCGGTGCGGTCCTTGTATTCGTTGAACTGGCGCTTGCGCTCCGCGTCGCGGACCTTCTGGACGATGACCTGCTTGGCCGTCTGGGCGGCGATGCGGCCGAAGTCGATGGGCGGCAGCGGATCGACCAGGAAATCGCCGACCTGGGCGCCGGGCTTGCGGCGCTGGGCGTAGGCGAGGGTCACCTGGGTCGCCTCGTTTTCCACCGCCTCGACCACCTCCAGGTGGCGGGTCAGGTGGATGTCGCCCGTCTTGCGGTCGATGCGGGCGCGGATGTCGTGCTCATGGCCGTACTTGGAGCGCCCGGCCTTCTGAATCGCCTGCTCCATCGCCTCCAGGACCTCGTCCCGGTCGATGTTCTTTTCGCGGGCAACCGCGTCAGCGACTTGCAGCAGTTCCATCCGTCACACTTCCTGGACTGGCGTTTGTTCTTCGAGTGAAGCCCGGAGCGGCCGTCAACCCTGGCCCTGGCTGGCGCGGATCAGTTCATCCGTCAAGACCAGCTTGGCGCGCAGGATGTTGTCGAACTCCAGCCGGGCGGCTCCCTGTTCCGATTCGATGCACACGAGGCCGTCATCGACGCCCTTCAGCATGCCCTTGAAGCGCTTGCGGCCATCGACGGCGAGCCGGGTCTCCAGCTTGGCCTCGAAACCGGCGAAACGCTCGAAATCCTTCAGACGGGTCAGCGGCCGGTCGATGCCGGGCGAACTGACCTCCAGCGTGTAGGCGCTCTTGATCGGATCTTCAACGTCGAGCACCGCGGAGATCGCGCGGCTGATGTCGGCGCAGTCTTCGACCGTCATGGGCGCGCCGTCGGCGCGTTCCGCCATGACCTGCAGAACCATGCGCTGCCCACCGGTCAACTGCACACGCACGAGTTCGTAGCCCATGGCCTCGACCGACGGCGTGATGATCTGCTCGATACGACCGGTTGCTTCCATTCCACCTGACCCGCCCCCGCGGTCTCCCCTGGCACAGCGCCCTGGGACCAACACGGGGATTCCATACGCTGATAAAAAAATAAGTGGGCCAAGGCCCACCCGCAAAGCGTCCCGCCGGCCCGGTTTCCCGAGCCGCCGATCCGTATGGGTTCATGCGGTGAATATAGACATTCCGGAGCAGGCCGCAAGCGCTTTTCCGCAAGGTCCTATGCCAAGCGCTTGGCGGGCGGGTTCGGCCGGGGTAACGTCAAGCCTTCGGCGGCCTTTGCACCGCACGGAAAACACCCTGCGGAGGCCGCTCACCGTGATCCTCGAAACGGCCCTTCTGGCGGTCAAGCCCGGCGAAGCCCCGGCCTTCGAACGGGCGATGGCCGAAGCACAGCCCCTGATCGCCGCCACTCCCGGCTTCCTTGGGCTGGAACTGCGGCCCTGTTTCACGGCGCCGGACCGCTACCTTCTGCTCGTCCGCTGGGAGCGGCTGGAGGACCACACCGAAGGTTTCCGGGGGTCCGATCGCTACGCCCGCTGGAAGGCCCTGCTCCACCACTTCTACGACCCGCTCCCGGTGGTGGAGCATTACGGCGAGCCGGTGGTGTCTACCCCCGCGCCTTCCGTATGAAGCGCATGAAGACCGGCTTGCGCCCGGCCTCGATGGCCTTTTCCTCGTAGCGGGTGGGCGGCCAGTCCGCCGTGCGGTGGCGCCAGTCGGACGGGCCGCGTGCGGTCCATTCGAAGTCGGGGTGGCGGACCGTGTGCTCCAGCATCCAGCGCACCAGCCCCATGTCGTCGCTGGCCAGCCGCAGTTCCGCCCCGTCCTTCAGCACGCGCGCGAGGCGCGGCAGGTTGTCCGGGCCGATGAAGCGGCGTTCCCAGTGGCGCTTCTTCGGCCAGGGATCGGCAAACAGCACGAAGGCGCGCCCGATGGACGCGTCCGGCAGGGCGTCGAGCAGCGGACGGGCGTCGTCCGGAAGGACGCGGACGTTGTCCTGAACCTTCTCGTCGTCCACCAGCTTGAGCAGGCCGGCCACGCCGTTGATGAAGGGTTCGGCGCCGATCACGCCCACGTCGCGGTTGTTCGCCGCCTGCCACGCCATGTGGTGGCCGCTGCCGAAGCCGACCTCCAGCCAGATGTCGCGCATGGGGGCGGCGAACAGGGCGTGGGGGTCGATGCGGTCGCCCGGCTGCGGCACCGGGATTTCCAGCGACGGCAGGAGCCCGTCGAGCAGTTCGGTCTTGCGCTTGCGGAGCGGACGCCCCTTGCGCCGCCCGTAGAGCCGTTTGGACGAGTCCAGGAAGGAGTCGGTCATCGTGACAGCAGGGTCCCAAAACGAACGCAGGGGCCGTTTGGCCCCTGCATCCCGGACGAACGGGTCCGGTCTTGGAAGAAACCGCTTCTTAGAAGAATGCGGTGCGCAGATCGTTGACGAGGTCGGTCTTCTCCCAGGAGAAGCCGCCGTCGGCCTCCGCCTCGCGGCCGAAATGGCCGTAGGCGGCGGTGCGCGCGTAGACCGGCTTGTTCAGGCCCAGATGCGTGCGGATGCCGCGCGGGCTGAGGTCCACCAGCTTCTGCAGCACCTCCGACAGCTTGTCCTCGTCCACCGTGCCGGTGCCGTGGGTGTCGACATAGACCGACAGCGGCTTCGACACGCCGATGGCGTAGGAGAGCTGGATCGTGCAGCGCTCGGCCAGGCCGGCGGCGACCACGTTCTTGGCGAGGTAACGCGCGGCGTAGGCGGCCGAGCGGTCGACCTTGGTCGGGTCCTTGCCGGAGAAGGCGCCGCCGCCGTGCGGGGCGGCACCGCCGTAGGTGTCGACGATGATCTTGCGGCCGGTCAGCCCGGCGTCGCCGTCCGGGCCGCCGATGACGAAGCGGCCGGTCGGGTTGACGTAGAAGTTCGCCTCGTCGCACATCCAGCCCGCCGGCAGGCAGTTGAGGACGTGCGGACGGACGATCTCGCGCACCTCCTCCTGGGTCAGGCCGTCGGCGTGCTGGGTGGAGACGACCACCGCGGTGGCGCGCACCGGCTTGCCGTTCTCGTACTGCAGCGTCACCTGGCTCTTGGCGTCGGGGCCGAGCTGCGGGGCGGCGCCGGAGTGGCGGGCCTCGGCCAGCGACTTGAGGATGGCGTGGCTGTAGTAGATCGGCGCCGGCATCAGGGCCGGGGTCTCGTTGCAGGCGTAGCCGAACATGATGCCCTGGTCGCCGGCCCCCTCGTCCTTCTCACCGGCGGCGTCGACGCCGACCGCGATGTCGGCGGACTGGGAATGGACGAAGCACTTGACGTCCATCTTCTCCCAATGGAAGCCGTCCTGCTCGTAGCCGATGTCCTTCACCGCGGCGCGGGCGACCTGCACCAGCATGTCGGGGGTGATGCTTTCCGGCCCACGTACCTCACCGGCCAGAACGATCTGGTTGGTGGTCGCCAGGGTCTCCACCGCCACGCGGGCGTAGGGGTCGTGCGACAGGTACAGATCGACAATGGCGTCGGAAATGCGGTCGCACACCTTGTCCGGATGGCCTTCGGACACGGACTCGCTGGTGAACACGTAGTTGAGCTTGGCCACGGCGAACCTCGGCAATGGACGGGGGCTATTTTACAGAATATTTGGGGATGACCGGCGCAGCACCCACGGAAAGCCAGTCGTTTGCCGTATGTGACAAGGTTTGCGTTCCAGGTCAAGCGATCTCCCCGGGGTTGGGAGAGAGCCACGGAAATTCGCCTTAAAAAAACTTTGGGGAACGGGCCGGAGGGCCGCGTTCCCCAATCTTCCTGCCGTCCGGATTGCTTCCGGTTGCTCGGCTCGGGTCTCTGAACCGTATTACTCGGCCGCTTCGACAATGCCGGAATTGGCAACGGCCTTGGTCAGCTCGAACAGGCGCTTGCGCACCGACGGGTCGTTGATGCGGTAATAGGCGCGCACCAGTTCCAGCGTCTCGCGCTTGGCCATCGGGTCGGGCTCGTAACCGCCCGAACGCTCCTCGAAGCCGGCAGCGGCGCCCTCGTCGTCGTCAACCGGGGCCGCGGCGGCTTCCGCAGGCATGTCGTCGAAGAAGAAGGACACCGGCACGTCCAGGACGCGGCTGAGGTCGAACAGGCGCGACGCGCCGATGCGGTTGGCGCCGCGCTCGTACTTCTGCACCTGCTGGAAGGTCAGGCCGATGGCCTCGCCCAGCTTCTCCTGGCTCATTCCGAGAAGGGTCCGGCGCAACCGGACGCGGGAGCCGACGTGAACGTCGATCGGGTTCGGCTTGCCCGTCTTGGGGCGACCGGCAGCGGCCCGGCGGCCCCGCGTTTCTGTTGCTGGCATTGCTCTAATTCCCTGAAACAGTTGTGCAACCTTGATACGACATATCCATGTATGCAGTCAAGGGCGCCCGAGCGCTCCTGATGCGCGTGATTGAAAAAAGAGTCTCGGTTGCGCTAACTGCGATGTCGTGCGCGCAGGCCCATCGCGAAACAGGTCAAAAGAAGCAACCCAAACGCGCCGTCACCCACCCGTCCGTAGAGAGTGGGGGTGGGCAGCGCTTCCGGCAAGGCCGCATCGACCACACCCCTGTAACCGAGCGGAAGCATGGCTGTGATGCGGCCATGGGAGTCCACCACGCCCGAGATGCCGGTGTTGGCGACGCGGACCAGCGGCATCCCCTCTTCGACCGCGCGGGTCCGGGCGATGGCGAAATGCTGGTAAGGGCCGGCGGTGTTGCCGTACCAAGCGTCGTTGGTCAGGTTCAGCATCCAGCGCGGCCGGGTGGCGCCGTCGTGCGAAGCGGGCAGCACGGCGCCGGGAAAGATCACCTCGTAGCAGATCAGCGGACTGACCGGCGGCAAGCCTTGGAGATCCAGCGACACCGGCCCCGGTCCAGCGGAAAACTCCGCTCCATTCCCGGCGATCGCCCCGACCGGCAGCCAACGGCGCAGCGGCATGTACTCGCCGAAGGGCACGAGATGGAACTTGTCGAAGCGACCCGTCACCGCCCCGCTGCCGTCCACCGCCGCCAAGCTGTTGTAGTAAAGCGGCTCGCCCTCCGGCCCGGCCTCCATGCGCGGCACCCCGGTGATGAGCAGCCCGCCGGGCGGAGTGACCGACCCCAGCGCCTGGCGCAGGCGGGCGTCCTGGTCGAGGAACAGGGGCACCGCGGTTTCCGCCCAGATCACATGGGTGACGGGCTCGGCGGGTGCCGAGTCCGTGGCGGGAGCGACGGAGAGTTCCATCTGTTGCTGGACGTTGCGCACCCGCTCCCCCGCCGCCCATTTCAACCGCTGGTCGATGGCCGGCTGGACGAGCCGCAGCCGCACGTCCGAAACCGTCGCGTCCGACGCCCCGGCCAGCCGCAGCCCGCCCCAGGCGCCCAGCGCCGCGAACAGCGCCAGCCCGGCGGCCAAGATGCCCCAGGCTCGGCGGCGCGGCACCGCCGCGTCGGCCAGCGACGCCGGCAGGGACGCCACCAGAACGGTCAGCAGGCTGAGGCCGTAGATGCCGATCAGCGAGACGCCCTGCAGAACCGGCAGGACTCCCGTCCAGCCATAGCCGATGAGGTTCCATGGGAAGCCGGTGAACACATGGCCGCGCAGCCATTCGAACAGCGCCCAGGAGGCGGCAAACAGGAAGATCCGCCCCACTCCCCTTCCCTTCAGCGTCCAGGCCAGCAGCGTGGCGAAGCCGGTGAACATCGCCAGCAGGATCGGCAGCCCCGCCGCCGACAGCGGCAGCGCCCACCAGAAGCGTTCGATGTCGGTGAACAGCGCCGCGCTGATCCAGTAGAGGCCGAGCAGGTGATGGCCGAAGCCGAAGAACCAACCCACGGCGAAGGCCTGCCGCTTGGTCCGCGCCCCGTCGAGCAGCCAGAGCAGCCCCGGAAAGGCGATCAGCAGCAGCGGCACCGCGTCGGCCGGCGGCAGCGCCAGCGTTGCCAGCCCGCCGAATCCCGCCGCCGCCAGCAGCCGCCGCCAGCCGGTCAGTCCGGCCAAACCCGTGGACAGGCGGCCCAGCCGGGCCGGGGTGGTCGTCATCTCGGTGGCGGTCAAGGGGTGACACTCCGGAAGCGGGTGGGCCGGTAACGGCTGTCGAGGCAAGCGCCGGTCTGGAAACCGATTCACCACGAAGGCACGAAGACACGAAGAGCGTCACGAAGAAGCCCCCCGCTCCGCCCCTGATTTCAGGGATGCGGTAGAGCCTCTTTGTGCCGTCTTTGTGTCCTTCGTGCCTTCGTGGTGAAAATCCCTGCGGGGCTTACCCGACCTCGGCCAAGGCGGAATTCTCGGCGGGGGCGGTGCGGACGCGCAGCCGCTTGATGCGGCGGGGGTCGGCCTCGACGATCTCGAACTCCAGCCCGGAGGGGTGGATCAGCGTCTCCCCCTTGCCCGGCACCCGACCGGCCAGCGACACGACGAGACCGCCGAGCGTGTCGACCTCTTCGCGTTCCTCCTCGGTCAGGAAGGCGCCGACGCGGTCCTCGAAATCCTCGATGGAGACGCGGGCGTCGGCGAGGATCGTGCCGTCGGGACGTTCGACGAAATGGGGAGTCGCCTCCTCGTCGTGCTCGTCCTCGATCTCGCCAACGATCTCCTCAACCAAGTCCTCGATGGTGACGAGGCCGTCGATGCCGCCGAACTCGTCGACCACCAGCGCCATGTGCTGGCGCTTCTGGCGCATCTGCACCAGCAGGTCGACCACCGGCATGCTGGGCGCGACGATGCTCAGATCGCGCACGATGTCCTTGAGTTCGACCGGCGTCCGGCTGGCCATCGCCACGAGCACGTCCTTGATGTGGACCATGCCCACGACGTCGTCGAGCGTTTCACGGAACACCGGCAGGCGGGAATGGGCTTCCTCCGCCATGCGCTGGACCAGGGCGGGGAACGGCGTGTCCACCTCCACCGCCACGATGTCCGCGCGGGGCACCATCACGTCGTCGACGGCGCGGTCGCGCAGCTTCAGGATGTTGGCAAGCAGGGCGCGCTCGCCCGCCCCCAGCGATCCCTCGCCGCTGTCCTGATCCTCGATCAGGTCTTCGATCGTGGCGCGCAGGGTGGCGTCGTCGCGCCCCCCCAGGACGGTCCTCATCCACCCGCGAAACAGGTGGCCCAAGGATTGTTGATCTTCGGCCCCGTCTTCACGGGGCGTTCGACTGTCGGAAATCTCGCTCATCGGTCCGGTGGTTGTTCGTCCAAATTCGGCTCTCCGGGCGGAGAGCGCGTGGCGGCGTACGGATCGGCGATTCCGAGGGTCGCGAGCACGTCGGTTTCGAGCTGCTCCATCTCCTCGGCCTCGTCATCCGTCTCGTGATCATACCCGAGCAAATGAAGAACGCCATGCACCACAAGGTGGGTCATATGGTCCGAAGGTGTTTTACCCTGCTCGGCGGCTTCGCGGGCGACGGTCTCCCAGGCCAGGATCACGTCGCCCAGCATGACCGGCGCGTCCTCGCCCAGTTCGGGCTCCTCCGCTTCGGTCAGGGCGAAGGACAGCACGTTGGTCGGCTTGTCCTTGCCGCGGTATTCGCGGTTCAGGCGGTGCACCAGCGCGTCGTCGGCCAGCACGACGGACAGCTCCGCCGGCCCCTCATCCTCGTCGTAGGTGACCGACAGGGCGGCGAGCGCGGCACGCTCGCACAGCCACTCGGCGTTGTCCGCCCACTCGCCCGCTTCACGTGAAACGACGACGTCGACGGCCATCACGGTGTTCCCTCCGCATCCGCAGCCGGTCCGCCATCGTCCGCGGCGGCCCGCCGGGAGGCGGGCTTGCGCCGGCCATCGGTTCGGTCGCTTTCGGTACGGGCGCCCTCGGCACGGTCATAGGCGCGGATGATGCGGGCGACCAGCGGATGGCGCACCACGTCGGCGGCGGTGAAATGGACGAAGCGGATGCCCTCCACCCCCTCCAGGATGTCCAGCGCCTCGCGCAGGCCGGACTTGGTGCCGGCCGGCAGGTCGGTCTGGGAGATGTCGCCGGTGACCGCCATGCGGCCCCCTTCGCCCAGACGGGTGAGGAACATCTTCATCTGCATGGGCGTGGTGTTCTGCGCCTCGTCCAGGATGACGAAGGCGTTGGCGAGCGTGCGGCCGCGCATGAAGGCGAGCGGCGCGATCTCGATCTCGCCGGACTCCAGCCGCTTCTTCACCTGCTCCGCCGGCAGCATGTCGTGCAGCGCGTCGTAGAGCGGGCGCAAGTAGGGGTCCACCTTCTCCTTGAGGTCGCCGGGCAGGAAGCCCAGCCGCTCCCCCGCCTCCACGGCGGGACGCGACAGGATGATGCGGTCCACTTGGCCGGTGGTCAGCAACGCCACCGCCTGGGCGACGGCGAGGTAGGTCTTGCCGGTGCCGGCCGGGCCGAGCCCGAAGACCATCTCGCTTTCCGCCAAGGCCTGGAGATAGGCCGCCTGCATGGGGGAACGCGGGGTGATGGCGCCCTTGCGGCGGGTGCGCACCGCAACCTCGCCCCGGCTGAGCGTCGCCAGATTCTGGTCGCGCACGGCACCGCCGACGCCGGTCGCCATGCGGACGGCGGCGTCCACCTCGCCGGTGCCGACGGTCATGCCGCGCTTCAGCCGCTCATAGAGGGCGTCGATCGCCGAGCGGGCGGCTTCCGACGACTCCGCCGGACCGGCGATGGTCAGCGTGTTGCCGCGGGAGATCAGGGAGACGCCCAGCTGGTTCTCGATGCGGGCGAGGTGGCGGTCATGCTCCCCGTACAACATCGGCAGCAGCCGGTTGTCGTCGAAATTCAGGTCAATGCGTTGATCTGGGCGTTGATCGGGACGCTGATCGGGCAAGCCGTTCAAACGGTCGCCTCCACGGTTTGCGTGCCGGTGGCGGAGCTGCGGTATTCACCGGTCGCCACGCTGCCGGCAAGGCTGTTCGGATGGGCGGCGTCGACGCGCACTTCGACGATGCGGCCGAGCAGCCGCTCGTTGGCGTCGGCGTGCACCGATTGGAGATAAGGGCTCTTGCCCAGGAGCTGGCCGGCGCGCTTGCCGACCCGGTCGAACAGGACCGGCACGGTGCGCCCGACGAAGCTCTCGTTGAAGGCCTGCTGCTGCGCGTTCAGCAACTGCTGGAGCGCGGCGAGACGGGCGTCCTTGACATCCTCCGGAAGCTGGGCGTGCTCCAGCGCCGCCGGGGTGCCGGGACGCGCGCTGTACTTGAACGAATAGGCCTGGGCGTAGCCGACGTCGGTGACCAGGCGCAGGGTCGCCGCGAAGTCGGCGTCGCTCTCGCCGGGGAAGCCGACGATGAAGTCGCCCGACAGCGCCAGATCCGGCTTGGCGGCGCGCAGCCGCTCGACGATGCGGCGGTAGTCGTCCGCCGTGTGCTTGCGGTTCATCGCCGCCAGCACGCGGTCCGACCCGGCCTGCACCGGAAGATGCAGGTAGGGCATGAGCTGCGGCACCTCGGCGTGGGCGCGGATGAGGTCGTCCTCCATGTCGCGCGGGTGCGAGGTGGTGTAGCGGATGCGCTCCAGCCCGTCGATGTCCGCCAGTTCGCGGACCAGCCGCCCGAGGCCCCAGGTGGTGCCGTCCAGCCCCTCCCCGTGCCAGGCGTTGACGTTCTGGCCAAGCAGGTTGATCTCGCGCGTGCCGCCGGCGACGAGGCGCCGGGCCTCCGCCAGGATCTGGGCGCCGGGGCGCGAGAACTCGGCGCCGCGGGTGTAGGGCACCACGCAGAAGGTGCAGAACTTGTCGCAACCCTCCTGCACCGCCAGGAAGGCGGAGACGCCCTGGCTGGCGCTCTCGTCCGGCAGGAAGTCGAACTTGGACTCCACGGGGAAGTCGGTGTTCAGCACGCTGCCTGCCTTGCGGCTGGCCTTGGCCACCATTTCCGGCAGGGTGTGATAGGTCTGCGGCCCGAACACCATGTCCACGAAGGGGGCGCGGGCGACGATCTCCTCGCCCTCGGCCTGGGCGACGCAGCCGGCCACGGCGACGATCATCCGGCCGTCGCCGACCTCGGCCTTGACGTCCTTGAGCTGGCGCAGGCGGCCCAGTTCCGAGAACACCTTCTCGGACGCCTTTTCGCGGATGTGGCAGGTGTTGAGGATCACCATGTCGGCACCGTCCGGCTCGTCCACCGGCCGGTAGCCCAGGGGTGCCAGGACATCCGCCATGCGGGCGGAGTCGTAGACGTTCATCTGGCAACCCCAGGTCTTGATGAAGAGCTTCTTACTCAACGATCCCTTCCACAGCGCTGAACGATCCGGACCAAACGAGAATTCGGCCAATACAAAAACGCGCGCCTGAATGGCACCGGTCCGAGCGGCGCAATCCGGCGCGCGACCCGCCGCATTGCGGCATCGCACCCTGTCGATATGGTAGCACGAGTGCAGGAAAACGAGTCAATCGTGCCCGCGGGCCGACCATTCATTTCGCGGCCCATTTCGCGGAGTGGAAAGTTTCCGTCATGGGACGACAGAGGGCATCGGCCGTCCGGACACCGCGCGCTCCACGCCCCGGGCGACGGCGCGCTGGCAATGGTCGGCCAGGGCCTTGCGGCTGGAGAAGCCGTCGATGGTCACCGGAGGGTGGAACTCCACCTCCACCGTCATGCGGCCCAGCGTGAAGACGGTCCACAGATGGGGGGCGAGATCCATGTCGCCGTACCACGCGTAACAGGGACGGAAGGCGATCCCCATCGGGATGCCGTCCAGCCGCGTCGGCGCGATGCTGACCGGCTGCACGGTCAGCGGCCGGTCCCCGATGCGCCGGGCGGCCACCGCGAACAGCGCCGTCTTGAAGGGGAGCGTGCGGTTGCCGTCGCTGGAGGTGCCCTCGGGGAACAGGATCAGGCTGTCGCCGGCGTCCAGCCGGGCGCCCAGCTCGTCCCGCTGCTTCTCCACCCCGGAGCGGGCCTTGCGCTCCACGAAGACGGTCTGCTGCAGCTTCGCCAGCGCCCCGAAGAAGGGCCAGCCGGCGACCTCGCTCTTCGCCACGAAAGAGCCTGGAATGACCGCCCCCAGCACCGTGATGTCGAGGTAGGAGGAATGGTTGGAGACGAACAGCACCGGCCCGTCCGTGGCGCGCTCGCCGCGCACCACGACGCCGATGCCCAGGATGGCGGCGCAGACCCGGTGGTAGAACCGCGGTATCCGGAAGCGCAGCGGCGAGCGCACGGCGACGGCCAGCGCCTGCACCGGGACCAGCAGGAGCGTCCACAGCAGATAGACCGCCAGACGCACGCCGCCGCGCACCGGCGATCCCAGGGGGCGCGCACCGGTTGCATCCACCGCCGTCATACCACCCGTCTCCTGATGCAGTCGCGGATCACGCGATCTGGGCGTCGCGGCTGCGCCGCTCGTAATGCTTGGAATACTTGTTGGTGATCAGGTCCGTCTTCACCACGATCGACACGTCGGTGGTGTTGAACTGGTGATCGATCACCGCACCGTCGCCGATGAAGCCGCCCAGCCGCAGATAGCCCTTGATCAGCGGCGGCAGAACGGTCAGCGCACGCTTCGGGTCGATCCGGTCGCGCGGCATCAGATCCATGCCGATATAGCGTTCCGGCAGCGCCACGGGGCGCAGCTCCTCCGGGGCCAGATGGAAATGATGCAGGTAGGCGAGCGGCTCGGCCATCGCCACCGGGTCGGTGCCCGGCAGGCTGGCGCAGCCGAACATCACCGCGATGTCGTGGTGGAAAACATAGGCCGCGATGCCGCGCCACAGGAGCTGCATGCTGCTGCCGCGCGTGCGGTAGGCCGCATCGACGCAGGACCGCCCCAGCTCCAGGATCTCGCCCGGATAGCTGAGCAGCCGCCCGATGTCGTATTCGTCGCTGGAATAGAAGCGCCCGGCCTTGGCCGCCGCCGGGCGGCGGATCAGCCGGTAGGTGCCGACCACGGACTCCGGGCCGTCGCCGCGGGCGTGGTCGATGACCAGCAGATGGTCGCAGATGGTGTCGAAATCGTCGAAGTCGCGGTGGCGCGCGGCCATATCCGGCGACGGCACCGCCGACATCTCCTCGTAGAAGACGCGGTAGCGCAACGCCTGCGCCCAATCGATTTCGGCGGCGCTCTCGGCCAGCCGCACTTCGAGGGAGCCCATGCGCAGATCCGAAGAGCTGCCCTGGTCCGTGCCTGTATCAGCCATACTCGACGCTTCGCTGGCGTTGTTCGGGTCGCGGCAACCGCCGGTTCTCCTTCCGGAGCCCGGTCGGGCACGGAACAGGGATAACACGAATGGCCGGTTGCCGGTCAACCGCGACGTGACGAACCCGTCCCCGGCAAGCCCGGACTCCGGGCAAGCCACAAGGTCCGGCCCCGGCGAACGGGGACGGCGGCAAGGCGGGACGGCAATGATCACGCGGGAAGGAAGAAACGATCACATGCGGGCGATGGGGTTCCGGGGCGGACCGAACAGCGGCGGTCCGCCGGACACCAACGCACAAGCCCGATGGATCTTAGGCCGCGCCGCGGCGGGCGCGGGTGCCGAGACCGATCTGCTTGGCCAGCGAGCTGCGCTGGCGGGCGTAGTTCGGGGCGACCATCGGATAGTCGGCCGGCAGGCCCCAGCGGTCGCGGTATTCCTCCGGCGACATGTCGTAGGCCGTCTTCAGATGGCGCTTCAGCATCTTCAGCTTCTTGCCATCCTCCAGGCATACAATGTAGTCGGGAGTGACGGACTTCTTGATGGGCACCGCGGGCTGCGGACGCTCCTCAGTCGCAACCGGCTCGGTCCCGACATTCGCGAGTGACTTGTACACCTGCTCAATCAGCGTCGGAAGATCGCCGAGAGCGACTGTATTGTTCGAGACATGCGCCGCCACGATCTCCGTGGTCAGAGACAACAGCGCGTTGGAAGGGTTACCATTGCTCATGTAAGCTTGCTCCGCAGCTTGGCGTTCCTCTCCATATAAAGAGGTTTGTGGCCGCGTGCAATATCCATCCTTTGCTCTTAAAGAGGAAGCAGTGTACGAAAAAAAATCTCCGGATTTGTTTTTGGACATCACCAGCGAGGTGTGCCCGTTAACCTTCGTCAAGACCAAGTTGTCGGTGGAGCGCATGGCGGCCGGGCAGACGCTTGAAGTCCGGCTGAACGCTGGCGAACCCTTGGAGAATGTACCCCGATCCTTAGCCGAACTGGGTCACTCCATTCTCGCCGTGACGCCCGAAAATCCGGGTGAGCCGGACGGGGTGCACCGTTTGTGGATTCAGAAAGGTTAAGGTTTAATTGTCGGTGTACGAATACCGCAACACCAGGGCGGCAACCCTTCCGTCCGCCCTGCGGTAATAGCCGGGACGACGGCCAACGGCAAAGAAGCCACAAGATTTATACAGGGATTGCGCCATACCATTGTCTTCGGCGACTTCAAGGAACAGCGCCGTGGCGCCCAGCGTCCGGGCGCCGTCCAGCGCCGCCGCGACCAGCCGCCGCCCGGTGCCCTGCCCCCGCGCGTCGGCCCGGACGCCGACGGCGATGATCTCGCCATCCTCCGCGGCCACCCGCGCCAGCAGGAAGCCGACCGGATCGTCGCCCTCCGCGCCCTCCCGCAAGGCCAGCGCGGCGAAGAAGCCGGGCTGGCCGATCAGGCTGGCGACCGCCTCGCCGCTCCAGGGATCGTCGGGAAAGCAAACCTGCTGCAAGGCTGCGATCACCGCGGCGTCGGCGAGGCCGGCGGCCTGAAGCCGCACCGGATGGGACGTCCGGGGGCTGGACAGCTCGGGCGGGGCCGCCGTCATGCCGTCTTCCGCGGCAGGGAGACGTCGGGCGGGCGCAGATAGAAGGGCTGGGCCGGCAGACCGACCTCCCGCCGGGCGCCCAGGGCGGCCACCACGGCGGCGTCGGGCGTGCCCGGCCCGGCGGCGAAAGCGGTATCGGCACGCCCTTCCAGACGCGGGCGCAGCGCCGCCGCCCCGTCCCCGGCCACCAGCAATGGCGCGGTCCCGGTCCCGGCATCGTCGGCGAGCAGCCCCCCGAGCCAGCCCGGCACCGCGGCGGGCTCCAGCATCGTCGGTTCGCCGAACGGCGTCAGGTCCGGGTGGAAGAGTTGCAGGAACGGCTCGGTGCGGCGGGAGTCCACGGCGACCAGCACGGCGCGGCCGTCCCGCTCCGCCTCCGGCAATCCATGAACAATCGCGTCGAAGCTGGTGATTCCGACCACCGGCAGCCCGGCGGCCAGGGCGAAGCCGCGCGCCGCGGCCAGCGCGATGCGCAGCCCCGTGAAGGCGCCCGGCCCGACGGTCACGGCGATGCGGTCGAGCGAGTCAAAGGCGCAGCCAGCCTCCGCCAGGGCGGCCTGCGCCAGGGGCACCAGCGCCTCCGCCTGCCCGCGGGCCATCGGCTCGCGCCGCAGCACGGTGACGGCGCCGTCATCCCACAGCGCGGCGGAACAGCCGGAGGTCGCCGTGTCCAGTCCCAGAACTCTCATCGCCTCACACGCGTCGTCGGATCCGCCATCTTCAAAGCCCCACTTCAAGCCTGGGTCAAGAGCGTGATAGACAGCCCCGACCTTCCCTGACGGCATGGATCATGCTCACACCCATCGCACCACCGGACTTCGACGTCGACATCGAACTGCTGTACGCCACGCCGGACAACCTGACCGGGGTGCCCATCTACCGGCACCCGCATTGCCTGCTGCACCCCGACGCGGCGGCGGCGCTGCGCGCGGCGATCCGGCTGGCCCGCGGCATCGGCTGCCGGTTGCGGCTGTACGATGCCTTCCGCCCGGTCGAGGCGCAATGGGCCTTGTGGCGGGCGCTGCCCGATCCCTCCTACATCGCCGATCCGGCGGGCGGCTCCACCCACTCCCGCGGCATCGCGGTGGACCTGACGCTGGCCGACGGGTCCGGGCGCCCGCTCGACATGGGCACGGGCTTCGACGACATGACCGAACAGTCCCACCATGGCCGCACCGACCTGACCACGGAGCAGCAGCGCAACCGCGCCGCCCTTCTCGGCGTCATGACGGCGGCGGGCTGGCGGCATTACGCCTGCGAGTGGTGGCACTATCAATTGCCGGACGAGCAGCGCTACCCTCTGCTGACCGACGCGGCCCTGGGCGGCCTGATGATGGGCTGATCCCTGACGATCCGGCCCCTGGCGATCCGGCCGCAGGCGCCGGGTCCGCGACCGGACGCCATAGGGCCTAGTGTCACAGGGGTTGTTGCAAGGCTGCATCACGAAAGCACGCGAAGCACAGAGTATGTGTTGCGGACTTGTTCCCGGCGGCGTGCCTGTGCCACACCAGCCGAGGCGCAGCCCGGACCCTCGTCCGGCCGCGCGACTGTTTCGGACCCACGACAGGCCGCCATGCCGTTCCGCCGCGCCGCCGCCCTCTTCGCCGTGGCCGCCGCCTGGGCCTTCCAGGCCCTGGCGGGAAGCCCAGGCGTTGCGGCGGACGGAACCACGAACACCGCCGTCGTCTTCGCCTACGACCGGTTCGGCGAGGACCAGACACCGTCCATCAGCATCCGGATCGACCAGTTCGAAGCCCATCTGGACGAGCTGCAGGACGGCGACTATCAGGTCCTGCCCCTGCCCCGCATCCTGGAGGCGCTGCGCAGCGGCGCGCCGCTGCCCGACCGGACGGTGGCGATCACCATCGACGAGGCCAGCCGCTCCGCCTTCCGCGAGGCGTGGCCGCGGCTGAAGGCGGCGGGGCTTCCCTTCACCCTGTTCGTGGCGACCGACGCCATCGACCGCGGGTCGCCCGCCCATATGAGCTGGGCGGAGGTGCGGCAGCTCGCCGCCGCCGGGGTCACGCTCGGCGGGCTCGGCGCCTCCACCCAGTCGCTGGTGTCCCGCCCCGCCGAGGAGGTGAAGGCGGAGTTGCGCCGCATGGCCGACCGGCTGCAGGCGGAAACCGGCCAGCGCCCCACCCTGTTCGCCTACCCGCAGGGCGAGGTGTCGTCGGCGCTGCGGACCATCGTGACGGAGCAAGGCATTGCCGCCGCCTTCGGCCAACAGTCGGGCGTCCTGCACCCGCAGGCCGACCGGGCGGCCCTGCCCCGCTTCGTGATGAACGAGAGTTTCGGCAGCGTGGACCGCTTCCGGCTGGCCGCCAGCGCGCTGCCGCTGCCGGTGAGCGACCTGACGCCCGACGATCCGCTTCTGACCGTCAATCCGCCGTCGATCGGCTTCACCGTGTCGGACGAGGTCGGCGACATCGCCCGGCTGGCCTGCTTCGCCGCCGGCCAGGGCCGCACCACGCTGGAGCGCGTGACGGAGGACCGGGTGGAGGTGCGCATCCGCGACCCCTTCCCGCCGGGCCGCACGCGCGTGAACTGCACCCTGCCCGGCCCCGAGGGGCGCTGGCGCTGGCTCGGCATGCAGTTCGTGGTTCCGGAATAGGTGGAAAGCAACACCGTTGGGCACGGCCGCCACAGGCCGCGCCCATCCGGTGGATGCCGTCAGCGGACGGCGCGAACCTCGACCACCTCGGGGATGTAGTGGCGCAGCATGTTCTCGATGCCGGCCTTCAGCGTGGCGGTGGAGCTGGGACAGCCGGAGCAGGCCCCCTTCATCTCCAGATACACCACGCCCTCCTCGAAGCCGTAGAAGGTGATGTCGCCGCCGTCCTGGGCCACCGCCGGGCGCACGCGGGTGTCCAGCAGCTCCTTGATCTGGGTGACGATCTCGTCGTCGTCCGCGCTGGCGGCGTGGCCGTCGCCGGTCTCTTCCAGCAGCACCGGCCGGTTGGCGGTGAAATGCTCCATGATGACGCCGAGGATCGACGGCTTCAGCAGGAACCACTCCTTGTCGCCGGCCTTGGTGATGGTCACGAAGTCGGCGCCCAGGAACACACCCTGGACCCCGTCGATCTCGAACAGCCGCTGAGCCAGGGGCGAAGCGGCGGCCGCATCGCGGGACGGGAAGTCCGCGGTGCCGCGTCCGAGCACGTCACGCCCCGGCAGGAACTTGAGAGTCGCCGGGTTGGGCGTCTGCTCGGTCTGAATGAACATGGTGATATCCTCCATCGGCGCCGAACAACACTGGCGGCGTAGGCGAAACTTGGGCAGAATCCGCCGACAGATCAAGCATCGCATCTTTATGGTTATCGATCCGTGAGCATGGCACCGCCCGCGGCCACCGCACCGGCCCCATCCGTCGACGACGCCGCGCGGGAGGTCGTCGAATGGCTGCTTCTGGAAGGCCGGCACGCGCCCGGCTTCGAGCAGATGATGGACCGCTTCTGCCGGCGCCTGATGGCGTCCGGCGTCCCGCTGCTGCGCGCGGTCTGCGCCCTGCCCCTGCTGCATCCGCAGATCCGCACCATCGCCTTCTTCTGGCGCCGCAACGCCGAGCAGGTGGAGATCGCCACCCGCGCCCACGGCACCGAGACCAGCGACGAATACCTGACCAGCCCCTTCGCCACCCTGATCGAGGACGGTGCCGACGGCCTGCGCTACCGGCTGGAGCAGATGGAGCCGCCCTACCCATACCCGGTCTTCGCCGAGCTGAAAGCGCAGGGGGCGACGGACTACGTCGCCATGACCGTGCTGTTCGCCGGAGGGCGGCGCAACGTGCTGAGCTTCACCACCGACCGGCCCGGTGGCTTTTCCACCGCCGATCTGGCGCTGGTCGACGCGGTGCTTCCGGCGCTGGGCGCGGTGCTGGAGACGCTGGCGCTGCGGCGGCTGGCGACGACGGTGCTGGACACCTATGTCGGCCACCGCACCGGCGCGCGCATCCTGTCCGGCGACATCCGCCGCGGCACCGGCGCCAACGTCCGCGCCGTGCTGTGGTACTGCGACCTGCGCGGCTTCACCTCGCTGGCCGACCGGCTGCCGCGCGAGGAGCTGATCGCCCTGCTGAACGGCTATTTCGAGATCATGGGCGGCGCCGTGGAAAGCCGCGGCGGCGAGATCATGAAGTTCATCGGCGACGCCATGCTGGCCATCTTCCCGCTGGAGGAGAGCGACCCGACCGGGGCCGCCGCCTGCACCAAGGCGCTGGACGCCGCGCAGGAGGCGCTGACCGACATGGCCGCCCGCAACGCCGAGCGCGCCGCCTGGGGCCAGCCGACCCTACGCTGCGGCATCGCGCTGCACATGGGCGAGGTCATGTATGGCAACATCGGCTCCGCCAACCGGCTGGACTTCACCGTCATCGGCCCGGCGGTCAATCTGGTCAGCCGGATCGAGGGGCTGTGCAGCCGCCTGGAGCGTAACGTCCTGACCTCCGCCGAGGTGGCCGAGGCCTGCGCCAGCCGCCTCGTCTCGGTGGGCTGGCATCCGGTGAAGGGGCTGAACGACCCAATCGAGGTCTATGGGCTGAAGGAGAAGACAGGGACCAATGAAGGGACCGATGAATAGGGCGCTGCAACGAACCCCCGGTCGCCGGCCTTGAGCGGTCGCGATCCCTCCCCCTCCCGCCCGTCCCTCCATTCCTTCGCGCTGGCCGCCGCCGCCTTCTCCGCGGGCTGGTCGCTGATGATGATGGAGATCCTCGGCGGACGGCTGATGGCGCCGCATTTCGGCTATTCGGTCTATCAGTGGGGCGCCGTCATCGGCGTGGTGATGACCTTCATGGCCGCCGGCTACTGGACCGGCGGGCAGCTCGGCGACGGGCCGAAGGCGGTGCCGGCGCTGCGCGCCGCCCTGCTGGCCGGGGTCGCCGCGGCGGCGCTGACGCCCTGGCTGGGCAAGCCGATGCTGGCCGACGCCGCCGGCCGCTTCAACGCGGTGGAGGGGTCGGTCATCGGGGCGGCGCTGATCCTCGGGCTGCCGTCCTTCGCACTGGCCATGGTGTCGCCGATCTGCGCGGGCTTGAGCAGCCTGACGGGTGCGGCGGCGGCGGGGCGCATCTACGCGGTCGGCACGCTGGGCAGCATCGGCGGCACTTTCTTCGCCTCCTTCTACGCGATCCCGCAGGTCGGGGTGTCGGCGGGCTACGCCCTGGCGGCGGTGCTGCCGGCGCTCGCCTGCCTGTTCGTTCCGGGTGGGAAACGGGTGGCCGCCGCCGCGGCCCTGGCGGTTCCCCTGGCCTGGGCCGCCGGCCACGGCGAGGGGCAGGGCTTCGCCCTCTACCGCGAGACGCCACACAACACGATCATGGTGCAGGAGGACGCCGAGCAGATCCGCCTGCATCTGAACGTGGCCTGGGCCACCCAGTCGCGGCTGCGCAAGGACGGCGGCCCGACCGGTCTCTATTACGACCTGTTCGCCGCCGTCCCCGCCCTGGGGAACGGCACGCGCGTCCTGGTGCTGGGGCTGGCTGGCGGGGCTGCCGCCAAGGAAATCCTCGATTCCTGGCCCGGCGCCGACATCCTGGGGGTGGAACTGGACCCCGCGGTGGTCGAGGTGGCACGCGAGCGGTTCGGCCTGCGGCCCGAGGTGCGCGTCGCCGTGGAGGACGCCCGCCGCCACGTCGAGCGGTCGCCGGAGCAGCACGACGTGGTGATCGTCGACCTCTACTCGACCGCGTTGATCCCCTTCTTCACGGCGACCAGGGAGTTCTTCGCGGCGGTGGAGCGGCGGGTGGCGCCGGGCGGGGTGCTGGTCATGAACGTCGCCTCCCCCATGGACCGCGATGCCCTGGTCGGGCCGCTGGCGGCGACGCAGGGGGCGGTCTTCCCGTCGGTGTACGTCGCCGACGCCGGGCGCGGGAATTATCTGATGATCGCCACGAAGGAGGCGCGTACGCTCAAGGATCTGAGCGTACGCCTGCGCGCCGCTCCGCCGGGTGCCACGTACGCGGCCGCGCGCATCCTGGAGACGCTGGCCCCCGCCGAACTGGCCGGGCACCCGGTGCTGACCGACGACCGGTCCGACATCGACCAGCGCAGCCTCACCGCCCTTTACGGACGTTGAGACGCCTTAGGTGATGGCGTCCAGCGCGTCGATGCCGATGCCGCCCGGCACGATGGTCAGCGGAATGCGCATCTTGGCGAGGCCGCGGTTGGTGAAGTAGGAGATCAGCGGCCCCGGCCCTTCCGGTTCGACGCCGGCGGCCAGCACGAGGATGGAGATGCTCGGCTCCTCGTCGATCAGGGCCAGCACCTCGTCGCGGCGGTTGCCCTCGCGCACGTACAGGGCCGGCAGGGTGCCGGTCAGGCGGTTCACGTCGCGCGCCAGCTTCTGCAGCTTCTGCTCCGCCTCCGCGCGCTGCTCCTCGCGCATCAGGTTTTCCAGGGCCAGCCACTGCTGCACCTCGCCCGGCTCGATGACGTAGAGCAGCGCCACCTTGCCCCCCGACTTGCGGGCGCGCAGGCAGGCGTAGCGCAAGGCGAGCTGAAGCTCCGGGCTCTCGTCCACCACGACCAGGAAGATGCGGACCGGCGGCTTGGCCGTGGAATCCGGTTCGGGAGCGGCCGGGCCGGTCGAAATGGAACCAGTCGCCGTGGAAGCGGTCGCAATCGGATCGGTCGCAATCGGATCGGACATGGGTCACACCCTCCGGAAGATGGCGCCGGCCAGCCAGCCGGCGGCGATGGCGCCAATCACCGCGGCAACACCGTAAATCATCGGCTGGTTGCGCGCAAAGTCGTAGATTTCCGCGCTGAAGCCGACCTTGGACACCACCAGCGGCGTGGTCTGGGCGCTGACCACCTCGCCGTCGCGGATCAGCAGCGCTTCCACATTGTACAGCCCCGTCGGCACGTTGGCCGGGAAATAGATGTTGGTCCGGAACAGCCGCTCGCCGAGAAAGGCCACCTGCCCCAGCGTGATGCCATAGAGCCCGGCCCGCTGCTTGTTGCGGATCAGGGCGGAGCGGAACAGGGCGAGCTGGTCCGGGGCCAGCTGCTCGCGCGGGCCGAGCTGGAGGTTCGGCAGGCCGATCTGGTGGCGTTCCAGAACCGGGCGGCCGACGAACTGGTCCAGCGGGCGGTTCGTCGCGACCATGTAGTAGCCGGGCACCTGCTCGAACCGCACGCTGCGCGCGTTGATCCAGATGCCGGCGATGCGCTCCTTGCGGCGCACCGTGACCGGGGTGCGCGGGCCGGTCACCACGATGGCAACGTCGCCCGCCCCGTCGGTGGTGCCGAACAGCACGACCTCCGTTCCGGTGAAGCCGGTGGTGATGGCGATCAGGTGGCTCGAGAGATCGGCGACGAGCTGCTGCGCCCACACCGTGGCGGCCAGGAACACCCCCGCCAGAAGCCCCACCAGCCCGCCGGCGATCCGGACGGACCACAGCCGCCCGGCGCCCCTGCGGACAGCGCTCACGACATCCTCGTCGAGATGGTGAAGACGTCGTTCGGTTCGACCACCAGATCGAAGGCGAGCTTCAGCGCCACCGCGACGACCAGCGAGGCCAGCAGAAGGCGCGCCTGCTCGCCGCGCAGCCGGCCGCCGGCCTTGGTGCCGAACTGCGCGCCGACCACCCCGCCGATCAGCAGCAGCAGCGCCAGCATCACGTCCACCGTCTGGTTGGTCGCCGCCTGGAGCAGCGTCGCCATCGCCGTGGTGAAGATGATCTGGAACAGCGAGGTGCCGGCCACCAGCCCGGTCGGCATGTTCAGCAGATAGATCATCGCCGGCACCAGCATGAAGCCGCCGCCGATGCCCATGATCGCCACCAGCATCCCGCCGACCGCCCCGATCCCGGCCGGCAGCAGGGCGGAGATGTAGAGCTTGGAGCGCTGGAACCGCATCTTCAGCGGCAGGCCGTGCAGCCAGATGTGACGGTGCAGCTTGCCCCGCTTGGCAGTGGGGGCGCGGCGGCGGATCAGCGCGCGGCTGGCCTCCACCATCATCATCGTGCCGATGGTGCCGAGGAAGAAGACGTAGGACAGCGTGATCGCCGCGTCGATCTGGCCGATCCGCTGCAACATGGAGAAGATCCAGACGCCGACCACCGTGCCGACCATGCCGCCCAGCAGCATGACGACGCCGAGCTTGACGTCCACGTTGCCGCGCCGCCAATGGGCGAGCACGCCCGAGACGCTGGCGGCGACGAGCTGGTTGGCCTGGGTGCCCACCGCGATGGCGGGCGGAACGCCGATGAAGATCAGAAGCGGCGTCATCAGGAAGCCGCCGCCCACCCCGAACATGCCGGACAGGAAGCCGACGAGCCCCCCCATGCCGAGCACGAGCAGGGCGTTGACCGACATCTCGGCGATCGGCAGATAGACTTGCATGGGGGCGGAGCCGGCGGACGGGAAGGTCCGCCAGCTTATACCTCACAGGCCGTCTTGCGGCAATCAGGCCGGAACGCCTGCATCCTTCAGCAGATCCGGCAGCAGATCGGCCAGCACGACGTCCGGACGGGCGCCGACATGGCTGATGATCTCCGCCGCGGCCAGCGCGCCGATGCGGCCGCACACCGCCGGGTCCATCCCGCGGGTGAAACCGTAGAGGAAGCCGGCGGCGTAGAGGTCGCCGGCCCCCGTGGTGTCGACCACGCGGGCGACCGGAGATGCGGGAACCTCGACCACCGCGCCGCCCGACACGATGACGGCGCCCTTCTCGCTGCGCGTCAGGGCGGCGGTCTTGCCGAGACGCTTCACCGCCTCCAGCGCGTCCTCGAAGCGGTCGGTCTTGTAGAGGGCGGTGATCTCATGCTCGTTGGCGAACAGGATGTCGACATGGCCCTCGACGAGGTCCAGGAACTCCGCGTGGTGGCGGTGGACGCAAAAGCTGTCGGACAGCGAGAGCGAGACCTTGCGCCCGGCGCCGTGGGCGGTGGACGCCGCCTTGCGGAAGGCCTCCTTGGCGCGCGGCGGGTCCCACAGATAGCCTTCCAGATAGGTGACCTGCGAGTTGGCGATCAGCGCCTCGTCGATGTCCTCCGGCCCCAGTTCCACGCAGGCGCCGAGGAAGGTGTTCATGGAACGCTGGGCGTCCGGCGTCACCAGGATCAGGCAGCGCGCCGTCGGGGCGCCGCCATGGCCGGCCGCCGTCTCGAAATGCACGCCGGCGGCGCGGATGTCGTGACGGAAGACCTGGCCGAGCTGGTCGCCGTGGACCTTGCCGATGTAGGCGCCTTTGCCGCCCAGCGAGGCGATGCCGGCCATGGTGTTGCCGGCGGAACCGCCCGACACCTCGATGCCCGGGCCCATGCGGCCGTACAGCTCCTCGGCGCGAGCGGCGTCGATCAGCGTCATCGCCCCTTTCTCGATGCCGTTGGCCGTGAGAAAGGCGTCGTCGGCATGGGCGATCACGTCGACGATGGCGTTGCCGATGCCGGTGACGTCGAATTCGGCCGTGGCCATGGGCGCTCCTTGAGCTGCTGGTGAAATGCGGTGTCTGGACCGCGAAGGAAAACCGGGCGCGAGTATAGCGGCCCGCCTTCACATCTCAAGCGCGGCGCAAGGCCCCCTGGAATGGAACGGCCCGCCGTCGTAGATAAGCGTCGCTTGGCCGCAACGGCCCCATCAAGAGAGAGTCCGGATGATCCGCGCCCTGCTTCTCGCCATCGGACAGCTTTCCGACCCGGCGTCCCGCCGCGTCGTGTGGATCGGCGTGCTGTCCGCCATCGCGGCCTTCGCCCTGTTGGCCGGGGCCGTGTGGTGGGCGCTGTTCCACACGGCGCTGACCGGCTACGCCTGGGTGGACGGGGTGCTGGACGTGCTGGGCGGGCTGGCCGTGCTGGTGCTGGCCTGGGTGCTGTTTCCCGCCACGGTCGGCATGGTGTCCAGCTTCTTCCTGGACGAGGTGGTGCAGGCGGTGGAGCGGCGCCACTATCCCCAGTTGCCGCCGCCCCGCCAGACCGGCCTTGGGGAAGAACTGCTGACCGCGCTGCGCTTTTTCGCCATCGTCCTGCTGGTCAATCTGTTCGCCCTGCCCCTGTATCTGATGGTGCCGGGGTTGAACCTGCTGATCTTCTACACCGCCAACGGCTATCTTCTCGGCCGCGAATACTTCGAGATGGTGGCAATCCGGCGGATGGGACGGAAGGAGGCGGGGTTTCTGCGGCGCTCCAATCCGTTGAAACCATTTTTGGCTGGCGCGGTAATTGCCTTTCTTTCGACAATTCCTTTCGTCAACCTGTTGGTGCCGGTGATCGCGAGCGCCTTCATGGTCCATGTCTACCATTCCATGACGGGGTCCATGACCGGCCTTTCCCGCCGGGAAGGGCCGTGACGGACCGCGGTGCGGCGCGACCCCGACCGTGCACCAAAGCCCACTTGCGGCCGGCCGGATGACCGTGTTACCCCGGCGGGGTGGTCTTCTGGCTGCTGTCGAGCGGGCCCGGTCATGCGACGACGCCTCCGATGACCCGACCTCGACGACCTGCCAACCTTCACGACCTGACTGACCTGGGGATCAACGTTCATGCTGTTCGGACGAAAGAATCCGCCCGTCGGTGCGCCGAAGACCCAAAGCGCCGACCCGGCCATCCCGGCCGCACCGCAGGCGGGCGCCGCCGAACCCGCGGCGGCGGTGTCGCCGCTCGCCTCCCTGAGCAACCCGTCCGCGACGACTCCGCCGGCCGGCCCCGCCCCGGCCGCCCGCACGCCGCAACCCGAGCCGATTTCCTCCAAGGGACCCGAGATGAACACGAGCACCCCGAAGCCGCCGGCCGGCGCCCCGATCCCCGGTTCGAGCTACAAGCCGACGGACATTCCGCGCCGCACCGTCGACCTGCCGGGTGCCACGCCGCGCCGTCCTGATGGGTACGGCGCCCCGGCCGCCACTCCCGCCGCGGCCCCCGCCCCGGTCGCTCCGGCGCCGGCCGCTCCGCTCGCCAGCGACCAGCGCCGGCTGATCGTCGGCCGCGACATCTCCCTGAACGGCGAGATCGGGTCCTGCGACGTGCTGGTCGTGGAAGGCACGGTGGAGGCCAAGCTGCGCGACGGCCGGTCCATCGAGATCGCCGAGACCGGCCTGTTCAAGGGCGCCGTGGAGATCGACGAGGCCGACATCGGCGGCCGCTTCGAGGGCGACATCATCGTGCGCGGCCGCCTGACCGTGCGCTCCACCGGCAAGATCAACGGCTCGATCAAGTACGGCGAGCTGGCGGTCGAGGCCGGCGCCCTGCTGAACGGCGAGATCGGCAAGTACACCCCGGCGGCCAAGCCGGCCGCGGCCCCCACCGCCCCGGCGGAAGCGGCCCCGGCACCGGCCGCGCTCGACCCCATCGTGGTGGACGGCTAAACGCCGTTAAACGCGGTTTCGCGATCAAGCCCGGCGGGGATCGACCCCTCGCCGGGCTTTTTCTTTTTCCAGGGGTTTCCAGCGTTTCACGGGAAACATCACACCTTGCCGCTCACACCACGGCGGCCGGCAGGACCTTGTCCTTGAAGCCGCACAGGTCGCTGACCGGGCAGACGAGGCAGTCGGGCTTGCGGGCCTTGCAGACGTAGCGGCCGTGCAGGATCAGCCAGTGATGGGCGTGCCGGCGGTAGGCCTTGGGAACCACCTTCAGCAGCTTGGCCTCCACCGCGTCGGGCGTCTTGCCGGGGGCGAGGCCGGTGCGGTTGCCGACGCGGAAGATGTGGGTGTCCACCGCGATGGTCTCCTCGCCGAAGGCGACGTTCAGCACCACGTTGGCGGTTTTGCGCCCGACTCCGGGCAGGGTTTCCAGCGCCTCGCGGTCGCGCGGCACCGCGCCGCCATACTGGGCGACCAGGATTTCCGACAGCCGGATGACGTTCTTGGCCTTGGTGTTGAACAGGCCGATGGTCTTGATGTGGCCGCGCAGCCGCTCCTCACCCAGATCGACCATCTGCTGCGGCGTGGTGACCACCTGGAACAGCGGGCCGGTGGCCTTGTTGACGCCGACATCGGTGGCCTGCGCCGACAGCACGACGGCGACCAGAAGGGTGTA
This sequence comes from Azospirillum himalayense, assembly GCF_042657465.1. Lineage (NCBI taxonomy): Bacteria > Pseudomonadati > Pseudomonadota > Alphaproteobacteria > Rhodospirillales > Azospirillaceae > Azospirillum > Azospirillum himalayense. Next base: position 214,557 of record NZ_JBHSLC010000087.1, on the reverse strand, counting down.
GGGGTTGACGTATTCCAGTTCGCTCTTCGGCTCCGGGTTGGCGGCGCTGAGGCGGCGGAAGAATTCCTGAACGGCGGCGGGCTTCATGGCGCGCAGCATAGCGGGACCCTGGCCGTCCATGCAAACATGGCGAGTGGACAAACAGGCCGGCTGGAACCCGCACCCAAGCCACACCAGTTTGTGTGCATGACCATGGCCCGTCATAACCTGCCCCCGACTCCCCGCGTCTTCTTCGACGCGATTCTGCACCCGCACCGCAGTCTGGGTCGGCACGGGTTCCGTGTCCTGATGGGCGTGGTGATTCTCGTCAACCTGCTGATCGCCGGCATCTTCGCCGCCAACGGGGCGTGGCCGGTGGTGCCCTTCTGCGGGCTGGACGTGTTGATCCTCTGGCTCGCCTTCCGAGTCAACAACCGTGCCGCCCAACTGTACGAGCGGGTGCGCCTGACCGACACCGACCTGACCGTTCAGCGCGTCGCCTGGAACAAGCCGGAGCGGCGCTGGAGTTTTCAGCCCAACTGGCTGCGCGTCATTATGGACGACCCGCCCCGGCACGGCAGCCAAGTCACCCTCGCCTCGCACGGGCAATCGGTGACCGTCGGCGCCTTCCTGACGCCGGACGAGCGGGCGGACTTCGCCAAGGCGCTGCGCGGCGCGCTGACCCTGTGGCGCCGTGCCCCCTGCCATCCCGAACCGGTGCCCTGACCGCAAGGCGCGTTGCGCAAGAAACGGGTTGGTCGGCCCGCTCCGGCAGCGCATCCTGCGCCGGTCATGGACCCTGGGAGTGATCCGCCATGCCGTGCCTGAACCCCGCCGAAGACCCTATTGACGCGCGGCGTCACCGCGCCATCGCCACCGCCATCCGTCATCTCGTGGACCACTGGCAGGACCAGCCGGGACTCGACGAGCTGGCCGCGGTCGCCGGCATGAGCCCCTTCCATTTCCAGCGGCTGTTCACCCAATGGGCGGGGATCAGCCCGAAGCGGTTCCTGCAGTTCCTGACGCTGGACAACGCCAAGCGTCTGCTCGCCGCGAACCAGAGCGTGCTGGACGTGGCGCTGGACGTCGGGCTGTCCGGCCCGTCGCGGCTGCACGACCTGTTCGTCGCCTGCGAAGCGATGACACCGGGCGAGTACAAGGCGCTGGGCGGCGGGCTGACCATCCGCTGGGGCCTGCACCCCACCCCCTTCGGCCCGTCGCTGGTCGCCGCCACCGAGCGCGGCGTCTGCTGGCTGAGCTTCGCGGAGGAAGAGGACGGGCGCGACGCGCTGGCCGAGATGGCCGCCGCCTGGCCCGCCGCCCGTCTGGTCGAGGACGCCGACGCCACCCGCCCGGTCGCCGCCCGCGCCTTCCGCTGGGACGGTTCCGCAGGACGCGAGCCTCTACGCCTGCTGATGAAGGGCACCAATTTCCAGATCAAGGTGTGGGAGGCGCTGCTGCGCATCCCCTCGGGCGCCGTCGTGTCCTACGAGGACGTGGCCCGCGCCATCGGCCAGCCGACCGCCATGCGGGCGGTGGGAGCGGCGGTGGGGCGCAACCCGGTCTGCGTGCTGATCCCCTGCCACCGGGTGATCCAGAAGTCGGGGATCATCCACAACTACCGCTACGGCATCCCCCGCAAGCGCGCCCTGCTCGCCTGGGAGCAGGGGCACGCCATGCCGGAGGACGAGGCGGCCGCTTGAGGGGCGGCCTGACCGGTCAGAGACCCAGCACGTCCTTCATGCTGTAGAGGCCCGGCTGCTTGTCGTTGGCCCACAGCGCCGCGCGGACCGCGCCCTTGGCGTAGATCTGGCGGCCCGACGCCTTGTGGGTCAGCTCGACCCGCTCGCCCTCGGCGGCGAAGACCACCGTGTGGTCGCCGATCACGTCACCGCCGCGCAGCGTGGCGAAGCCGATCTCGCCGCGCGGGCGGACCCCGGTGTGGCCGTCGCGGACCTTCTGCCAGACATCCTCCAGCGCCACCCCGCGGCCCGCCGCCGCCGCCCGGCCGAGGCCGAGCGCGGTGCCCGAGGGTGCGTCCACCTTGTTGCGGTGGTGCATCTCCAGGATGTCGATGTCGTAGTCGTCGCCCAGCGCCCGGCCGACCTGCTCGACCAGCGCCAGCAGCAGGTTGACGCCCAGCGACATGTTCGGCGACTGGACGATCGGGGTGTGGGTGGCGGCCTGGGCGATGGCCTCCTGCTGGGCCGGGCCGATGCCGGTGGTGCCGATGACCAGCACCGTTTCCGACTGGGCGGCCAGCGCCGCGTGGCGGACGCTGGCGTCGGGGCTGGTGAAGTCGATGACCGCGTCGGCCTCGGCGAACAGCGCCGCCGCATCGTCGATGGCGACGACGCCCAGCGGCTCCAGGCCGGCGAGAGTGCCGATGTCCTTGCCGAGCGCGGGGCCGCCCACCCGCTCCGTGCCGCCGGCCAGCGTGCAGCCCGGCGTGGCGGCGATCTCGCGCACCAGCATCTGCCCCATGCGCCCCGCGCACCCGACGACCCCGATCTTCATGCCTGCCTCCCTGGGAGAATTCCGACACGGGTCTAGCACAGCCGGGGGCCGGGCTTAAGCGCCGAGACGCCTCAGGACCCCAGGCAATCCTTCAGCGAGGCGGCGATGTTGCGCATCAGCGCGGGGTAGAGGCCGGGTCCGTCCTTCAGGTCCGCCCCTTCGGGGTCGAGCACGCCCTTCTTCGCCGGGGTGCCCTCGACGATGGTGTTGACCAGGGCCGGTTCGAACTGCGGTTCGGCGAAGACGCAGGCGGCGCCGAGGCCGCCGATCTTGGCGCGGATCTCCGACAGCCGCTTGGCCGAGGGGCGGCGTTCCGGGTTGACGGTGATGGCGCCGACGCCGTTCAGGCCGTACTGCGCCTCGAAATACTGATAGGCGTCGTGGAAGACGACGAAGGGCTTGCCGGCCACCGGAGCCAGCGTTGCCTTCAGCTCCGCGTCGAGCGCGTCGATGGAGCGGGCGGTGCGCTCGGCGTTGGCGGTGTAGGCGGCGGCGTTGGCCGGGTCCTTGGCCGCCAGAGCCTCGGCGATCGCCGCCACCATGGCGCGGGCGTTGGCGGGGGAGAGCCAGATGTGGGTGTTCACCTCGTCATGCCCGTGATCGTCCTCATGGTCGTGCTTGTCGTCGTGCTTATGGTCGTGCCCGTGATCGTGCTTGTGCTCATGGCCATGGTCGTGGGCCTCCCAGGCGCCGCCTTCGCGGGCGTCGAGCAGGGTGACGCCCGGCGCCTCCAGCAGCGTGACGGAGGTGGCCTTCCTGGCGTTCGCCGTCACCGGCTTTTCGAGAAAGCCCTCCAGCTCCGGCCCGATCCAGAAGACGAGGTCGGCGACGGCCAGCGCCTTCGCGTCCGACGGCTTCATGGCGTAGGTGTGGGGGGACGCGGCACCACGCACGATCAGCGCCGGCTCCGCTACACCCTCCATCACCGCGGCGACCAGGGAATGGACCGGCTTGATCGAGGCGACGACCTTCGGCGCCTCGGCCAGCGCCGGGCTGGCGGTAAGGGCGGCAGCAAGGGCAAGGAGCGGCAGGGGACGCATCGCGGCACGCATGGGTGGGTTCCTCATCGTCTGACTGGACAGCCGGGTCTTTCCGGCGCATAGCTGTCTTCGTTTCCAGCAATGTCACGTTATAACATAACATGTCAATCCATCATGGGGCCCATCACGCGGCCCCCCACGCGGCGCGTTCGCCGATTCCGTCCCTGGCCCCTCCCCTGGTCGACACCAAGGGTCTGACGGTGCAGCTGGGCGGGCGGACGATCCTCGACCGCGTGGATTTGGAGGTGCGGCCCGGCGAGATCGTCACGCTGATCGGTCCCAACGGTGCGGGCAAGACGACGCTGGTGCGCGCCGTGCTGGGCCTCGTCCGCGCCTCCTCCGGGGTGGTGGAACGCCGCCGGGGTCTGCGCATCGGCTACATGCCGCAGCGCCTGACGGTCGACGCGACCCTGCCGCTGACCGTCCGCCGCTTCCTGGCGCTGTGGCGTCCGGTGACCGAGACCCGCATCACCGCGGCGCTGGAGGAGGCCGGCGTCTCCCATCTCGCCGCCAGCCCGGTCCAGACGGTGTCCGGCGGCGAGATGCAGCGGGTGCTGCTGGCCCGCGCCCTGCTGGGCGATCCCGAGCTTCTCGTGCTCGACGAGCCCGACCAGGCGGTGGACGTCCATGGGCAGGCCGAGCTGTTCGGGCGCATCGAGACGCTGCGCCGCACCCGCGGCTGCGGCGTGCTGCTGGTCAGCCACGACCTGCACACGGTGATGGCCCGCACCGACCGCGTGCTCTGCCTGAACGGCCATGTCTGCTGCCAGGGCGCGCCGGAGGACGTGCGGCGCCACCCGGAATACCGCGCCCTGTTCGGCGGCCACGCCGACGCGCTGGCCGTCTATGTCCACCACCACGACCACGCGCACGCCAGCGACGGCGCCGTGGTGCCCGGCCATGACGGGGACTGCTGCCATGGATGATTTCGTTCTGCGCGCGCTGGCCGCCGGCTGCGGCATCGCGCTGGTCGCCGGCCCGCTGGGGTCCTTCGTAGTGTGGCGGCGCATGGCCTATTTCGGCGACACGCTGGCCCATTCCGCCCTGCTGGGGGTCGCGCTGGGCTTCCTGCTGGGCGTCAACCCGCTGATCGGCGTGGTCGGCGTCTGCGTCGCGCTGGCGCTGGCGCTGGTCGGGCTGCAGCGGCGCCGCGCGCTGGCCACGGACACCGTGCTGGGCATCCTGTCGCATTCGTCGCTGTCGCTGGGCCTCGTCGCCATCGCCTTCCTGGAGACGCTGCGCGTCGATCTGGTCGCCTATCTGTTCGGCGATATCCTGAGCGTCACCACCGGCGATCTCGCCTGGATCTACACCGGCGGGGCGGCGGCGCTGGGCGGTCTTCTGCTGCTGTGGCGCCGGCTGCTGGCGGTGACGGTGGACGAGGATCTGGCACGGGTCGAGGGCATGCCGGTGGAGGCGCTGCGGCTGGCCTTCATGCTGCTGATCGCGCTGGTGATCGCGGCGGCGATGAAGATCGTCGGCATCCTGCTGATCACCTCGCTCCTCATCATTCCGGCGGCGGCGGCCCGGCGCTTCTCCCGCACGCCGGAGGCGATGGCCGCCCTGGCCTCGGTCTTCGGAATCGCCGCGGTGCTGGGCGGCCTGCTCTCCTCGCTGAACTGGGACCTGCCGGGCGGGCCGAGCATCGTGGTCGCCGCCGCCGCCCTCTTCCTGGCGAGCCTGATGGTGCCGGTAACGAACCGGTGAGCGTCAGACTTGCGTCAAGCGGGCGCGCGCCGTCGTCAACACCGAGCGCGTGATGTCGGCCAGGGTGCGGCTGGCGATGCGGCTGCGCTGCCAGAACAGCGGCACGTCGAGCGGCTGGTCCGGCACCAGCGCCACCAGCCGCCCGTCGCGCAGGGCGCCGGCGACCAGCGGCTCCGGATTCATGCCCCAGCCGAGTCCGGCCAGCGCCGCGTCGACGAAGGCGTGGGTGGAGGGCATCCAGTGCGTCGGCGAGGCGATCTCCACCCCGAAAGCCTGCCGGGTCCACTGCGTCTGCAGCCGGTCCTTGCTGTTGTAGGTCAGGCGCGGCGCGCGGGCCAAGGCCGCCGCCACCACCCCATCGGGGAAATACCGGCGCAGGAAGTCGGGGCTGGCCGTCGCCACGTAGCGCAAGGCCCCCAGCGGGGTGCTGTCGCAGCCCTGCACCGGCTGGGCGCTCGCCGTCACCGCCGCCAGCACCTCCCCCCGGCGCAGCCAGTCGGCGCTGTGCTCCTGGTCGTCGAGGACGAGGTCGAACAGCACGTCCGGCGTCCCGGCCATGGCGGCGACGAACCAGGTGGCGAGGCTGTCGGCGTTGACCGCCATGCGCACCGTCACCGCCGGCCCATCCTGCGGCAGGCCGGGAAGCCCGTCGCGCAACTCGCTTTCCAGCAGGGCCACCCGCTCCGCGTGCTGGCTCAGCCGCAGGCCGGCGGGGGTGCCGGTGCAGGGCGATCCGCGCACCACCAGGATCGTCCCCATCCGCTCCTCCAGCAGCTTCACCCGCTGCGACACGGCGGAGGGGGTGACGTGAAGCTGCGCCGCCGCCCGCTCGAAACTGCCGGTGCGGACGACCGCCGCCAGCGCAGCGAGCAGGGCGTAGTCCAGCATGGATTAGCGTTCCTTAATCAGGATAAGGGACTTTAGTTATTCTAATCCGGACGGCGATGGTAGGGGAACGGCCTCCGCCACCGATATCGCCAACGAATGGGGCCGCCATGCTCTCCGCCTTTCTTCCCGGCCTTCTGCTGGGTCTTAGCCTGATCGTCGCCATCGGCGCGCAGAACGCCTTCGTGCTGCGCCAGGGCCTGCGCGGGGAGCATGTGCTGGCCGTCTGCGCGACCTGCGCGGTGTCGGACGCCCTGCTGATCCTGGCCGGGGTCGGCGGTTTCGCCCAGGCCACCCAATGGCTGCCCTGGCTGGAGACGGCGACCCGCTACGCCGGGGCGGCCTTCCTGCTGGTCTACGGGCTGCGCAGCTTCCGCTCGGCCTGGCGGGCGGGCGGCGCGCTGGACCCGGCTTCGGCGGTCCCGGCGGGGCTCGGCGCGACGCTGGCGACCTGCCTGGCGCTGACCTGGCTGAACCCGCACGTCTATCTGGACACGGTGGTGCTGGTCGGGTCGGTGTCGACCCAGTTCGCCGAGGGCAAGAACGCCTTCGCGCTGGGGGCGATGACCGCGTCCCTCCTGTTCTTCTTCGCGCTGGGCTATGGGGCGCGCCTGCTGCGGCCTGTCTTCGCCCGGCCCGGCGCGTGGCGGGCGCTCGACACCGGCATCGGCGTCGTCATGTGCACGATTGCGGTGGGTCTGGTCGCCTGAGCGACGGGACGCCGATAGGGGACCGGCGCGGAGATCCCCCTTCCCCGCGCCGGTTGCCCGTCAGGACGCCTTCAGCGCCTGCAGGAAGGTCTCGACCTGATGCTTCAGGCTGTCGGACTGGCCCGAGAGGTCGGACGAGGAGCGGATGACGAGGGTGGAGGCCTGCGCGGTCTCGTTCGCCGCCACGCTGACCGCCTCAATGCTGCGGGCGATCTCGTCGGTGCCGCGGGCGGCCTGGGCGACGTTGTTGGAAATCTCCTGGGTCGCCGCCGCCTGCTCCTGCACGGCCGAGGCGATGGTGGTGGAGATCTCGTTGATCGACCGGATCGTCTCGCCGATGCCCTGGATGGCGCCGATCGTCTGGTTGGTCGCCGCCTGGATGCCGGCGATCTGGGCGGAGATGTCCTCGGTCGCCTTGGCCGTCTGGTTGGCGAGGCTCTTCACTTCGCTCGCCACCACGGCGAAACCCTTGCCCGCCTCGCCGGCCCGCGCCGCTTCGATGGTGGCGTTGAGCGCCAGAAGGTTGGTCTGGCCGGCGATGCCCTGGATCAGCTTCACCACGTCGCCGATGAGCTGCGCCGACTGGGCGAGGCTGTCGGCGGTGCCGCCGATCTGCTCGGTGCGCGCCACCGCCTCGCGGGCGATGGCGACCGACCGTTCGACCTGCTGGCCGATTTCCCCGATGGAGGCGGAGAGCTGCTCCGCCGCCGCGGCGACCGCCTGGACATTGGACGCCGCCTGGGCGGTGGCGCTGGCCGCCTCCGCGCTCTGGCGGGTCGACCGTTCCGACAGGGCGCCGAGCTGGCGCGACACGCCCTGCATGTCGGCCGAGCTGCCGGACACCGCCTGCACCACGCTCTTGACCTTGGCGTCGAAGTCGGCGGCGAGGGAGCCGGCACGCTGGCGCATCTCCTCCTCCTCCTGGACGTCGATCAGCGAGCCGCAGGCGCGCAACGCAACGCCGGCCGCGTTGCGCCGACAGCCGCCGATGGCGCGGAACCAGCGGTAGGAGCCGTCGCGCATCTTGACGCGGTAGCGCACGTTGAAGGGCGTGCGGCCGCTGGCGTCGGCCAGGAAGGCGCCGAAGGAGGCGAAGGTGCGGGCGCTGTCGTCCGGGTGCAGGCGGTCCGACCAGGAGGTCATCAGGTTCGGGAAGTCCTGCTCGCCCTCGAAGCCGAGCAGGCGGCGGAACTGCCCGGACCAGGTCCAGCGGCTCTGCGGATGCGCCGGGTCGCCGTTGTGGAACACCGCGTCCCACAGGCCGACGCCGGCGTGGTTGCCGTAGAGGTCGAGCGCTTCGGTCAGCTCGGCCAGTTCAGCGCCGCGCCCGTTGCCGTCCTTGGACCCACCCCGGAAAAATCCCATCAGACTCATCGACTTGCCCCCTCCCCTCACACGATAATCGCTACAACTTCCAGACGATCCCCATGACCGGATTGATCGGCCGGTCTGTTTTCGTATACGGATGATATGTGAATTTAGATTTCATTTTGGTAAAAACGTTTTCCATCTTTTTGAAACAGAAAGCATGCCAACCCCATTGTTTGTTTCGCTTTCTGTATGTTCGACTTTTTTACTTTTGGTTGTGCAAGACCCTTCGACCAGCGGCGCACCGCGACCGGACGCCGCCGGTCCGGCCCGTTGCCATCCCCAACAGGACGACCTACAGTCGCCAGCGTGAGGGGATAAGCACACAAGAAGAACAGGACACCATGGCCGACACCCGCCCCGCCCCCCGAGTGGGGCTGTTCGTCACCTGCCTCGTCGATGTCTACCGCCCGACGGTCGGCTTCGCCGCGGTGAAGCTGCTGGAGGACGCCGGCTGCACGGTCGAGGTTCCAGCCTCGCAGACCTGCTGCGGCCAACCCGCTTTCAACGCCGGCGACCGCGCCACCGCCCGCGACCTCGCCCGCAGCACCATCGCCGCCTTCGAGGGGTTCGACCATGTGGTCGTCCCCTCCGGCTCCTGCGCCGGGCAGATCCGCAAGCATTACCCGGAGCTGCTGGCCGACGACCCGGCCTGGGCGGCGCGGGCGCAGCATCTGTCGGCGCGCACCTATGAGCTGGTGTCCTTCCTGACCGACGTGCTGGGGGTGACGGACACCGGCGCGCGCTACGACGGCACGATCACCTACCACGACAGCTGCTCCGGCCTGCGCGAGCTGGGCGTCAAGGAGCAGCCGCGCCGCCTGCTGGCCAAGGTCGAGGGGCTGACGCTGAACGAGCTTCCGGGGGCGGAGGTCTGCTGCGGCTTCGGCGGCACCTTCTGCGTCAAGTACCCGGACATCTCCAACCGCATGGTCGAGGCCAAGACCGCGGACATCGCGGGCACCAAGGCCGACACGCTGCTGGCCGGCGACATGGGCTGCCTGCTGAACATGGCCGGCAAGCTGAAGCGCGAGGGTTCCGCCGTCCGCGTCCGCCACGTCGCGGAGGTGCTGGCCGGCGTCACCGACACCCCTCCCATCGGCGAGCCCATAAAAAGCGGGAGGGCATAAACCCATGCAGCCGACCACCCACGCCTTCCCCGAGAACGCCCGCAAGGCGTTGAGCGACGAGCGGCTTCAGAAGGTCCTGGCCATCGCGCCGGCCGGTTTCGTCAACCGCCGCAAGCAGGCCGCCGACCGGCTGCCGGAATTCGAGGCGCTCCGCGACCAGGGCCGCGACCTGAAGAACCACGTCCTGGCCAACCTCGACACCTATCTGGAGGCCTTCGAGGGCAAGGTCACCGAGCAGGGCGGCCATGTGCACTGGTGCCGCACCGACCAGGAGGCGCGCGACGCCATCCTGGGCATCTGCCGCAAGGTCGGGGCGAAGACCGTCACCAAGGGCAAGTCGATGATTTCCGAGGAGATCGGGATCAACGACTACCTTGAGGCCAACGGCCTGACCCCCATCGAGACGGATCTGGGCGAATACATCATCCAGCTCCGCCGCGAGCCGCCCAGCCACATCATCGCCCCGGCCTTCCACCTGTCCAAGGCGGACGTGGAAGGCACCTTCCGCCAGGCCCACACCGACCTGCCGGCGGACCGCGTCTTGGACGAGCCCAAGGTGCTGATCGCCGAGGCGCGGCAGGTGCTGCGCCGCAAGTTCCAGCAGGCCGACGTCGGCATCACCGGCGCCAACATCATGGTGGCGGAGACCGGCTCCACCGTCATCGTCACCAACGAGGGCAACGGCGACCTGACCCAGATCCTGCCGCGCGTCCATGTGGTGATCGCCACCATCGACAAGGTGGTGCCGACGCTGGAGGACGCCGCTCTGGTGCTGCGCCTGCTGGCGCGCTCCGCGACGGGCCAAGAGGCGTCGGCCTACACCACCTTCTCCACCGGGCCGCGCCGCCCCGGCGACCTCGACGGGCCGGAGGAGTTCCACGTCGTGTTGCTCGACAACGGGCGGTCGGCGCTGCTGGGGACCGAGTTCCAGGACGTGCTGCGCTGCATCCGCTGCGGCGCCTGCATGAACCATTGCCCGGTCTACGGGTCTGTCGGCGGCCACGCCTACGGCTGGGTCTATCCGGGGCCGATCGGGTCGGTGATGCAGCCGGCGCTCCTGGGGGTGAAGGAGGCCGGGCACCTGCCCAACGCCTCCACCTTCTGCGGGCGGTGCGAGGCGGTCTGCCCGATGCGCATTCCCCTGCCCAAGATGATGCGCCACTGGCGGGAGAAGGAGTTCGAACAGAACCTCCAGCCCGCCGCCATGCGCCGGGGGCTTGCCCTGTGGGGCTGGTTCGCCCGGCGCCCGGCGCTGTACCACGCCGCCACCAAGATGGCAGCGCGGGCGCTGGGGATGCTGGGCCGCGGCAAGGGACGCTTCGCCCGCCTGCCTCTGGCCCAGGGCTGGACCCAGCACCGCGACATGCCGGCGCCGGAGGGCAAGACCTTCCAGCAGATGTGGGCCGAGAAGAAAGCGGCCGAAAAGAAGGGGACGCGCTGACCATGGCCGACACCAGCTCCGCCCGCGCCCAGATCCTGGGCGGCATCCGCAAGGCGCTGAACTCCGCCGAGGGGTCCGAGGAGGCGCGCCAGAGGCTCGCCACCCACCCGCGCAACCTGATCCCGGCCCGCGCCCGGTTGCCCCACGACCAGCAGGTCGAACTGTTCGCCGCCATGGCGACGGAGGTGTCCGCCACCGTCGAACTTCTGGGCGGGATGGCCGAGGTGCCGGGGGCGGTGGCCGACTATCTGGCCGGGCTGAACCTGCCCGCCGAGGTCCGCGTCGCCCCGGACGACGCCCTGGACCCCATCCCTTGGGACCAACGCCCGACCCTGACCGTGACCAAGGGGCGGGCCCGCGACAGCGACGGCGCGTCGCTGACCGGCGCCTTCGCCGGGGTGGCGGAAACCGGCACGCTGATGCTGCTGTCCGGGGCGGAGCGGCCGACCACGCTGAACTTCCTGCCCGACACCCACATCGTCGTGCTGAAGCGCGGCCAGATCGTCGGCACCATGGAGGACGCCTGGGACCGCCTGCGCGCCGCCGGGGAGACGGGAGGCGGAAACGGCGCCCTGCCCCGCACCGTCAACTTCATCACCGGGCCGTCGCGGACCGGCGACATCGAGATGCGGATCGAGCTGGGCGCCCACGGGCCGCGGCGCCTTCACATTCTGCTGGTGGAGGATTGACACGGCTGAGCGTTCAAGGGTTTATCGCTGAGCAACCCGCGCCGGAACCCGTGTTTCACCGTGCTTGATCCGCCCCGCCCTTCGACCCGCGCGCCCGGACGGGCCGCGCCGAGGTCCCCGTCATGAGCCGCCGCCGCTCGGTCTCCACCGAGGAGCGGCGGCTGTGGCGGATCGCCATGCGCGACGCGGAACCGATGCCGGGCCGGACCATCGAGGACCCCGATCCTCCCGCCGCACCGGCGGGCGAGCCGGAACCGGTCGCCACCACCGCCTCCCCACCCCCCACCCTGCCGCCGCGCGGCGGCGTGCCGAAGGGCGGACGCCCGTCGCAGCCGCCGCTGAAAGTCGGCAACCTCGACAACATCGACCGCCGCACCGCCGACCGCTTCTCGCGCGGCGAGATGGAGATCGACGGGCGCATCGACCTGCACGGGATGAGCCAGGCGCAGGCCCACGGCGCGCTGTCCGGCTTCGTCCACCGCGCTTGGCACGAGGGGCGGCGCTGCGTGCTGGTCATCACCGGCAAGGGCACCTACACCGGCGGGGCCGGCGTGCTGCGCCAGTCGGTGCCGCGCTGGCTGGCCGACGCCGCCCTGCGCCCGATGGTGCTGGCGGTGCGCCCGGCGCAGCCCCGGCACGGCGGCGACGGGGCGCTGTACGTCCTCGTCAAGCGGCGGCGCGACCATCATCGGTAGGACGGGGCCGCCATGACACCCTTCGGCGAACGGGTCCGCGCCCTGCGCGAGGGCAAGAGCGTGACGCTCAAGCAGATGGCGGCGGACCTGCACATCTCCTCGGCCTATCTGTCGGCGCTGGAGCATGGCAAGCGGGGCCAGCCCTCCGCCCAGCTCGTCCGGCAGATCTGCGCCTATTTCGGCATCATCTGGGACGAGGCGGAGGAGCTGGAGCGGCTGGCCGACCTGTCGCACCCGCGGGTGACGGTGGACACAGCCGGGCTCAACCCAAAGGCGACCGAGCTGGCGAACCGGCTGGCCGAACGCATCCACGACCTGGACGACGGAACGCTGGACCGGCTGCTCCTTCTGCTGGACGAGGCGCCGGCCCGCGGCGGCGCGGCGGTGCGGCGGCGGGCGGCTCCACGGCGGCGGTAGAACCGTCCGCGGGAGCGTCGCAACGCCCTGAATTGCCTTGTGGGTTAATCGGTCGCACCTTCGGCATAGGCAACCGGACGTTTCGCGTTCGCTTTCACCGCACCGAATCCCTTACCATCCACTCCGGGTTGCCCCGAAGCCAGGCTTGACCAGACGGGATTATCATATGACCGCCGAGGTCGGGTCCGTGATGCCCCAGCATGGCGTGACGGACGCCCTGTTCCGCACCATCTTCGACAGCGCGTCGGTCGGCATGGTCGTGGCCGCACCGGACGGGCGCATTCTGGCCGCCAACCCCACCTTCGCCCGCAACCTGGGATACAGCCCGCAGGACATGGCCGGCCGGCATCTGGCCGACGTCACCCATCCGGAGGACTGGGCCTGGGAAAGCCTGCGCTTCGGCCGGGTGATGCGGGGCGAAGCGGCGCCGGCCCCCTTCGAGAAGCGGTTCCTGCGCGCCGACGGCGGGGTGATGCGTGCCGCCATGCGCCCGTCCTGCCTGCACGGCCCCGACGGGCGGGTGCGCGCTCTCGCCGCGGTGATCGAGGATGTGACGACCGCCCGCGCCGCCGACGAGGAACTCCAGCGCAGCGAGGCGCGCAATCGCGCCATTGTGGAACAGGCGGTCGAAACCATCCTGACCGTGGACGCCCGCGGCGTCATCCTGGCCGCCAACCAGGCGGCGGAACTGCTCCTCGGCTACAGCCCGGACGAGCTGACCGGCCGGCACATCGCCGTCCTGATGCCGCCGGAGGAGGCGGCGCAGCACGGCGCCTACATGCGCCGTTACAAGGAAACCGGGGTGCGGCAGGTCATCGGCGTCGGGCGGGAGGTGACGGCGATCCGGCGGGACGGCACCGCCATGGTGGTCTGGCTGTCGCTGTCGGAGATCGACCTGCCGGGTTTCCACGTCTTCGTCGCGATGCTGCGCGACCTCAGCGCCTTCAAGGCCGCAGAGCAGGCGCTGATCGAGGCCAAGGAGGCCGCAGAGCTGGCGAACCGCGCCAAGACCGCCTTCCTCGCCAACATGAGCCACGAGCTGCGCACGCCACTGAACGGCATCCTGGGGTTCGCCGACGTGATCCACCAGCAGATGCTGGGGTCGCTGGAAAACCCCATGTACGTCAACTTCGCGGCGGAGATCAAACGGTCGGGCGAGCTGCTGCTCGCCAACATCAACGACCTGCTGGAGATGGCCACCATCGAGGCCGGCCAGGTCGGCCTGGAGGAGGCGCTCTGCGACTTCCGCGACGTGGTGGTGTCCTGCGTCCGTCTGGTCGCCAAGCGGGCGGAGCGCGGCAAGCTGCACGTCGAGGCCGACATCGCCAGCGAGCTGCCGCCCCTGCTGGCCGACCCGCGGGCGCTGAAGCAGGTGCTGCTGCATCTCCTTTCCAACGCCATCAAGTTCACGCCGGAAGGCGGGCGCATCGGCGTGTCGGCCCGCGTCGATTCCGCGGGCGCCCTGGTGGCCGAGGTGTTCGACAGCGGCGTCGGCATCCCGGAAGACCGCTTGGAAACCGTTTTCCAACCCTTCTTCCAGGGCGATTCCTCGCTGGCCCGCCGGTTCGAGGGGATCGGTCTCGGCCTGTCCATCGCCAAGTCGCTGGTGGAGCGGCACGGCGGCCGGCTGGAGATCCGCTCGCTGGAGGGCGCCGGCACCTCGGTGGTCATCCATCTGCCGAAGGACCGCTTCCTGACGGACTGGTGAGCGGACGCGCCTAGCCCGCCCGCGAATGGGCGGCCGCCGCCGCAACCTGCGCGTCGGTCGGGCGTACCCCGGTGTAGAGCACGAACTGCTCCAGCGCCTGCAACGCGATGACCTCCGCCCCGGTGATGACCGGCTTGCCGGCGGCGCGCGCAGCGCGGATCAGCGGCGTTTCCGCCGGCATCGCCACCACGTCGAACACCCAGGCGGCGGCCCCGATCAGCGCCGGGTCGAAGGCCAGCGCCGCCGCATCCGGACCGTTGGCCATGCCGAGCGGCGTCACGTTGACCAGCAGGCCCGGCTTGAGGTCGGTGGTGTCGGCCTGCCAGCGCAGGCCGTATTCCTCGGCCAGCCGGCGGCCTGTCTCCGCGTTGCGGGCGACCACCGTGCCGTCGGCGAAGCCGGCGTCGCGCAGCGCGCACAGCACCGCCCGCGCCATGCCGCCGCTGCCGCGCAACGCGAAGGACAGGTCCCGCGGCACGGCGTGGCTGTCGACCAGGGAACGCACCGCCCGGTAGTCGGTGTTGTGGCCGGTCAGCCGCCCGCCGTCGTTGACGATGGTGTTGACCGATTGCAGCCCCGCCGCCGACGGGTCCAGCGCGTCGAGGAAGGGGATGCAGGCTTCCTTGAAGGGCATGGACACGCCGCAACCGCGGATGCCCAGCGCCCGGACGCCGGTAATGGCGCCGGGCAGGTCGTCGGTCGTGAAGGCCTTGTAGAGGAAATTCAGGCCGAGCGCTTCGTACAGATGGTTGTGGAAGCGCGTCCCGATGTTGCTGGGGCGCCCCGACAAGGAGATGCAGAGGCGCGTGTCCTTGTCGACGGCGTGCGACATGGATCCCGTCCTTTACAAAATGAACTTCGACAGGTCGGCGTTCTTGGCGAGGCCGCCGACCTGGGCGCGGACGGTCTCCGCGTCGATGGTGATGGTCTGGCCGGCCTTGTCGCTGGCGGTGAAGCTGATGTCCTCCAGCAGCCTCTCCAGGACGGTGTGCAGGCGCCGCGCCCCGATGTTCTCCACCGTCGCGTTGATCTCGGTGGCGAGGCGGGCCAGCTCGTCGATGGCGTCGTCGGTGAAGACGAGATCGACCTCCTCGGTCTTCAGCAGCGCCTTGTACTGCTTGATGAGACTGGCTTCCGGCTCGGTCAGGATGCGGCGGAAATCCTCCCGCTCCAGCGCCTTCAGCTCGACGCGGATCGGCAGGCGGCCCTGCAGCTCCGGCAGCAGGTCCGACGGCTTGGACAGGTGGAAGGCGCCCGACGCGATGAACAGGATGTGGTCGGTCTTCACAGCACCATGCTTGGTGCTGACGGTCGTGCCCTCGATCAGTGGCAGCAGGTCGCGCTGCACGCCCTCGCGGCTGACGTCGGCGCCGCCCTTGTAGTCGGAACGGGCGGAGATCTTGTCGATCTCGTCCAGGAAGACGATGCCGTTCTGCTCGACCGCCTGGATCGCTTCCGAAACGACCTTTTCCTGGTCGAGCAGCTTGTCCGACTCTTCCGCCATCAGAACGGTGTAGCTCTCGGCGACGGTCATGCGCCGGGACTTGGTGCGCCCGCCCAGCGCCTTGCCGAAGATGTCGTTCAGGTTGAGCATGCCCATCTGGGCGCCCGGCATGCCGGGGATGTCGAAGGTCGGCAGGCCGCCGGCGGTGTCGGCCACCTGGATCTCGATCTCGCGGTCGTTCAGCGTGCCCTCGCGCAGCATCTTGCGGAACTTCTGCCGCGTCTCCGGGCTGGCGTTCTCGCCGCACAGGGCGTCGACCACGCGCTCCTCGGCGCGCAGCTCGGCCTTGGCGGCGACCTCCTTGCGCAGGCGCTCCTTGGTCAGGCCGATGGCGGCCTCCACCAGATCGCGGACGATCTGCTCGACGTCGCGGCCAACATAGCCGACCTCGGTGAACTTGGTCGCCTCCACCTTCAGGAAGGGCGCCTGGGCCAGCTTCGCCAGGCGGCGGGCGATCTCCGTCTTGCCGACGCCGGTCGGGCCGATCATCAGGATGTTCTTGGGCAGAACCTCCTCGCGCAGCCCCTCGGGGAGCTGCTGGCGGCGCCAGCGGTTGCGCAGCGCGATGGCGACCGCGCGCTTGGCCTCGTGCTGGCCGACGATGTAGCGGTCGAGCTCGGAGACGATCTCGCGCGGGCTGAAGGCGGCGGTGGCGGCGGCGATGCTCGGGGCGGTGCTGGGGGCGGACATGGCGTGGGACCCGGTCTGAGGGTTAGAGCTTTTCGAGCGTGACGTTCTCGTTGGTGTAGACGCAGATGCCGGCGGCGATCTTCATCGCCTTGCGGGCCACGGCCTCCGCGTCCAGACCATCGACGTCGACCAGCGCGCGCGCCGCCGACAGGGCGTAGGCGCCGCCGGAGCCGATGCCGATGAGGCCGTCCTCCGGCTCCAGCACGTCGCCGTTGCCGGTCAGGATCAGGCTGACGTTGCGGTCGGCCACGGCCATCATGGCCTCCAGCCGGCGCAGGTAGCGGTCGGTGCGCCAGTCCTTGGCCATCTCCACGCAGGCGCGCAGCAGCTGGCCGGGGTGCTTCTCCAGCTTGGTCTCCAGCCGCTCGAACAGGGTCAGTGCGTCGGCGGTGGCGCCGGCGAAGCCGCCCATCACCGTGCCGCCGGCGAGCCAGCGCACCTTGCGGGCGTTCGATTTCATGACCGTCTGGCCGACGGACACCTGGCCGTCGCCGGCAATGACCACCTGCCCGTTCTTGCGGACCGAGAGGATGGTGGTGCCGTGCCACTGGATGGGATCGTGGGAAGTCATCGGGACCGTGGTCTAAGGAAGAGGCGCCCGTGCCCGAACGGCCCGGCGCGACGCCGGCCGACATAGGCACATCGGAACACGGGTCTATGTGGGGGGACGGCGGGTCCCGTCAAGTCTGGCGTCATGGGCGGGTCTGCCACGGGACGGAATTGACCGGGGAGCGAGCTGCGTCACCTCCACCCCCAGGCGGGCCAGCGCTTCCATAACCGGGACGAAGGCGGACAGGCCGTGCGCGTCGCTCGGCAGCGGACCGGAACGGGCCACGCCCAGCAGGTTGCCCGCCTCATCCACCAGCGGATCGCCCGGCGCCGGCTCCGGCCCGGTCAGGTCGGCCTGGAGCAGCGTGGCCTCCACCCCCGGTGCGGCGTCCGGATCGGCACGCCGGGCCGCCAGAATGCCCGCCGCCGTGTCGTCGCCCCGCTCCAGAACCGCCATCACCGGCTCGCTGACCGCCGGAACGTCCAGACGCAGCGGCGCCGCACGCAGCCGCGCCGGCACGCGGACCAGGGCGATCCCGCCGGACCGGTCCCGCGCCATGACCGTGCCATCCAGTGACACCGCGCGGGACGGCGCGACGGTGACGGTCATATCCAACCCGGCATCAAGGGTCAGCAGGAGGGACTGGCCGTCCAGCTCTCCCAGCACGATCCCCCGGCCCTTGCGTTCCTCCGGCCCGACGCGCACGGTGGCGGCGGACACGCGGGCCGTGGGGTCGTCGGCGTAGCCCTGCAACGGCTCGGGAACCCGCAGGATCAGCGTTGGAGGGCGGGTGTCCTCAAGGAAAGGCGCCGGCCCAGCGGAAGCCCCGCCGGGATCGACCGCCTCGGTTGACACCTCAGCCGGTCCAGTTGACACATGTGGGGCAGCACTTGACACTCCTGCAGCCCCACTTGACACACGCGGAACCGCAATTGACGCTCCCAGCGGGGCGGTTGACACTCCTCCCCGCCCACTTGACACTATGGCGGGGCCACTTGACGCTATCGCCCCGCTCCGCGACACCGCGGCGCGGAAGCCGGGGTCGGCGCCCAGCGCCTCCACCGCCGTGGCGAAGGCCTCCTCGATCAGCAGAACGTCGCCCTGCGGCACGCCGCTGTCCTTGCGCGCCACCCCCGTGGTGGTGACGCGGTGGACGAGCCGCCCCGTCACGGCGTCGTAGACCGCCCAGTCGACCCGCAGGCTGCCGATGCCGGACACCCCCTCGCTGCGGCCGGTCAGCCAGCTCCGGCGGCGGCACAGGTCGCTGTTCACCGCGCGCAGGTCGCCGCGCAGGATGTAGCGGGCGCGCTTGCGGTCGAACTCCGCCTCGTAATCGCTGCCTTGGATGCCCGCCACGTCGTAGCCGGCGTCGGCCAGAACCTCGGCGAAGCGTTCCTGGAAGGTGGAATTCTCGTGCAGGCTGCGCCCGCTGGTCCAATGGACGTCCTCGTAGGGCGGCCAGCACTCCAGCGCCCAGACATAGCGTCCCGTCACCATGCCCCGCCGCATCGATCCCAGCGACAGGCCGTCGAAGCGGATCGGCTCCGTCGAACCGCGGGCGACGGGCGGGGATTTGCGGGTCTGCGGCAGGTCCCCGCCCATGCAGGCGGCCAGCGCCAGCAAGGCCGCGAGGGACAGGAAGAGGCGTCCGGGCGTCGGCATGTCCGGTGGCATATCCCATTATGCTCGTTGAGCGTGCACACGACCATGCACACACACGCATTATGCGGCATCGCGACCGACGGTCATAGGCGTTTTCGGAGGCGGCACCTCTGGCGCGCCCGCGCGCTTCCTGATAAAACCCGGACTCATGGACCAGAGCCTTGCCAATGGCGTCCGCCGCGCCTCGATCGAGCGGAACACCACCGAAACCCGGATCCGGGTCGCCGTGAATCTGGACGGCACCGGCGTCTATGACGTGAAGACCGGCGTCGGCTTCCTCGACCACATGCTGGAGCAGCTGTCGCGCCACAGCCTGATGGACCTGTCGGTGGCGGCGGAGGGCGATCTGCACATCGACGCCCACCACACGACCGAGGACAGCGGCATCGCCATCGGTCAGGCCGTGGCGAAGGCGCTGGGCGACCGCAAGGGCATCCAGCGCTACGGCCACGCCTACATCCCGATGGACGAGACGCTGACCCGCGTCGCGCTGGACTTCTCCAACCGGCCCTACCTGATCTGGAAGGTGTCCTTCAGCCGCGACAAGATCGGCGACATGGACACCGAGCTGTTCCGCGAATGGTTCCAGGCCTTCGCCATGGCCGCGGGCGTGACGCTGCACGTCGAATGCCTCTATGGCGAGAACAACCACCACATCGTGGAAAGCTGCTACAAGGCGCTTGCCCGCGCGCTGCGGGCCGGGATCGAGATCGACCCGCGCAAGCGCGACGCCGTGCCCTCCACCAAGGGGACGCTGGGCGGTTCCCTCTAAAAAAACCGGCGGCTTCCATAAGGCCGGCTCTCTGTCACAAGGTCCTCGTTTCATGGAAACCGTTGCGCTGATCGATTACGGCTCCGGCAACCTGCGTTCCGCCGCCAAGGCTCTGGAGCGCGCGGCGGCGGGGTGCCACGCCTCCTTCCAGGTCATGGTGACCTCCGACGCCAACGCCGTGCGCAGGGCCGACCGCGTCGTCCTGCCCGGCGTCGGCGCCTTCGCCGACTGCAAGCGCGGCCTGTCGGAGGTCCCCGGCATGCTCGACGCGCTGGACGAGGTGGTGCACGGCAAGGGCCGCCCCTTCCTGGGCATCTGCGTCGGCATGCAGCTGATGGCGGAGCGCGGGCGCGAATACGGCGTGACCGAAGGGCTGGGCTGGATCAAGGGCGAGGTGGTGAAGCTGGAGCCGGCCGACCCGACGCTCAAAATCCCGCACATGGGCTGGAACGAGCTGGACATCCGCCGGACCCACCCGGTGCTGGCCGGCCTGCCGGAGCGGGCGCACGCCTACTTCGTCCACTCCTACCGCTTCGCCGTGGAGCGGCCGGAGGACGTGATCGCCAGCGCCGATTACGGCGGCCCCTTCGCCGCGGTGGTCGGGCGCGACAATCTGGTCGGCACCCAGTTCCACCCGGAAAAGAGCCAGGAGACCGGGCTCGCCCTGGTCGCCAACTTCCTGACCTGGCGGGTCTGACCATGACCGATGTCACGGTCGAACGCATCGACACGCTGAAGACCGGCGACCTGCACGACCTGTGCGACGCCGCCGACGACGCCGTCAAGGCCGGCGGCGGCTTCGGCTGGGTGGCGCCGCCCGCCCGCGAGATCATGGAGCGCTACTGGAAGGGCGTTCTGGTGGTGCCGGAGCGCATCCTGTTCGTCGGCCGGCTGGACGGCGTCATAGCCGGCTCCGCCCAGTTGGTGAAGCCAGCCCGCAACAACGAGGCGCAGGCCCACGCCGCCACCCTGACCACCAGCTTCGTCGCCCCCTGGGCGCGCGGCCACGGCCTCGCCCGCCGCCTGACCGTGGCGGTCGAGGAGGAGGCGCGGGCATCCGGTTTCCGCGTGCTGAACCTCGACGTGCGCGAGACGCAGACCGCGGCCATCGCGCTGTACGAGGATCTGGGCTTCAGACGCTGGGGCACGCATCCCTTCTATGCTCTGGTGGACGGCAAAAGGCTGGCCGGACATTTCTATGTGAAAGACCTCACCCCCGACACGCTATAGGACGAGACACCGCGATGATCATCTATCCCGCCATCGACCTCAAAGACGGTGCCTGCGTTCGGCTGCTGCGCGGCGAGATGAGCCAAGCGACCGTCTTCAACACCGAACCCGCCGACCAGGCCCGCCTGTTCGAAAGCCAGGGTTTCGAATGGCTGCATCTGGTCGATCTGAACGGCGCCTTCGAGGGCAAGCCGGTCAACGGCCAAGCGGTCGAGAGCATCCTGGGCGCCGTGACCATCCCGGTGCAGCTGGGCGGCGGCATCCGCGATCTCAAGACCATCGCCATGTGGCTTGAAAAGGGCGTCAGCCGGGTCATTCTCGGCACCGTCGCCCTGCGCGAGCCGGAACTGGTCCGCGAGGCCTGCAAGGAATTCCCCGGCAAGGTCGCCGTCGGCATCGACGCGCGCGAGGGTTACGTGGCCGTTGCCGGCTGGGCCGAGACCTCGACCATCAAGGCGCTGGATCTGGCGCTGAAGTTCGAGGACAGCGGCGTCGCCGCCATCATCTACACCGACATCAACCGCGACGGCGCCATGGGCGGCGTGAACGTCGAGGCGACCTCCGACCTCGCCTTCCACCTGACCACCCCGGTGATCGCGTCGGGCGGCGTCTCCTCCATCGACGACCTGATCGCGCTGAAGAAGGAGGAGGACACCGGCATCCAGGGGGTCATCTGCGGCCGCGCGCTCTACGACGGGCGCATCGATCCGAAGACGGCCCTGGACCTGCTCTCCCCCGCTCCCGTCACCGGAAAGGCCGGCTGATGCTCAAGATGCGCGTCATCCCCTGCCTGGACGTCAAGGACGGGCGGGTCGTCAAGGGGGTCAACTTCGTCGATCTGATCGACGCCGGCGATCCTGTGGAGCAGGCCCGCGTCTATGACCGGGAGGGGGCGGACGAGCTGACCTTCCTCGACATCACGGCCAGCCACGAGAACCGCGACACCATCTACGACGTGGTGCGCCGCACCGCCGAGCAGGTGTTCATGCCGCTGACCGTCGGCGGCGGCGTGCGAACGGTCGAGGACATCCGCAAGCTGCTGCTGGCCGGCGCCGACAAGGTGTCGATCAACACCGCAGCCATCCACCGTCCGGAGTTCGTGCAGGAGGCGGCGGAGAAGTTCGGCGCCCAGTGCATCGTCGTCGCCATCGACGCCAAGCAGGTCGAGCCGGGCCGCTGGGAGATCTTCACCCATGGCGGGCGCAAGGCGACGGGCATCGACGCCATCGAATGGGCCAAGCGCATGGAGTCCTATGGGGCCGGCGAGATCCTGCTGACCTCGATGGACCGCGACGGCACCAAGAGCGGCTTCGACCTCGCCCTGACCCGCAAGGTGGCCGACGGCCTGCGCATCCCGGTCATCGCCTCGGGCGGCGTCGGCACGCTGGACCATCTGGTGGAGGGCATCCGCGAGGGCCACGCCACGGCGGTTCTGGCAGCCTCGATCTTCCATTTCGGCACCTACACCATCGGGCAGGCCAAGGCGGCGCTCGCCGAGGCTGGCATCCCGGTGCGTCCGGCGCGGCCCGTGTCCTCCACGGCGGAGGCTGCTCATGTCTGACGATAAGGCGGCCGCCACCGCCGCGGTGCTGGACCGGCTCTACGCCACCGTCCAGGCGCGCAAGGGCGCCGATCCGGAGACCTCCTACACCGCCAAGCTGTTCCACCGCGGCACCGCCAAGATCGCCCAGAAGGTTGGCGAGGAGGCGGTGGAGACGGTCATCGAGGCGGTGCGTGGCGACAAAGCGGCGATGGCCTCGGAATCGGCGGACCTGCTCTATCACCTGATGGTGCTGTGGGCCGACGCCGGTCTGGAGCCCGCCGAAGTGTGGGAGAAGCTGGCCCAGCGCGAGGGCACCAGCGGCATCGCCGAGAAGAAGGCGCGCAAGGCTTAAATCGATAAATGGCGGAAGGGGAAACGACGCGATGGCCAAGACCTACGATCCGAACAACGTCTTCGCCCGCATCCTGCGCGGCGAAATCCCGTGCAAGAAGGTCCTGGAGACCGAGCACGCGCTGGCCTTCCACGACATCAACCCGCAGGCCCCGACGCACATCCTGGTGATCCCGAAGGGCGCCTATGTCGACATGGACGATTTCAGCGCCCGTGCGACGGAGGCGGAGATCGCCGGCCTTTTCCGCGCGGTCGGCGAGGTCGCCCGTGGCGCCGGCGCCGCCGAGCCCGGTTACCGTATCCTGTCCAATTGCGGCGAGGACGCGAACCAGGAGGTTCCGCACCTGCACATTCACGTCTTCGCCGGCCGCCGCCTGGGCCCGATGATCACCAGGGGATGATGGCAAAAAGGGGATAATGGAAAAGGGATCGCTCTCCGATCCCGCCCGTTGATCCACGTGAAACATCGGGGCGCCGAGGGAAACCTTCGGCGCCCCATTGTTTTTCTTCAACTCTGGTCGCCGATCCGATGCTTTGCAAGGGTATCGGTTCCGCTCAGGGAGCGATGCGCCAATCCTTGGATATGTAGGTGTAGGGCGGCTGGATGTAGTGGAACACACCGCCGGTCTTCACATGCGGGCTGAGCAGGCGGGTCAGGTTCAAGCCAATGCCGAGATAGAAATATTGGCTTCGATCGTCGCGGCTGGGGTTGGTGCTGTAATCCTCGTAGCCCCGTGCGTAGAAGCCGACATGGAACTCCAGATGCCGCAGCAGGGGGTCCTGGATGGCGTCGAACCCATCCGCCTTCACCGCGATCAGATATTTCAGCCGTCTGTAGTCGGTGAAGACGTCCGCTTGATATTTGTCGCCGCCGGAGAACGGGTTGTACTCGACCCTGAAATCAACCTTGCGGGCCAATTCCGGGTTGTCCCACAGGATGTAGCCGGCCACGGCTCCGACGGTGTTGAACAGCATGTCCTGATAGGAGAATCCGTAGTCGTCGCTGAAGGCGTCACCGACCTCCACCAAGCCCATGATGCCCAGCGACGACAACGCGCCGTACCGGGCGGAGTCCGTCTGGGTGAAGCCCCAACTCTGATATTGGCGGGCCAGCAGATGGCTGATCGCGTAACCGGTCCAGGCATGGCCGATCTTGTCGGCACCGCCTTCGGTCGTGCTGCGGCCGAACCAACCCTCATCCTGAAAGCGAGGGCCGCCGGTGCCCCAATCCCAGGACCATACGCCCCATCCTAGGGCCAATACGCCGGTGCCGACGTTGAGGGCGAGCGCCTTGTCCTCCTTGCTCCATCCCTGGTCCTCCATCATGGATGCGGAGACCGGTCTGCCGGGCAGGAGCAACGCAGCGGTCAGGAACCCCGCGATCACCTGTCCGGTCACTCGGGCCGCCATCGCTCGGGCCAGGAGCATCATGCGGGATGAGCCCTCCTTCCGGTGGACACGTCACGGTATGATGACGCACAGGCCCCCGCTCCGCCCGGATTCTTCCGGATGTTGGACGTCCGGTTAGGACGCCGGTGCGACGGTCTTCGGCAGAAGGACGTAGTATTCGCCGGCGCTCTTCATCACGCCGGCCTTCGCCTCCGCCTCCGGCCCATGGCCCCAGAAGACATCGCCGCGG
Source organism: Azospirillum himalayense (assembly GCF_042657465.1). Taxonomy (NCBI): domain Bacteria; kingdom Pseudomonadati; phylum Pseudomonadota; class Alphaproteobacteria; order Rhodospirillales; family Azospirillaceae; genus Azospirillum; species Azospirillum himalayense. The sequence goes on along the minus strand of NZ_JBHSLC010000087.1, from coordinate 190,330 downwards.
ACCGGGCCGCGGATGGCCCCGCCGGTGTCCTGGGCGATCAGCAGGCGGCGCAGCCGCGTCTGGGCGTCCAACGGGTCCTCGGCGTCCAGCCAGACCGGCACGCCGTAGGGCAGGAACTTGGAATCGACCGCGAGGCTGCGCCCCGGCGTCAGCGCGACGTTCTGAGCACCGTTCGGCCCCTCCCCCTTCAGCTCCTGGAAGAAGACGTAGGAGGGGTTCTTGTTCATCAGCGCCGCCGCCTCGCCGGGGTTGGCGTGCAGCCAGGCGCGGATGGTCTGGAGCGACACCTCCTCACGCTTCAGGGCGCCGCGATCGATCAGCTCCCGCCCGATGGCGACGTATTTGTGGCCGTTCTGGGCGGCGTAGCCGACGCGCGTTTCCGTCCCATCGGGGAAGCTGACACGGCCCGACCCCTGGATGTGCAGGAAGAAGGTGGCGATGGGGTCCTGCAGCCAGACCAGCTCCAGCCCCTTGCCGCCCAGCGCCCCGGCCTCGATGGCCGCGCGGTCCTCGAAGGGCTTCAGCCGGCCGGCTGTGACGCGCCCAGCGATGCGCTCACCCTTCCAGCGGTCGGCAAACTCGCCGAGGTCGACCATCACCAGATCGGCGGGACGCTTGTAGAGCGGCACCGGAAAGGCCGGGTCCGGCGACCGGCTGCCCTTCAGCTCGACCTCGTAATAGCCGGTGAAGAGGCCGCGCCGCTCGGCGTTGTTGGCCGCGGCGTAGGGGGTGAACCACGCCTCGAAATAGGCCCGCGCCGCCGCGTCGTCGCCGGGCGGCAGCTTGGCCAGCTCGGCGCAGGGTGCCTGCCAGTCCGCCGCCTTGCCGCCGACCCCGTCGGGACCGATGGAGCGGTCGGCGGCCAGCGCCCTGACCTTCGCGCAGGAGCGCTGGAAGGCCGGGACGGCCTCCGCCACGCGGTCGGCGCTCCAGCCGGGCAGCGCCGTGAAGGCGACCGGGGTGAGGACCAGCTTTTCGGGCGGCGGGGGCGGCGGCGCCTTGGCCTCCTCCTCCTTCCGCTCGCAGCCAATGAGAAACGCCGCGGCAAGGACTGCCGCGGCGCTGAGACGAACAACCGGATGAGAGAGCATCAGAACCGATCGGTCATTGGGGGGTGCGGGTTTCGACGAGCGCCCAGTTCGGGTCGCCGGCGCGGGTGTTGCGGGCGAAGGTCCAGACGTCCACGGCCTCGACCACGGCGTTCGGATCGCCGTCCACCACGGCACCGGCGCTGTTGCGCACGACGTTCATCTGCTCCGACACGAACTTCACCGTGACCAGGGCGGTGCGGCCGTCCATGCGGGCCTCCACCACGTCGGCGTCGGTGATCGTCTCGATGCGGGTTTCCAGCGTCTCGCCGGCCGACTGGCGTTCGCGCACCGCGCGGGCGAAGTTGTCGTAGACCTCGTCCGAGAGCAGCGGGCGCAGAGTGGCCGTGTCGCCCTTGGCGAAGGCCTCCACGATCATCTGGAAGGCGCCGCGGGCGCCCTGCAGGAAATACTTCTCGTCGAAGCTGGGGTCGGCGGCCTTGATCTGCTCCAGCGCGGTGGCCAGCGACACCGGCTCGTCGGGCGACGGCGCGGCGTTCGGCACGGGCCGCTCGCGGTTGGGCATCGCCACCACATTGTCGGGCTGGTTGTTGGGGCGGGCCGTGAAGGGGTTGGGCCGCTGACGTTCCTCACCGGTGCGGCGGCCGAGCACGCTGCGCAGCCGGTACACGAGAAACGCCGCGATCATCGCGAAGATCAGGATCTCGACGAACACAAACCCATCTCCCATCATCCATCCTTCCGGGTGACTGAAGGCCGGCCCCGAAATCACCGGCCCCGCTTGATCCGCTACTGGACCCTCCGGCGGGTGAGCATTAAGTGTACCGGAACGGTGCCGGGACCAGATCCCAGCTCGCCCTCTCCGCCGAGGATTCCACCCGATGACCCGTGCCGGAGCTGTTCGTCCAAACAAAGATCGGGTGACGTACCCTGGTGTAGATAGGCCCTCGGGGTTGAAAGAGCAAGGACGGCCATGAATCCACTGTTGCTGTTGTTCCTTTTGCTGCCGATCGCGGAAATCGCGACCTTCATCGAGGTCGGCGACTGGATCGGCGCCGGCCCGACGGTCGGGCTGGTCATCCTGTCCGCCATCCTCGGGTCCGTGCTGATCCGGTGGCAGGGACTGTCCGTCCTCAAGCGCGCGCAGCAGGCGGCGGAGCGCGGCGAGAGCCCGGTCGGCGCCGTGTTCGAGGGATTCTGCGTCGTCGTCGCCGGCCTGCTGCTGATCATCCCCGGCTTCCTGACGGACGTTGTCGGAATCCTGCTGTTCGTGCGCCCGATCCGCAACGCTCTGGGCCGCTGGCTGTTCGACCGTATGAAAGGCGCTACCTCCTTCCAGATGCACGGCCGCATGGGCGGTCAGGCGGGCGGTCAAGGCTGGAACGCCGGCAATCCGAACGGCCCTCACGGCGGTCCCCATGGCGGTCCAGGCAACCGCCCGCCGCCGGGCGTGATCGACGTCGATTACCAGGAGGTCGACCCCGACGGCAGCCGTCCGGGAAACGCCGATCCGGCGGACCGCGACGGGTCGGACGACACGCCCAAGCTCGGCGACTCCCGCTGGGCGCCGCCCGGTTCGCCCTACCGCAACGACCGCGGGTGAAACGCATCGGTTTCACTTTGTGGAGCCCGCGGTTCCGTGCTAGCCAGCGGGTCTTGAAGACCTTTCCATCGTGATGCCGCCCCGCGGCCAGGAGTTGTCCATGTCCGATCAGCAGATCAACGGTCAAGATCAGGAAGCCGCCTCGTCGCTGCCGATGCATGTGCTGGCGCAGTATGTGAAGGACCTGTCCTTTGAGAACCCCAACGCCCCGCAGAGCCTGCTGCCCGGCCAGCCGCAGCCGCAGGTCAACATCGGCGTGGACGTGCAGGTTCAGCCGATGGGCGAGGACGTCTACGAGGTCGTGCTGAAGCTGCATTGCGAGGCCAAGCAGGCCGAGGCGACCGCCTTCCTGGTCGAGGTCGCCTATGGCGGTCTGTTCCAGCTTCCGGGCCTGCCGCAGGAGCATCACCGCCCGGTGCTGCTGATCGAGGCGCCGCGGATGCTGTTCCCGTTCGCCCGCGCCATCGTGGCCGGCTGCACCCAGGACGGCGGCTTCCCGCCGCTGATGATCAACCCGATCGACTTCGTCGACCTGTACCGCCGCCAGACCGCCGGTCAGCAGGCCCAGGCCGAAGAGGCGCCGCAGTCGCCGTTCTGATACGGCGGTTCTGACGGCAGCGTTCCGATCCGGGCCATCGGCTTCGGACAAACAAAAAGGCGGGAGGCTCCACCGGGGCCTCCCGCCTTTTTCGTGCCCTCCCCGCCCTTGGATCGGGCGGGGAAGTACGGTTCCGGACTACTGATTCATGGACTCGAAGAATTCCGAGTTCGACTTGGTGTGCTTCAGCTTGTCGACCAGGAAGTCCACCGCGTCGGTCACGCCCATCGGCATCAGGATGCGGCGCAGGATCCACATCTTGGAGATGGTGCCCTTGTCGACCAGCAGCTCCTCCTTGCGGGTGCCCGACTTGGAGATGTCGATGGCCGGGAAGGTGCGCTTGTCGGAGAGCTTGCGGTCCAGCACGATCTCCGAGTTGCCGGTGCCCTTGAACTCTTCGAAGATCACCTCGTCCATGCGGCTGCCGGTGTCGATCAGCGCGGTCGCGATGATGGTCAGCGAACCGCCCTCCTCGATGTTGCGGGCCGCACCGAAGAAGCGCTTCGGGCGCTGCAGCGCGTTGGCGTCCACGCCGCCGGTCAGCACCTTGCCCGAGGACGGAACGACGGTGTTGTAGGCGCGGGCCAGACGGGTGATGGAGTCCAAAAGGATGACCACGTCGCGCTTGTGCTCGACCAGCCGCTTGGCCTTCTCGATGACCATCTCGGCGACCTGGACGTGGCGCGTCGCCGGCTCGTCGAAGGTGGAGCTGATGACCTCGCCCCGCACGGAGCGGGCCATGTCGGTCACCTCTTCCGGACGCTCATCGATCAGCAGGACGATCAGATAGGCTTCCGGGTGGTTGGTCGCGATGGAATGGGCGATGTTCTGCAGCATCACGGTCTTGCCGGTGCGCGGCGGGGCGACGATCAGCCCGCGCTGGCCCTTGCCCAGCGGCGCCACGAGATCGATGATGCGGCCCGTGTAGTTCTTCTTGGTCGGGTCGTCGACTTCCATGCGCAGCCGCTCTTCCGGGTAGAGCGGGGTCAGGTTGTCGAAGTTGATGCGGTGGCGGACCTTGTCCGGCGCATCGAAGTTGATCGTGTTGACCTTGAGAAGGGCGAAGTAGCGCTCGCCATCCTTGGGCGCGCGGATCTGCCCCTCGACCGTGTCGCCGGTGCGCAGGCTGAAGCGGCGCACCTGGCTGGGGCTGACGTAGATGTCGTCGGGGCCGGGAAGATAGTTGGCCTCCGGCGAGCGCAGGAATCCGAAGCCGTCCTGAAGAACCTCGAGCACGCCGTCGCCGTAGATCGGAACATCGTTTTCCGCCAACTGCTTGAGGATGGCGAACATCATGTCCTGCTTGCGCAGCGTGCTGGCGTTCTCGATCTGCAGTTCCTCCGCGAACGCCAGCAGTTCGGCGGGGCTCTTGCACTTCAGCTCTTGGAGATGCATGGGGGTGCCTTAAGGGAATCGGTCATGCGAGGGGGAGTGCCAGAGGTCCCGGGCCGGCGCAGGGTGCGTCGGTTGAGCGTCGGACGGCGCTGAAGGCTGGGAATGCCTGTCGGACGTCGCGCCCAGATCGTTGGGGAGGGACGGAACGGCGGATGTGGGATGGGTGCCCGCGAGGCTTGCCGCCCCGTGGTGGGAAAGATGGTTAGCGGAACGCCGTCTGCAAGTCAAATGAAAGCGAATTCTTGGAAACGGGGCGGAATCTTGCGCCTCCCCGTCCGGGTCATGATGCCGCATCCCCTGTTATCCAGACCACCGGGGCACGACCTGGACGTTTAGGACAGAAACGGTTTGGCAGGACAGAAACGGTTAGGTTGACATCATGAGCCCGCATGACCGTTCCGGACCCGGAACCATCGTTGCTCCCGAAGCCTCCGCCGACCCCCTGCCCTGGCACGCCCAGCCCCCGGACCAGGCCTTGGCCGCGCTGGACAGCCCCGACGACGGGCTGACGCCCGACGAGGCGGCGGAGCGCCGGCGGCGGTACGGCCCCAACCGGCTGACCCCGCCGCCCCGCCGGTCGGCGCTGATGCGCTTCCTGGCGCAGTTCGACAACCTGCTGATCTACGTGCTGATCGGCGCGGGAATCGTCACGGTCCTGCTCGGCGAGTTCGTGGACGCCGCGGTGATCGCCGGCGTCGTGCTGATCAACGCCGCCATCGGCTATGTCCAGGAAGGCAAGGCGGAGCAGGCGCTGGACGCCATCCGCAGCATGCTGTCGCCGCAGGCTGTGGTTCTGCGCGGCGGCCATCAGGTCACCGTTCCGTCGGAGGAGCTGGTGCCCGGCGACCGCGTCCTTCTGGCCTCGGGCGACAAGGTGCCGGCGGACCTGCGGCTGGTCCGCGTCAAGGGGCTGCGCGTGCAGGAGGCGGCGCTGACCGGGGAATCCGTGCCGGTCGCCAAGAGCGTCGACGCCGTGGCGGCGGACGCACCCCTGGCGGAGCGCGGCGGCATGGCCTATTCCGGCACGCTGGTGGCCCAGGGACAGGCCACGGGCGTCGTGGTGGCCACGGGGGACCGGACGGAGCTGGGCCGCATCGGCACGCTCCTGGCGGGCGTGGAGGAGCTGACCACGCCGCTGCTCGCCCAGATGGCGGTCTTCGGGCGCTGGCTGACCATCGGCATCCTGGCGCTGACCGCGCTGACCTTCCTCTACGGCTCGCTGGTCCAGGGGGAGCCCTGGCCGGAGATGGTGATGGCCGCGGTCGGTCTGGCGGTGGCGGCGATTCCGGAAGGATTGCCGGCGGTGATGACGATCACGCTGGCCATCGGCGTCACCCGCATGGCCCGGCGCAACGCCATCATCCGCCGCCTGCCGGCGGTGGAGACGCTGGGTTCGGTCGGGATCATCTGCTCCGACAAGACGGGCACCCTGACCCGCAACGAGCTGGTCGTGCAGACCGTGGTGACCGCGGCGGGCGATTGCGCGGTGACCGGCACCGGCTACCGCCCCGAGGGCGAGTTCCGCCGCGACGGCAAGACCCTGGACCCCGCCGGCGATCCCGTCCTGGCCGAGCTGGCCCGCGCCGCCCTTCTGTGCAACGACGCGGAGCTTCAGCGCGGCGAGGATGGCTGGACGGTGGCCGGCGACCCGACCGACGGCGCCCTGCTGGCTCTGGGCATGAAGGCCGGGCTGGACGTCCGGGAAGAGGCCGCCCGCCGTCCGCGCACCGACGTCATCCCCTTCGAATCCGAACACAAGTTCATGGCCACCCTGCACCACGACCACGAGGGGCACGGGCTGCTGTACGTCAAGGGCGCGCCGGAGCGCGTGCTGTCCATGTGTACGCACGTACGGGCCGCGGACGGCGGCAGCGGTCCGCTGGACATGGCCCATTGGCTGGCGCGGGTGGAGGAGCTGGCGGTGCGCGGCGAGCGCGTGCTGGCGCTCGCCGAACGCCCCGCCAGGGCCGGCCAGACCGTGCTGGACATGGACGACGTGCGCGAGGGGCTGACCCTGCTCGGCCTGTGCGGCTTCATCGACCCGGCGCGCGAGGAGGCGGTGGAGGCCGTGGCCCAGTGCCAGGCGGCGGGAATCCGCGTCAAGATGATCACCGGCGACCACGCCGGCACCGCCCAGGCCATCGGGCGGCGGTTCAACCTGTCGGGCGACGCGGTGTCGGGGAGCGAGCTGGACCGGCTGGACGACACGGCGCTGGTCGCCGTGGCGCGCGACGCCGACGTCTTCGCCCGCACCACGCCGGAGCACAAGCTGCGCCTCGTCCGCGCGCTCCAGACGGCCGGCCACACGGTCGCCATGACCGGCGACGGGGTGAACGACGCCCCCGCCCTGAAGCGCGCCGACGTCGGCGTCGCCATGGGCTGCAAGGGGACGGAGGCCGCGAAGGAGGCCGCCAGCATGGTGCTGGCCGACGACAACTTCGCCTCCATCGCCCACGCCGTGGAGGAAGGGCGCACGGTCTACGACAATCTGCGCAAGACGATCCTGTTCATGCTGCCGACCAACGGCGCCCAGGCGCTGGTGATCCTGGTCGCCGTGCTGGCCGGCTACACCCTGCCGATCACCCCGGTCCAGATTCTGTGGGTCAACATGGTGACGGCGGTCACGCTGGGCTTGGCGCTGGCCTTTGAACCGCCGGAGGCGGCGGTCATGAAGCGCCCGCCCCGCCCGCAGGACGAGCCGATCCTGCCCGGCTTCCTGATCGGGCGCATGGTGCTGGTGATGGTGCTTCTGGTCGCCGCCAGCTTCGGATTCTTCCTGCTGCACGAGGGGCACGGAGATCCGACGCCGGTCGCCCGCACCATGGCCGTCAACGCGCTGGTGATGGGCGAGATCTTCTTCCTGCTGAACGCGCGTGCGGTCACCGCCTCGGTGATGAACCGGCGGGGGCTGTTCGGCAGCCGCCCGGTGTGGATCTCGATCGGCCTGATGCTGGTCTTCCAGCTCGCCTTCACCTACGCCCCACCGCTGCAGAGCCTGTTCGGCACGGCGGCGGTGGACTGGACCCAGTGGGTGGCCATGACGGCGGCCGGTCTGGCGATCTTCCTGGCGGTGGAGGCGGAGAAGGCAGTCACCCGCCGGGTGATGGGACGGCGGGGCTGACCGCCTCTACGATTCCGGGTCGCCCATGTCGCAGAAGCCGATGTCGTAGCAATGGTCGGCGACCCAGTCGCGGAACGCCTCTTCGCCCAGCCTGCCGGCGGCGAGCGCCAGAATGGTGTCCGCCGCATCCCGCTCCGCCGCATCCAACTCGAAGCCGTTCAGGCCGAGACACAGGCCCAGCGCCACGAAGGCCGCGCGCTTGTATCCATCCACGAAAGGGTGATTGCGGCAGACGCTGACGCACACCGCGGCGGCCAGATCGAAAATGGTCAGCCGGTCGTCGCCGTACGCGATGAGCTGGTAGGGACGGGCCAGCGACGCCTCCAAGGCCCCGAGATCGCGCATGCCGGGCGCGCCGCCATGTTCCAGCAGCAACTCGCCATGCAGGTCGAGCACCGCCTGGAGTGGCGGGTTGACGTAGGGACGGCCCTGGATCGACGGCTGGTCCACGCCGACCTACTTGGACAGGATGTCCATGGTCCGGCGGTAGCGCGCGGAAAAGCGCCGACCGATGTCCATGGCGCGGTTGTAGCCGTCGTCGGTCTTGGAGATCTCGATGCGGCCATCGCGCACCTCGACGGACACCGCGTCGCCCCGCTGAAGGTCCGCCGCCGCCAGCACGTCGCGCGGCAGGGTGAGCCCGGTGGAATTGCCGACCTTGGTCAGCTTGGTGGTGTGCATGGCGACCTCCGCGCGGGATCGGCACGGAATGTAATTACGCTTGTTATTACGTCAAGGGCGATGGCTGGCCCGTGCCGACCATCGCCCTGCCCTATTCCGTCAGAACGGCTTCACGATCACGAAGATGACGATGCCGATCATCAGCAGGGTCGGCGCCTCGTTCCACATGCGGAAGAAGCGTTGCGGGCGGGTGTTGCGGTCCGCCTCGAAGTCCTTGCGCCAGCGCGCCATCATCATGTGCGTGCCGGTGAGCGCCAGGACGAACAGCAGCTTGGCGTGCAGCCAGCCCTGCTTCATCCAGGCCGGCTCCATCACGATCATCGCGATTCCGAACAGGTAGGCGGCGCCCATCGCCGGATTCATGATGGCGCGCAGCAGGCGGCGCTCCATCACCTTGAAGCGCTCCGAGGATTCGGAGCCCGGCGCCGTCTCGCAATGGTAGACGAACAGCCGCGGCAGATAGAGAAGCCCGGCCATCCAGGCGATGATGCTGATGACGTGCAGAGCCTTGACCCAGAGATAAAGCACTGGAATCCCCTTCCCTTCCCGTTGCGCGCTTTTTGGAACCCTCCGGTGCCTCAGCCCCGGTTCGGCCAGTCCTTGATCAGACGGGCCAGTTCGGCCACGTGTTCCGGCGGGGTGGTCTGGATCACGCCGTGGCCCAGGTTGAAGACGAAGGGCTTACCGGCGAGCGTCTCCAGAATCTCCGACGCGGCGGTGCGCAGGGCCTCGCCGCCGGCGGCGAGCATGATCGGGTCGAGGTTGCCCTGCACCGGCAATCTGGATTGCAGATTCCCGGCCGCCCAAGCCACCGGGACGGTGGTGTCGAGCCCGACCGCATCCACCCCACTGCCCGTGACGTAGGCCTCATAGGAGAGGCCCGCACCGCGCGGGAAACCGATGACCGGAATCGCGGGGTGGCGCGCCTTGATGAGATCGACGATCCGCCGCGTCGGCTCGATCACCCAGCGGCGGAATTCGCCGGCCGGCAGGACGCCCGCCCAGCTGTCGAAGAGCTGGACCACCTCGGCGCCCGCCTCGATTTGGGTGCAGAGGTAGTCGGCGGTCACCTCGACCAGCAGATCCATAAGCGCGCTGAACCCGGCGGGATCGCCGTAGGCCCAGCGCTTGATATGCGCGTACTCTTTGGACCCGGCCCCCTCGACCATGTAGCAGGCGATGGTCCAGGGCGCCCCGGCAAAGCCGATCAGCGTGGTGTGCGCCGGAATCGCGCGGGAGAGGCGGCGGACGGTCTCATAGACCGGCTCCAGCCGCTCGTGGAAGCGGTCGCGCGACAGGCGCTTGAGGTCTTCCACGCTTCTCACAGGGTCCAGCTTCGGCCCCTCGCCCTCCAGGAAGGCCAGCGGCTGGCCCAGCGCGTGCGGCACCACCAGGATGTCGGAGAACAGAATCGCCGCGTCCATATCGTAGCGGCGCAGCGGCTGCAGGGTCACCTCCACCGCGTGATCGGGGTTGTAGCACATGTCCAGGAAGCTGCCGGCCTTGGCGCGCAATTCCCGATATTCCGGCAGGTAACGGCCGGCCTGGCGCATCAGCCAGAAGGGCGGGCGCGGACGCACCTCGCCAGCGAGGGCGGCGAGCATCGGCTTGGCAATCTTGGACACGGCCTCGGACACGGCGGATCGTTCCCCTGTAGGTGAATCGGGTCTGCGGGTTGTCACCCTCCTACTCAGTATTCTTTTTAAAGAGAGAAAGGAAGAAGGGGTGGTGGGTGCCTGTGGAAAACGGGAATCCCCGCTTTGCGCGGAATCGTCCACAGGCCGGATGGCGCGCTGTGGACGAAAATCGGATTCTGTGGACGACTCCGGACGCTTTCGCCGGAAACGGCGGAAATGCTATATCGGGAAGCCTGGGAATCCCGTGGATAACATGGTCCGCGGGAGTCATTGTACCCATGTTCCGGAGAGGGCGCGCGGATTGTCCCGAAGGGGGCGCCAGCGGGGGCGACGAGTCCCGCCCGGAGGGACAGAATCCAGGAGATCCCCGTTGTCCACAGATTCGGACGGGTTCTCCACAACACGTTGGGGACGGATGAGACAGTTCCACCTGCATCTTGTGTCGGACGCGACCGGCGAGACGATCAACAGCGTCGCCCGCGCCTGCGTCATCCAGTTCGACGATGTTCGCCCGGTCGAGCATTTCTGGAATCTCGTGCGGACCGAGCGTCAGCTCGACATGGTTCTGGAGGGCGTCCAGGAGAATCGCGGCCTCGTCATGTTCACGCTGGTGGACGAGAAGCTGCGCCGCCGTCTCCAGGACTTCTGCCGCGAGGTGCAGGTCCCCTGCATCCCGGTGCTCGACCCGCTGATCAACGCGCTGGCCGCCTTCCTCGGCGTGGAATCGCAGCGCCAGCCCGGCCGCCAGCACGCCTTGGACGCCGAGTATTTCGGGCGCATGGACGCCATGGACTTTGCGCTGGCGCACGATGACGGCCAGTCGAGCTGGGACCTGCACGAGGCCGACGTGATCCTGATGGGGGTGTCGCGCACGTCGAAGACGCCGACCTGCATCTATCTGGCGAACCGCGGCATCAAGGCGGCGAACATCCCGATCGTCCCCGGATGCCCGATGCCCCCGGAGATCGAGAAGCTGACCCGGCCGTTGGTCGTCGGCCTGACCAAGGACCCGGACCGTCTGGTGCAGATCCGCCGGAACCGTCTGAAGCTGCTGAACCAGAACGAGTCCTCGACCTACGTCGATCCCGAGGTGGTGCGGGCGGAGGTCACCGACGCCCGGCGCATGTTCACCCGCCGCGGCTGGCCGGTGATCGACGTGTCACGCCGCTCCATTGAGGAGACGGCGGCGGAGATCATGATGCTGCTCGCCCGCCGTCAGACCGGCGGCCTGCCCGGCATCCCGCCCGAAGGATCGATCACGTGAACGCAGCGGTTCCCGCCGTCATCCTCGCCTCCGGCTCCCGCACCCGGGCGGAGATGCTGGAGCGTGCCGGGGTGCGCGTCACGCTTGCCCCCGCCGCGGTGGACGAGGAGGAGATCAAGCTGGCCGCCCGTGCCGAGGGCGCCCCGGTCGAGGACGTGGCCGAGGCACTGGCTGAGCTGAAGGCGCAGCGCGTTACCCGCAAGCATCCCGGCGCCCTGGTGATCGGCGCCGACCAGATGCTGGAGTGCGAGGGCCGCTGGTTCGACAAGCCGGCCGACCGCGACGCCGCTCGGGTCCAGCTGCAGGATTTGCGCGGCAAGACGCATCGGCTGGTGAGCTGTGCCGTGGTGATCCGCGACGGCGAGCGGCTGTGGCACCATGTGGACCGCGCCCGCCTGACCATGCGCCCCTTCAGCGACGCCTTCCTGGAGTCCTACCTGAACGCGGCGGGCGACGACGTGCTGGGGTCGGTCGGCGCCTATCACCTGGAAGGCTTGGGTGCGCAGCTCTTCCACCGGGTGGACGGCGACTTCTTCACCATCCTCGGGCTGCCGCTGCTGCCGCTGCTCGGGTTCCTGCGGGTGCATGGGGTGATTGCGGAATGACGATCAGCGGCAAGGCGACGCTGGCCGGGGTGATGGGCTGGCCGATCGGCCATTCGCGCTCGCCCCGGCTGCACGGCTATTGGCTGGAGCAGTATGGCATCGACGGCGCCTATGTGCCGCTGGCCGTGCCGCCCGACCGCATCGAGCAGGCCATCCGCGCCCTGCCCGCGCTCGGCTTCCGCGGCTGCAACGTCACGGTGCCGCACAAGGAGGCCGCCTACCGCACGGTCGATCGGCTGGACACCACCGCCAAGCGGATGGGCGCCGTCAACACCATCGTGGTCGGCGAGGACGGGTCGCTGGAGGGCCGCAACACCGACGGCTTCGGCTTCATCGAGAATTTGAGGAGCGGCGCACCGGGCTGGAATGCCGCGGACGGTCCGGCGCTGGTCATCGGGGCCGGTGGTGCGGCGCGGGCCGTCGTCGCCTCCCTCCTCGACGAAGGGGCGCCGCGGGTCTGGCTGGTCAACCGCACGCGGGCGCGGGCGGACGAGCTGGCAGCCGATATCGGAGGCGCCATCGAGACCGCCGATTGGGTTTCACGTGAAACGCTTCTCGAAGGCGCGGCGCTGGTGGTGAATACGACGACCCAGGGCATGGCGGGCCAGCCGCCGCTGGAGCTGGACCTGCGCGCCCTGCCCGGTTCGGCCGTCGTCACCGACATCGTCTACACGCCCTTGATGACCCAGCTTCTGACCGCGGCGCAGGCTCGCGGCAACCGTGTGGTGGACGGCGTCGGCATGCTGCTCCACCAGGCCCGCCCCGGCTTCGCCGCTTGGTTCGGCCGGGAGCCAGCGGTGACCGAGGGGCTGAAGGCCGCCGTTCTCCAGGGCTGAGGTCGCGCGATGATCGTCTTGGGACTGACCGGCTCCATCGGCATGGGCAAGAGCACGGCGGCGCGCATGCTGAAGCGCATGGGCGCGCCGGTCTGCGACAGCGACGCCGTGGTGCACGGCTTGCTGGGGCGTCACGGCGCGGCGGTGCCGGCCATCGCGGCGGCCTTCCCCGGCGTCGTGGTGGACGGTGCGGTGGACCGGCGGGCGCTGGGCGCCGCGGTGTTCGGCAACCCGGCGGCTCTGAAGCGGCTGGAGGCGATCCTCCACCCGGCGGTGCAGGCCGCTCAGCGGCGCTTCCTGAAACAAGCGGCGCGCCGCCGCGTCCGCGTGGCGGTGCTGGACATCCCCCTGCTGTTCGAGACCGGCGGGGAGCGCAAGGTGGACCGCAGCGTGGTGGTCACCGCCCCCTTCCTGGTGCAGAAGTCACGGGTGCTGGCGCGGCCGGGCATGACGCCGGACAAGTTCGCCGCTATTCTGGCCCGGCAGATGCCCGACGCGGAGAAGCGGCGGCGCGCCGACCATGTCGTCAACACCGGCGATGGACGGCGGGCCACCCGGCGGGCCCTGCGCAAACTCCTCGCCGACGTGAAGCGGCGCCGCGGACGGCAGTGGCCGCCGCGGGGATACCAGCCCGGACAGGTGGTTCATGCGTGAGATCGTCCTCGATACGGAAACGACCGGCTTCAAGCCCGAGGAAGGGCATCGGCTGATCGAAATCGGCTGCGTCGAGCTGCACAACCACGTCGCCACCGGCAAGACCTTCCACTGCTACGTCAACCCGGAGCGCGACGTGCCGCCGGACGCCGTGGCGGTGCACGGGCTGACGACGGAGTTCCTGTCGGATAAGCCGCTGTTCAACGACGTGGTGGCGGAGTTCGTGGCCTTCATCGGCGACGCGCCGCTGGTGATCCACAACGCGGCCTTCGACATGCACTTCCTGAATTGGGAGATGCGGATCGCCGGCTATCCGGTGATGCCGAAGGACCGGGCCATCGACACGCTGCTGATGGCGCGGCAGAAGTTCCCCGGCGCGCCGGCCACCCTGGACGCGCTCTGCAAGCGCTTCGGTGTCGACAATTCCAGCCGCACCTACCACGGCGCGCTCCTCGATGCCCAGCTTCTGGCCGAGGTGTATCTGGAGCTGCGCGGCGGGCGGCAGGCCGGTCTGGCGCTGGCCTCCGGTCCGGCGGCAGGCGGTCCCGCGGCGATCCGCATCGACCGCCCCTACCGCGCCCCGCGCGCCCACGCGCCGAGCGAGGAGGAGCTGGCGGCCCATGCGGAGCTTCTCAAGAAGCTGAAGAACCCGCTCTGGGCCGCCGAGTGAAGCACTCCCTCTCCTGCGCTTGAATTCCCTCTCCCCTCTGGGGAGAGGGTTAGGGTGAGGGGGTTGCACATGTGCCGAACCCCCTTCTTCCCCCTTACGGCAACAGCACCGTCGATCCGGTCGTGGCGCGGGATTCCAGCGCCCGGTGGGCCTCCGCCGCATCGCGCAGCGCGAAGGTCTGGCCGACGTTGATGGTCACCCCGCCGGTATGCACCACCTCGAACAGGTCGGCGGCGCTGGCCATCAGGTCGTCGCGCTTGGAAACGTAGCTGAACAGGGTCGGGCGCGTGACGTAGAGCGAGCCTTTGGCCGCCAGCACCTGGAGATCCAGCGGCGGGACCGGCCCGGACGCCGCGCCGAACAGCACCATGAAGCCGCGGGGACGCAGGCAGTCCAGGCTGTCCATGAAGGTCGTCTTGCCGACGCCGTCATAGACCACCGGCACGCCCTGTCCGTCCGTCAGGTCCTTCACGCGGTTCACGAAATTCTCGCGCGTGTAGACGATGGGATGGTCGCAGCCGGCGGCGCGGGCCAGCTCCGCCTTCTCGTCGTTGCTGACCGTGCCGATCACGGTGGCGCCCAGATGCTTCGCCCACTGGCAGAGGATCTGGCCGACGCCGCCCGCGGCGGCCTGGACCAGGATGGTGTCGCCCGGCTGCACCGCGTAGGTGGAGCGCAGGAGGAACTGCGCGGTCATGCCCTGGAGCAGCATGGCGGCGGCCTGCCGGTCCTCGATCCAGCTCGGCAGCGGAATCAGCCGGTCGGCCGGGGCGAGGCGGGATTCGGCGTAGGCGCCGATCAGCGGCGCGTAACCGACCCGGTCGCCGGGCTTCAGCGTCGTCACGTCCGGCCCCACGGCCTCGACCACGCCGGCGCCCTCGGTCCCGATGATGGCGGGAAGCTGCGGCAGTTTGTAGGCGCCGGAGCGGTGATAGGTGTCGATGTAGTTCAGCCCGACGGCGGTCTGGCGCAGCCGCACCTGACCGGGGCCGGGGTCGCCCACCTCGATCTCGTCCCAGCGCAGCGCTTCGGGTCCGCCGTAGTCGTGGATGCGGATCGCGTGAACCATGGTGGTCGGTTCCTTCCCTTTTTATAGAAGCTGAAGCTCCAGCGTATCGCCGGCCTGTTCCGCTGTCACCCGGTACCGCCGCTCGTGGCGGAGCAGCCAGTCCTTGGTCCGCAGGCCGCCCATGCCGGAATAGCCGCCGGGCGCCCCGCCGCCCCCGACGATGCGGTGGCAGGGGATGATTACCGGGATCGGGTTGGCCCCGCAGGCCCCGCCCACGGCCCGCGGCGCCGTGTCCAGCAGCCGCGCGACGTCGCCGTAGGTCAGGACGCCGCCGTAGGGGATGGCCTGCATCGCCGCCCAGACCTTTTGCCGGAAGGCCGTCCCGCGGGGGGACAGCGGCAGGTCGAAATCCAACCGCGTCCCGGCGAAATAGTCGCGGAGCTGGCGCGCCGCCTCTTCGAGCACGGGGTCCGGCCGGTCGTCGCCCAGCCGTCCCCAGTCGAGCGCCACGATGGCGCCGGCGGCGCTGGTCAGGGTCAGCAGGCCCAGCGGGCTGTCGATGGTCAGGCTGCCGGTGGCCGAATTGCTGAACGTCGTCGCCATGGGGTCATCTCCGGCTCAGGGCGGCGGCCAGCGCGTCGGGCGCGGTCACCGGGGGGGAGCAGGTCATGCCGGTGCAGACATAGGCGGTCGCCACCCCGCCCTGCATGCCCTTGCCGTGCGCCGGGTGCCCGGCGGGCAGATCGGTCCCCGGCGGCAGGACGCTGAGGATGCGGTCGGGAAGCGGTCGGTCGAGCACCGCCCGGCGCAGCGCCGCGGTGTCCGATGCCTGCGGGTCGCCGACGATGACGATCTGCTGCGCCTTCTGGAGAAGCTCTGCCGCGTTCAGATAGGTCGGCAGCGGGAAGAAGTTGCGGCTCAGCTCACCGGAGAAGGCGGCGGCCAGGGCGTCCGCCCGCTCGCGATAGGCGGCCTCGCCGGTGCGGTGGTGCAGCGTCGCCAGCACGGCCAGCATGGTGCCGTTGCCGCTGGGGGTCGCGGCGTCGCCGGCGGATTTGGTGCGGACGATCAAATCGTCGGCGTCGTCCGCCGTGTAGAAATAGCCGCCGGCCTGGGCGTCCCAGAAATGCGCGTCGAGCACCCGCACCCAGGCCCGCGCCTGTTCCAGCGGCTCCGCGTCGCCGGTCGCCTCGTGCAGGGCGAGCGCCGCGCGCGCCATGTGGGCGTAGTCGTCCAGCGTCGCCCGGTGCTTGAGCTGTCCGGCCCGCCAGCTGTGCAGAAGGCGCCCGTCCTCGGTCATGCGGTCGCGG
Source organism: Azospirillum himalayense (assembly GCF_042657465.1). Lineage (NCBI taxonomy): Bacteria > Pseudomonadati > Pseudomonadota > Alphaproteobacteria > Rhodospirillales > Azospirillaceae > Azospirillum > Azospirillum himalayense. The sequence continues at coordinate 173,898 of NZ_JBHSLC010000087.1, read as the reverse complement.
ACGAAGGCGAAGGCCCGCTGTGCCGCCGCGATCCACTCCGGCTCGTCGAAGACCATGCCGGCCTGGGCGAGGGCCGCGATCATCAGGCCGTTCCAGTCGGCCAGCACCTTGTCGTCCCAGCCCGGCTTGATCCGCTTTTCGCGCTCCCGCCACAGGATCGCCCGCTGTTCGGCCAGCACAGCCTCGGTCTCGGCGTCCAGCGCCTCGATGCGGTGCAGCCGGTTGAGGATGGTCGCCCCTTCCCAGTTGCCCTGGGGCGTGACGCCGTAGGCGCGCTTGAAGACCTCCGCGCCGGGGCCGAGGAGCCGGTCGATCTCCTCCTCGTTCCAGATGTAGAAGAGGCCCTCCTCGCCCTCGCTGTCGGCGTCCTGGGTCGCCGCGAAGCCCCCGCCCTCGGCGATCATCTCGCGCAGCACCCAGCCCACCGTTTCACGGATGCGCGCCTCGAACAGCGGCTCCCGCTCCGCCTGCCAGACCAGCGTCATCAGGTCGAGGAGCTGGGCGTTGTCGTAGAGCATCTTCTCGAAATGCGGCACCAGCCACATCTCGTCCACCGAGTAGCGGGCGAAGCCGCCGCCCAGGTGATCGTAGATGCCGCCCTGTCCCATGTGGGCCAGCGTGTTGGTGACCGCCTCCCGGTAGGGCTCCTTGCCGGTGCGCAGCCAGGCCCGCCACAGCAGCGTGAAGATCGGCACCTGGGGGAATTTCGGGGCGTGGCCGATGCCGCCGTGGAAGGGATCGACCTCGCGGACCAGCCGGTCGGCGATCTGGTCCAGCATGGCGAGGTCGACCTCCCCCGCCGCCCGGTTCTCGGCCAGCTTGCCCAGCGCGTCCTTCAGCGCGGCGACGTTGCGGGTCACGTTCTCCGGCTTGTTGCGGTAGGTCTCCGCCACGCCGCGCAGCACGTCGGGGAAGCCGGGCCGCCCGTAGCGCGAGGCCGGCGGGAAGTAGGTGCCGCCCCAGAAGGGCTCGGCCTCCGGCGTCAGGAACATGGTCAGCGGCCAACCGCCCTGCTGCCCCAGCATTGCCAGGGCCGACTGGTAGATCTGATCGACGTCGGGCCGCTCCTCCCGGTCCACCTTGATGTTGACGAACAACTCGTTCATCAGCCCGGCGATTTCCGGGTTCTCGAAGCTCTCGTGCGCCATCACGTGGCACCAGTGGCAGGCGGCGTAGCCGACCGACAGCAGCACCGGCTTGTTCTCGCGCTTGGCCCGTTCGAAGGCGTCGCGACCCCAGGCCATCCAATGGACGGGGTTGTCCTTGTGCTGGAGCAGGTAGGGGCTGGTCTCCCGGCCAAGCAGGTTCGCGGGCATCGCAGGCGTTTCCGGTCTGTGGCGTGGTTGGGAATAAACTGGCGCGGCGGTGCCGTTGCGCCAGGGCTTCCTATCTGTATAGTGGGGCATGAGCCGAAGCGGCGCTCAACCCTTAATTTCCCGCGCACCGCGCGCCTTCCAAGGAAATGGGGCCATGAAGATCACCATCGACATCGACTGCACACCCGAGGAGGCGCGCCACTTCCTGGGCCTTCCCGACGTGAAGCCCATGCAGGACGCCATGATGCAGGAGATCCAGGACCGCATGCAGGCCTCCCTGCTCGCCATGGACCCCGAGACGATGATGAAGACGTGGCTGCCGGCGGGAATTCAGGGCATGGAGCAGCTTCAGAAAATGTTTTGGTCCCAGATGGCCGCCGCCATGGGACAGGATGGACGCAAGTGACCGATCCGAAGCCCTACTTCGAAGTCCATGTTTTCTCCTGCACCAACCGCCGCCCCGACGGCCACAAGCGCGGCTCCTGCGCCGCCCGGGGGTCCGAAAAGCTCCGCGACTACATGAAGGCGCGCGCCCGCGAGCTGGGTCTGGACGGCCGGGTGCGCATCAACGCCGCCGGTTGCCTGGACCGCTGCGAGCTGGGTCCGGTGCTGGTCGTCTATCCGGAGGGCGTCTGGTACACCTACCACTCCTTCGCCGACGTGGACGCGATCCTGGAGACGCATGTGATCGGTGGTGGCCGTGTGGAGCGGCTCATGCTGAAGCCGGAACAAACGGAATTGCTGCCGGAACAGGCCGGCTAATCGTTCCGGAACCGGCACGATGACACTCGGCACGATGATCCCCACCATCTTCGCCCTCGCCACCGCCCCCGGCCGCGCCGGTGTGGCGGTGGTTCGCGTTTCGGGCCCGGCCTCCTGCGCCGCCCTCGCCGCCTTGATCGGCAAGCCGCTGCCCGAACCCCGCATGGCCACCCTGGTCCGGCTGCGCGATCCCAAGACCTGCGAGGCGCTGGACGACGCCCTGGTCCTGCGCTTCACAGCCCCCCGCAGCTTCACCGGTGAGGACGTGGTCGAGCTGCACCTGCATGGTGGGCGCGCCGTGGTGTCCGGCGTGGTGGAGGCGCTCTCCGCCCTGCCCGGCCTGCGCGTCGCCGAACCCGGTGAGTTCACGCGCCGCGCCTTCGAGAACGGCAAGCTCGACCTGACCGAGGCCGAGGCGGTCGCCGACCTTGTGGACGCCGAGACCTCCGCCCAACGCCGTCAGGCCCTGCGCCAGATGGAAGGCGCGCTCGGCAAACTCTATGACGGTTGGCGCGAGCGGCTGACCCGGTCGCTCGCCCACATCGAAGCCGACATCGACTTTCCCGACGAGGACCTGCCGTCCGGTGTGTCGGACGCCGCGCGTCCTGTGCTGGGCGCCCTCGCCGCCGAGATCGACGCCCACCTCGATGACCGTGGCCGTGGGGAACGGCTGCGCGAGGGGCTGCACATCGCCATCGTCGGCGCGCCCAACGCTGGGAAGTCGAGCCTGCTGAACGCTCTCGCCCGCCGCGAGGCCGCCATCGTCTCGGCCCGCGCCGGCACCACCCGGGACGTGATCGAAGTCCATCTCGACCTCGGCGGCTACCCGGTGGTGCTGGCCGACACGGCGGGCCTGCGTGAGGCGGCCGCCGACGAGGTGGAAGAGGAAGGCATCCGCCGCGCACTCGACCGCGCCGCCCGCGCCGACGTGAAGGTCGCCGTGTTCGACGCCACCGCTCTACCGACGCTCGACCCGGCGACGGTCGCCCTGCTCGACAAGGACACGGTGGTGGTCCTGAACAAGACGGACGTCGTCGACGCCGCGGTGGCGACGGTCGGCGGCTGGGAGGCGGTTGCGGTCTCCGCCCGGACTGGTGCCGGCCTGCCGGAACTGGAGCGGCGTTTAACGGCGTTTACCGCCGACCGGCTGGCCGGCAGCGGTGCCCCGGCGCTGACCCGCGCCCGCCACCGCTCTGCCTTGGAGGAGTGCCGGGATGCCCTGCGCCGTGCCTTGACCGCTCCCCTGCCGGAGCTGATGGCCGAGGACGTGCGTCTGGCGAGCCGCGCTCTCGGGCGGATCACCGGGCGGGTCGATGTCGAAGACCTGCTGGACGTGATCTTCCGGGATTTCTGCATCGGCAAGTGAGCCCAGAGGGGCGTGACAAAGGCGACGCGCCGCTCTGTTTCACGTGAAACACGGGCTTTGCTGCGTCGCGGCGCTTGGCGTCCGACGCTGACTCGGCTATGGTCCGGCCATGCGAACGTTCGACGTCATTGTTGTCGGCGGAGGCCACGCCGGTTGCGAGGCTGCCGCCGCCGCGGCGCGCATGGGTGCGCGCACCCTGCTGCTCACCCACAAGCTGGACACCATCGGGGAGATGTCCTGCAACCCGGCCATCGGCGGGTTGGCGAAAGGGCATCTGGTGCGCGAGATCGACGCGCTCGACGGCGTCATGGCCCGCGCCATCGACCGCGGCGGCATCCAGTTCCGCATCCTGAACCGCAGCAAGGGTCCTGCCGTCCGCGGTCCACGCGCCCAGGCCGACCGCAAGCTCTACCGGCGGGCGGTGCAGGCGATCCTCGCGGAACAGCTGAACCTGTCCATCGAGGCCGGCGGCGCCGAGGACTTGACCATCGGCGAGGATGGACGGGTCACCGGTGTGGTGACTGGTTCTGGCGAGACCCTCGCGGCGGGAAGCGTGGTGCTGACCACGGGCACCTTCCTGCGCGGCCTGATCCACATTGGCGAGGAAACCACCCCGGCGGGCCGCGTCGGCGAGGCGCCGTCCATCGGCCTGTCCGACACGCTGGCGCGTCTGGGCTTCCCGCTTGGCCGTTTGAAGACCGGCACGCCGCCGCGGCTCGACGGCAAGACCATCGACTGGGCCGCTCTGGAGAAGCAGCCGGGCGACACGCCGCCCCCGCCCTTCTCCTACCTGACCGACCGCATCGACACGCCGCAGATCGACTGCGCGATCACTTGGACGACGCCGGAGATGCACGCGCTGATCCGCGGCAACCTTCACCGCGCGCCGATGTATTCCGGCCAGATCCAGAGCACCGGCCCGCGCTATTGCCCGTCCATCGAGGACAAGGTGGTGCGCTTCGCCGACAAGGAGCGCCACCAGATCTTCCTGGAACCGGAGGGGCTGGACGACGACACGGTCTACCCAAACGGCATCTCGACCTCCCTGCCCCGCGACGTCCAGCTCGGCTTCCTGAAGACGATGCCGGGGCTGGAGCGCGCGGTGATGATCCGCCCCGGCTACGCCATCGAGTATGATTTCGTCGACCCGCGGGAGCTGAAGCCGACGCTGGAGACCCGCCGGACCCCTGGCCTGTTCTTCGCCGGCCAGATCAACGGAACGACCGGCTACGAGGAAGCGGCGGCGCAGGGACTGATGGCCGGCATCAACGCCGCCCTGCTGGCCGGTGGCTCGGCGGAGGGCTTCATTCTCGACCGCGCCGACGCCTACATCGGGGTGCTGGTCGACGACCTGATCACCCGGGGCACCAACGAGCCCTACCGGATGTTCACCTCGCGCGCCGAGTATCGGTTGATCCTGCGCGCCGACAACGCCGACCAGAGGCTGACGCCAAAGGGGTTGGCCGTTGGCTGCGTCGGGTCGGCGCGGCGCGACGCCTTCACGGCGAAGGCTGAGGCGCTGTCCGCCGGTCGCACTCTGGTGCGCGCCCTCCAGGCCACCCCAGCGGAGCTGCAGCGGCAGGGCATCGCGGTCAACCAGGACGGTGTGCGCCGGACCGCTGCCGACCTGCTGCGCTACCCGGACCTCGACCTTGCCACCCTTGCCCGGCTGTGGCCGGAGCTGTCGGCGATCCCCGCCGATGTTGTCGAGCAGCTGGAGATCGACGGGAAATACGCCGGTTATCTCGACCGGCAGGAGGCCGACATCCGCGCCTTCCGCAAGGATGAGGCTCTGGAGCTTCCCGACGATCTCGATCCTGACAGCATCGGCAGCCTGTCGGCGGAGATCCGGCAGAAGCTGCGGCAGGCCCGCCCGGTGACCCTGGGTGCGGCGGCCCGCATTCCCGGCATGACCCCGGCGGCGCTGGTCGCCCTGCTCCGCCACGTGAAACGGCGCGACGTGAAGGTGGCCGTCTGATGAGCCTGTTCGATGCAGCCGCCTTCCAGGCGGAGACCGGTGTTTCACGTGAAACGCTGGACCGCCTCGCCGCCTACGAGGCGACGCTGCGCAAGTGGCAGCCGAAGATCAACCTCGTCGGCCCCTCCACCCTGCCCGACGCCTGGCGCCGACACTTCCTCGACTCCGCCCAGCTTTACCCGCTGCTGCCCGAAGGCGCTCGGGTGCTGGTCGATCTCGGCAGCGGGGCCGGCTTCCCCGGCTTGGTTCTGGCGATCATGGGCGTGCCGGAGGTGCATCTGGTCGAGAGCGACTCCCGCAAATGCGCCTTCCTGCGCGAAGCGGCGCGCGTGGCCGGAGCACCGGTCACCGTGCACAACAAGCGGATCGAGGCGGTGCCGCCGATCGCCGCCGACGTGGTGACCGCCCGCGCCCTGGCGCCGCTGAACGATCTGCTGAACTGGGCCCATCCCTTCCTCCAGGATCGGGGTGCGGCACTGTTTCCCAAGGGGCAAAATGTGGCGGACGAATTGACCGATACCACCAAATATTGGAAGATGCGGACCGAGCGTTTCGACAGCCGCACCGACCCCACCGGAACCATCCTGCGTGTGAGTGGTATCGCCCGTGTCTAAGACCGCGACTCTGATGCATTCCCGCTCCGAGGCTTCCCGAGAGGCTGACATGCCCTCTGCCCTTCCTTCCGCTCCCCCGTCCGCTCGGGTCATTTCGATTGCCAATCAGAAGGGCGGCGTGGGCAAGACCACGACGACCATCAATCTGGCAACCGCTCTGGCCGCCATCGGCAAGCGCGTCCTGGTGATCGATCTCGATCCCCAGGGCAACGCCTCCACCGGTCTCGGCATCCCGCGCGCCGAGCGTCGTGTCGGCATCTACGACGTGCTGTTCGACGGCATGCCGCTGGAGGATGCCGCGACGGTGTCGACGGTGCCGAACCTGTCGATCATCACCTCCTCCGTCGATCTGTCCGGCGCCGAGGTCGAACTGGTCACCTCCGAGCGGCGGGAGTTCCGGCTGCGCGAGGCGGTGGACAAGAGCGCGCTGGAATACGACTACGTGCTGATCGACTGCCCGCCGGCGCTCGGCCTGCTGACGCTGAACGCGCTGGTCGCCTCCCACGCTGTGATGGTGCCGCTGCAGTGCGAGTTCTACGCGCTGGAAGGTCTCAGCCACCTCGTCCGCACCATCGAGCGGGTGAAGCGCGCCTTCAATCCCGACCTCGACATCCACGGCGTCGTGCTGACCATGTTCGACAAGCGCAACAACTTGTCCGACATGGTGGCCGCCGATGTGCGCGGCTTTTTCGGGGAGAAGGTCTACGACACCGTCATTCCGCGGAACGTGAAGGTGTCGGAGGCGCCATCCCACGGCAAGCCGGTGCTGATCTACGACATGCGCTGCCCCGGGTCGCAGGCATACATCCATCTGGCGGGCGAGGTGCTGCGCCGTGAGAAGAGGCTGAGCGCGTGATGGAGGATACCAAACGTTCGGACGGTGGTGCCCGCCGCGCCAGCCTCGGTCGTGGCCTGTCCGCCCTGTTTGGCGAGGCGGCGGAGGATTACTCCGCGCTCGACAAGGTGCGCCAGTCCAAGCAGGTGCCCATCGAGTTCATCCATCCCGGCAAGTACCAGCCGCGCCGCACCTTCGACGACGAGGCGCTGCAGGGGCTGGTCGAGTCGATCCGCGACAAGGGCATCCTCCAGCCTTTGCTTGTCCGCCGCGATCCGGAGACGACCAACTCCTACGAGTTGATCGCCGGTGAACGCCGCTGGCGCGCTGCGCAGATCGCCGGCCTGCACGAGGTGCCGGTCGTCATCCGCGAACTGTCGGATCGTGAAGCGCTGGAAATCGCGCTGATCGAGAACATCCAGCGCCAGGACCTGACGCCGCTCGAAGAGGCCGAAGGCTACAAGCGCCTGATGGAGGAGTTCGAGCACACGCAGGAGGATCTGGCGCGCTCGGTCGGCAAGAGCCGCAGCCACGTCGCCAACATGATGCGCCTGCTCGCCCTGCCCGACCCGGTCAAGGGCATGGTGCAGGACGGGGCGCTCAGCGCCGGTCACGCCCGCGCGTTGCTCACCTCCTCCGATCCGGTGTCGGTGGCGCGCGAGGTGGTCAAGCGCGGCCTGAACGTCCGCCAGACCGAAGACCTGATGCGCGGCGGCGCGCCGACCAAACCCAAGAAGGCGGGCGGGCGCGGTGGCGCCGTTACCGATCCGACGCTGAAGGACGTCGATCTGGTGAATCTGGAGGAGGAGATCTCGGCCCGCATCGGTCTGAAGGTCGCCATCACGCCCCAGGGCAAGGGCGGCTCCATCACCATCCATTACCAGACGCTCGACCAGCTCGACGACGTGCTGCGGCGCCTTGGTGGAGAGTAGGACGTCGCGGAACCAAACTGTCACTTTAGTGAAACGGCACTAACATGATCTCCCCCTAAACAGGGTCGTCCGGCCGCATCGACGCGGCCGGAGCCGACACAGAGGGGGAAGATTCATGAAGCTCATCAACGGCCTGTGCCTTGCCGGCCTCACCGCGGCCCTGCTCGCGGGGCCCGCGCTCGCAGACCAGAAGTTCCCGGCGGAGCTGGCCGGGCACGGCGTCATCGACGCGGCGACCTTCGTCGCCCCACCCGCCGACGCCCCGGACCTGTTCCGCACCTCCGGCAAATTCACCGCCGCCGACCGCAAGCGCGTCGACCAGCCCCGCAGCCTCGACGGCACGTCCTTCCTGTCGGCGCCCAATGCACCGCGCGGCACCGGCATGGCGCTGCCCTTCGACGGCCAACCGGTCCAGGGCTTCTCCGGCATCAAGGCGCTGGGCGACGGGTCCTTTTTTGTGCTGACCGACAACGGCTTCGGCAGCAAGGGCAACTCCGTCGACGCCATGCTGACGGTGCACAAGCTGACCATCGACTGGAAGACCGGCAAGGCGGCGGTGGCCGAGACGCTGTTCCTGCGCGATCCCGACCGCAAGGTGCCCTTCCCCATCGTCACCGAGGCGACCAGCGAACGCTACCTGACCGGCGCCGATTTCGACGTCGAGAGCGTGCAGATCATCGGTGACCGCATGTATTTCGGCGACGAGTTCGGCCCCTACATCCTGGTGACCGACCGCACCGGCACGCTGCTGGCGATGCACGAGAGCAAGGTGGACGGCAAGCCCGTGCGCTCACCCGACCATTACGCGGTGTCCACTCCGGCGGTGCCCGGCGCCGTCGGCTTCGAGGTGCGCCGCTCGCGCGGTTTCGAAGGGATGGCCACGTCCAAGGATGGCCGGTTCCTCTACCCGCTGTTCGAAGGTCCGCTGTGGACGGGAAGTGCCTGGGAAACCAAGGACGGGCGGGAGTATCTGCGCATCGCCGAATTCGACGTCGCCAAGGGCGACTTCACCGGCCGCAGCTTCAAGTACCTGCTGGAGGCCAACGGCAACAACATCGGCGACTTCAACATGATCGACGCCACCACCGGCCTGATCATCGAGCGCGACAACGGCGAGGGCGACCCGGCCAAGGGCTGCACCGGTCAGCCCACCCCGGACTGCTTCAACGTCCCGGCCCGGTTCAAGCGCGTCTACAAGATCGACTTCGCCCAAGCCGACGCCGAGGGTTTCGTGAAGAAGGTGGGCTACGTGGACCTGATGGACATCGACGATCCGAAGGGCGTCGCCCGACTCGGCGGAAACAGGGGCAAGTTCACTTTCCCCTTCGTGACCATCGAGAATGTCGATGTGGTGGACGGTGAGCACATCGTCGTCGGCAACGACAACAACCTCCCCTACTCGTCGGGCCGCGAACTGGGCAAGCAGGACCACAACGAGCTGATCCTGCTGCGTGTGCCGCAGTTCCTGGCCGCAAAATAAGGAAGAGCGTCAGCGTCGCGCCAGCGAGGCGAGCTGGAAGAGGACACGGGCGCAGAGCGTCTGGTCGGGCATGTTGGTGCGCTTGCAGTCCGCCTCGGCCTCGACCAGCCGTTCCAGCGCCTGCCGCACCAGCGGCGCCGGCCAGCGCCGGGCCTGACCGGTCAGCCGCGGCTTCATCTTGAAGAACACCGGCGGGCGCAGCGCCTCCACCGCGGCGTCCGTCGATTTGCCCGCCGCCACCTGCCCGGCGACCAGCTGCAGGCGCTGGAAATGGCGCTGGGCGGCGCGCAGGATCGGCACCGGGGACATGCCTTCGGCGAACAGCCGGGCCAGCGAGCGGTCGAGCGTCGCGAAATCGCCCTCCGCCGCCGCCCAGACCGGCTCGTCCAGCGACAGGGCCGCGCTGTCGCCGATGCAGGCCTGGGCGTCCTCCAGCCGGACGCGCGTCTCCGCCCCCATGTAGAGCGCCAGCTTCTCCATCTCGCCGCGCGCCACCATGCGGTCCCCGACGAGGTTGCCGGCGAGGAAGGTCAACGCGTCGGGGTCGGCGGTCAGGCCATGGCCGTGCAGGATGTCGGCGATGACCCGGCCAAGCGCGGCTTCCTCCTCCACATAGCAGGGAATGGCGACGGCGCCGTCGGCCCCTTCGAACAGGGTGCGCAGCTTCGATCGGTTGCCGAGGTCGCCCGCCTCGACGACGACGAGGCTGTCGCCGGGCGTCCGGTCGGCCAGGAAGGCAGTGAAGGCGGCGGTGACGTTGTCCTCCGCCTCGCGCACGCGGATCAGGCGGCGCCCGCCGGTGAAGGACAGGGCGGCGGCCTCGTCGGCCAAGCGCGCCGGATCGTCGGCGACGGCGCGGCCCAGCATCTCCGTCACCCGGAAGGGGTCGGACAGGTCGGCGACCACCGTGCGTCCCAGCCCCATGGCGCGGTCGCGCACCAGACCGGTGTCCGGACCGTAGAGCAGGACCGCGCGGATCTTGGGATCGGGGCTGCGCAGGAAGCCGTCGATCGCCCGGGCTTGCAGCTTCACGAAGTCACCGTCGGTGGCGAAGGACCGGCCTCTGGTTGTCCAGTGTGGATCAGGACTTGCGGCCGAGTTCGGCGGCCACGCGGGTGGTGATCTCGTTGGAGATTTGCAGAATGGCGCGGTCGTAGGCGTTCTCGACCGTGGCAAGGGCGCCGTACTGCTGCTCCAGCACGTTGTAGCTGATGTAGGAGCGCGCGTTGGCCTGGAACAGGATCGCGCCCGTCGCGGCGTCGATGAGCAGGTAGGGGGCGTTCACGACGAGCTGGGCACGGGTGGCCGTCGCGTCCTTCTGGAGGGACAGCTTCTGCTCCGACGCGGTCAGCGTCGTCTCCAGCCGGTAGCGCGGGCTGGCCGGACGGCCGTCGGCGTAGAAGCGGTCAATCAGCTGGTTGCGTAGCTTCTGGCCATAGCGGTCCGGAATGACCCCGATGTCCACCTGCTGAAGCTCGGCGGCGCCGATGCTGTTCGTCCCCAGGGTTCCATACATCGGCTGGAAGCCGCAGGCCGCCGTGGCGAGCACCGCCGGCGCCAGCAGCGCGAGGGCGAGAAGCCGCCGCCGGACGCCGGCTTTGCCGTTAGGGCCCCTGCCGTTATGACGCTCAGACGACGACATTGATCACCCGGTTCGGGACGACGATGACCTTGCGCACCGGTTTGCCCTCCAGGGCGCGTTGGACGTTCGGATCGGCCAGGGCGGCCTGCTCCGCGGCGTCTTTCGCCATGTCGCGCGGCAGCTCCAGCGTCGCGCGCAGCTTGCCGTTGACCTGAACCGCCATGGTGACCGAGTCCTCGACCACCAGGGCGGCGTCGGCCTGCGGCCAGGGCTGGTTGACCAGCAGCGTGGCGTGACCGAGCTGCGCCCACAGCTCTTCGGCCAGATGGGGCATCATCGGGGCGATCAGGCGCACGGTGGTCTCGAAGCCTTCGCGCAGCACCCAGGCCTCGCCCTCGCCCGTGCCGTCCAGTTCGGCGAGGGCGTTGGACAGCTCGCGCACGCGGGCCACCGCCTTGTTGAAGCGGAACTTCTCCAGATCTTCCGAGATGCCGGCGATGGCCTTGTGGACCTGCCGGCGCGTGGCCTCGGCCTTGGCGCTGAAGGCGTCCGGCTTCGGCGCGTCGACGGGCGGCAGCGCGACCGGCGATTCCGTCACCATGCGCCACAGGCGGTTGATATAGCGCCAGGCTCCGTCGATGCCGGCTTCGGTCCATTCCAGGTCGCGTTCCGGCGGGCTGTCGGACAGCATGAACAGGCGGGCGGCGTCGGCGCCGTAGGTGCCGATGATGTGCGCCGGGTCCACCACGTTCTTCTTGGACTTCGACATCTTCTCGACGCGGCCGACCGTCACCGGGCCGTCGTTGTCGTTGCGGATGTAGTCACCGAGATCGTTCTTGCGGATGTCGGTCGGGGCCAGCCAGGCGCCGGTGCCGGCGTCCTTGTAGGTCTCGTGGTTGACCATGCCCTGGGTGAAGAGGCCGGCGAAGGGCTCCTCCACGTCCAGGTAGCCGCACTGCTTCATCGCCCGCGTCCAGAAGCGGGAGTAGAGCAGGTGCAGCACGGCATGCTCGATGCCGCCGATGTACTGGTCCACGGCCAGCCAGTAGTCCACCGCCTCGCGCGTGAAGGCGACGTCCTCGGCCTTGGGCGAGCAGAAACGGGCGAAATACCAGCTCGACTCGATGAAGGTGTCGAAGGTGTCGGTCTCGCGCACCGCCGGCTTGCCGCAGCTCGGGCAGCTCGTGTGCTTCCAGGTCGGGTGGTGGTCCAGCGGGTTGCCGGGCTTGTCGAAGGTCACGTCCTCCGGCAGGACCACCGGCAGATCCTGCTCCGGCACCGGAACGATGCCGCAGCTCTCGCAATGGATGACCGGGATCGGGCAGCCCCAATAGCGCTGGCGGGAGACGCCCCAGTCGCGCAGGCGGTACTGGGTGGTGCGCTCGCCCTGTCCCTGCTCCTCCAGCCGCCGGCCGACCTCCTGCTTGGCCGGCTCGACCTCCATCCCGTCGAGGAAGCGGGAATTGCGCAGCAGGCCGGGGCCGGTATAGGCCTCGTCGCCGACCGTGAAGGTCGCGGGATCGGCGTCCGCCGGAACGACCACCGGCGTGACCGGCAGGCCGTACTTGCGGGCGAAGTCCAGGTCGCGCTGGTCATGGGCCGGGCAGCCGAAGATGGCGCCCGTGCCGTATTCCATCAGCACGAAGTTGGCGACGTAGACCGGCAGCTCCCAGGACGGGTCGAAGGGATGCACCACCCGCAGCCCGGTGTCGAAGCCGCGCTTCTCGGCGGTTTCGATCGCCTCCTCGCTGGTGCCCAGGCGGTTGCACTCGGCGATGAACTCGGCCAGCGCGGGGTTGCCGGCGGCCAGTTCGGCGGCCAGCGGGTGGTTGGCGGAGATCGCCGCGAAGGACGCGCCGAACAGCGTGTCGGGCCGGGTCGTGAAGACCTCCAGCTTGTCCGTCCGCCCGACGAGGTCGAAGCGGAAACGCACGCCGGTGGACTTGCCGATCCAGTTCTCCTGCATCAGGCGCACGCGCTCCGGCCAGCGGTCCAGCGTGTCCAGTCCCTTCAGCAGCTCGTCGGCGTAGGCGGTGATCTTGAGGAACCATTGCGACAGCTTGCGCTTCTCGACCAGCGCCCCGGTGCGCCAGCCGCGGCCGTCGATCACCTGCTCGTTGGCGAGGACCGTGTTGTCGACCGGGTCCCAGTTGACCCAGGACTCCTTGCGGTAGGCCAGGCCTTCCTTGAGGAAGTCCAGGAACATCTTCTGCTCGTGGCGGTAATACTCCACGTCGCAGGTGGCGATCTCGCGGTCCCAGTCGATGGACAGGCCCATCGTCTTCAGCTGGGCGCGCATGGCCGCGATGTTCTCGCGGGTCCATTTGGCCGGGTGGGTCTTCTTTTCCAGCGCGGCGTTCTCCGCCGGCAGGCCGAAGGCGTCCCAACCCATCGGGTGCAGCACGTTGAAGCTGCGGGCGCGCTTGAAGCGCGCGATCACGTCGCCGATGGTGTAGTTGCGGACATGCCCCATGTGGATGCGCCCCGACGGGTAGGGGAACATCTCCAACACATAGTACTTCTCACGGGAAGCGTCCTCGCGCGCGGTGAAGCAGCCCTGCCGCTCCCACTCGCCCTGCCACTTCGCTTCGGTTTCCTTGACATTGTAACGCGACATGACCGCAGACGCCGTTCCGTGAGTTTCGTGAGTCTCGATAAATAAGGCGCCGGCGGCGGAGTGACAGGCGGCGGACCGATGTCCGCCCCCGCCCTGCCCCGCCTGAGCTATCCTGGCTGGCCGGCGCCCGTGTTCAGCGCGCCGCGGCCTGCTGGGCGACGCGGATCTGGCGGGCGCGGGTCAGCACCGCGTCCTCCAGCGTCGTCGCCGTCTCCGGACCGACCGCGCTGTCGCGCCAGTCCGACCCGGCGCGCTGCTGCTTGAACACCGACACCCGCACGCCATCGGCGCGGAGCTGGCGGTCCATGATGTACAGGTTGACCTTGAAACGCTCGTTCGGGGTGTCCGGCGGCGTGTACCAGTCGGTCAGGATGACGCCGCCGAACGGATCGGCGGAGACGATCGGCATGAAGGACAGCGTGTCCAGCGAGGCCCGCCACAGGAAGCTGTTGACGCCGATGCCGTTGGGGTCGCCCTGCTCGGCGCCGTTGCGCTTGTTCTTGCCGAACAGGCTGAAGCCGCCGTCGGTGCCGAGAAGGCTGCCGAACTTGTATTCCTTCTTGATCTGCTCATCGACGGTTTCCGTCTGGCCGCCCCAGCTGGAGCAACCGGCCACGGCGAGCGACGCCGCGAGCACGACGGGGGCAAGGCGAAGGACACGGGAACGGCGCATGGTCGGAACCTGGATCAATAAATTCGGGGTACCGCGCACGATACCGCGGCGGATGCGGCTGAAAAGACCATAAAAGCCCGCCCGCGGCAACAGCCGATGCGGGGTTCCGCCTGTGCCTTTGCTGTGTTCGGGCCTGGGACCGGAGCCTTTTGCACGGGTCTGTGTGCGCCGCGGAATCCCGACGGCGGCGCACAATCAAGGTGTGTTCCGTCGGACACACTGTTCCTTCATTGCTGCAACTTTGCGATTTCCGGCTTGCTGGCGTCCCCGCATCTGCGTACCACAGAGCCAGCCAGGACGTTAACCGGGCTGAAAATTCTGCTGCCAGGATGGAGGCAACAATCATGAACCGTTATCTGCTCGCGGGCTGCGCCGCTGCCGCTCTGGCTCTGGGTGCCGGCGCCGCCAACGCTCAGGCCAAGTTTGAAGTCAAGGTCGGCGGCGACGCCTTCTTCGAAGGCGGCTACGTCAGCGAAGACCGCGACGACAACACCCGTTCGGTTGAATTCCGCAACCGCTTCCGCGTCGTCGTGACCCCGACCGCCAAGGCCGACAACGGTCTGGAGTACGGTGGCCGCATCCGTATGCGCGCCAACTCGACCACCGGCCGCACGATGGACGCCGATCGCGGCTACATCTTCGCGCAGGGCGCCTTCGGTCAGGTCCAGCTCGGCGTGACCAACTCCTTCAACGACGCCACCTACGTCACGGCCCCGCAGGACTACCTGCCGCTGGCCATCTATGACGGCATCATCCCCTGGATCAACCAGACCTCCGATGTCGGCGGCGCCGCCGCTGGCGGTCTCGGCGCCCTGAACGGCTCGATCCTGAACCAGTCGCTGGTCGTCGAGAACAACGCGACCAAGATCGTGTACTTCTCGCCGCGCTTCGCCGGCCTGCAGGTTGGCGCCAGCTACACCCCGCGCAACGACGACTCGCACAACAACGTCAACCGCGTTGAGCCGGTCGTTGCCGCCGCTGGCAACGGCTACTCCACCACCTTCCAGGATCTGGTCGAGGTCGGCGCCAACTACACCAACACCTTCGGTGGCGTCGCGCTGAAAGCCAGCGCCGGCTACTTCTGGGGTGACGCTGCCAACACCGGCGCTGCCCTCACCGGCCTCTCCATCGAGGACCTGAACGCCTGGCAGGTTGGCGCCCAGGTCGGCTACGCCGGCTTCTCGCTCGGCGGTTCGTACACCGACTTCGGCGAGTCGGGCCAGATCCAAGGCCCGGGCACCGACAACGGCAAGAGCCGCCTCTGGGTTGTCGGCGCTCAGTACACCGCCGGCCCGATCGTCGTCGGCGCCAACTACAAGAGCGGCAAGGACGCTGGCAACCGACTCGTCGCGGGCGACCGCAAGCTTGAGGTCTACGAAGTGGGCGCCGGCTACACCGTCGCTCCGGGCCTGACCCTGCAGGCTCAGTACGACTACTTCAAGTCCGAGAGCGACTCGAGCACGGCCGCCCTCGACCTGGACAACGACGGTCACGTCGTTCTGGTCCGTACGGTCCTGGCGTTCTAATCTGCGGTCAACCGTGGATGAAGGGGGCGGTGGCTTCGGCCACCGCCCTTTTTTTTGTGCATTTTCCTTGTCACAACGCTGCGTCTTCCGCTTCCCGGCCCGTTGTCGACAGGACGCATTCTCGTGCGCAAAGTTTGTTCACTGCGCTCAAAATCTGGCCAAGCAATGTGCTATATTTGCGGCATACGGGAAAAACTGTTAACCTTCAGGTACTTGTGACTGTGTCGGAATGGCAACTGTGTTACAGTTGAACCGATTCACCTGTTGAATCACCCTTGCCGGGTAAAGGAACGAGTGGCTTAGTAGTTGGTGGGAAGCACAACCGCACGGCTCCGGTCTCTTTGGGAGCCTGCTAGAAGGATGGACCATCAATGAAGCGTTCTCTTGTTACGGGCTGCGCAGCCATCGCGATCATCGCCTGCAGCGGCATGGCTTCCGCCCAGACCAAGTTCGAGGTCAAGATCGGCGGCGACGCTTTCTTCCAGGGCGCCTATGTCGATCAGGACCGTGACGAAGGCACTCGCTCCACGGAGTTCGCCAACCGCTTCCGCGTGACCGTTACGCCGGTCGCCACGGCCGACAACGGGCTGGAGTACGGCGGCCGTGTCCGCATGCGCGCCTCCAACGGCGCCGGCAACGTCCGCACCATGGACGCCGACCGCGCCTTCATCTTCGTGAACAGCGGCTTCGGCACTCTGCAGGCCGGCACGATCAACGGTCTGTCGGACGAGTTCGGCATCATCGGCCCGAACGTCGAAGGCATCGCCGGCGGTCCGGACAACAACACGGTCGAGTTCCTCAAGGGCTCGTCGACCTACGACCTGCTGCCGACCACCACCAACAACTTCCGCGCCCTCGCCTCGGGCGATGTCGGCACCAAGATCATCTACCTGACCCCGACCATCGCGGGCTTCCAGGGCGGCGTCTCCTACATGCCGCGCAGCGGAGACTCGCACAACTCGGTCAACCGTCGTCAGGACAACGGCGGCTTCCAGGATGTCGTCGAGGTCGGCGGCACCTACACCAACGAGTTCGGCGGCTTCAGCGTCGCGGCCAGCGCTTTCTACCAGTTCGGCGATGCCGTTGATGACGGCATCGGCGCCGGGGCCAACCGCTTCGAGGAGCTGAGCTCGGTCCACGCCGGCCTGAACGTCGGCTACGGCGACTTCAAGATCGGCGGCAGCTACGCCTACAGCGGCGACAGCGGCTACAACAAGGCGGTCACGACGAAGGAAAAGCAGGATATCTGGATCGTCGGCGCCCAGTACACCGCCGGTCCGTTCATTCTGGCCGCCAACTACTCGCATTCGCGCGGCAACGACGTTGCAACCGGCACGACTCCGGCCAAGGCGGACCTGTATCAGGGCGGCGTGACCTACACCGTCGCGCCGGGCCTGACCACGGGCCTGGAATACAGCTATCTCGATCTGAAGACCGATGCCGCCGGTCTCGACGACCGTGCGCACATCATCATGATCGACACCCGTCTGGCCTTCTGATCGGCCGAGCGGCAGGTCTGACGGGAACGGCGGCGGAGACCCATCCGCCGCCGTTTTCCTTTGGGTATCGTCCCTTACTTCGTGGTGGCTTGCGCCGCTTCGGTCGCGCAGAGCAGCAGGATCGCCGCGTCCTCCATCGGCGTCCAGACGGCGAGCAGGCGCTGTTTGGCCTTTTCCGCCGTGTAGGCGGTGGTTCCCGGATCGCGAATGGAGCGGACTCTCACCTCGCTCAGCTTCCAACCAGCCTTGCGCAAGCCGCCCAGGGTGGATTCCAGGATCTGGTCGCGGCGGATGCCGTCGTCCTTCTTGAACACCCAACCATAATTCTCCTGCTTGGTGCAGCGTCGGTTGAGGTCGGCGGCGGCGGCGCCCATGAACTCCTTGTAGGTGCCGTCGTCCTGCAACGGGAAAGGTTGTTCGGCGAAGGGCGCCTGGGCGATGGCCGAACCCGCCACCGTCTTCGGGGCCTCCTTCGTGGCCGCCTCCTTTCCGGCGGCGGGCTTGCCGCCATTCTGGCTTCCGGCGTTCTGGGCAAAGGCGCTGCCGGCCGTGAACGGCGCGGCCCCCAGAATCAGCGCCGTCAGGATCAGGGGACGCATCCAACCACGCATGCCGTGTTCTCCTCGGGGTGCTTGCGTTTCGTCGGTCCGTCCGTTACCACGCCCTCCGGTCCCTGTACAGGCAGGCGCCGCAGCAGGGGCAGCAGCAGGGGCAGCACAAGGGGGAGGACCGGCATGTCCGCTTCGCACACCGATACACCGCCCGGCACGCCAGACGGCACCGTCACGGCCCGGCTGGAAACCGTCCGCCGCTCCATCCTGGAGAGCTGCGCCGCTGGCGGGCGCGCTCCCGGCGCGGTGACGCTGGTCGCCGTCTCCAAGACCCACCCGGTGGAGGCGGTGGAGGAGGCCCTGGCCGCCGGCCAGCGCGTCTTCGGCGAGAACCGCGTGCAGGAGGCCAAGGCGAAGTTCCCCATGCTGCGCGAGCGCTTCCCGGACCTGGAGCTGCACCTGATCGGCCCGCTCCAGACCAACAAGGTCAAGGACGCGGTGGCCCTGTTCGACGTGATCCAGACGGTGGACCGGCCCAAGCTGGCCGAGGCCCTGGCCGAGGAGATGGCGCGCAGTGGACGCCGTCCCCGCTGCCTGATCGAGGTCAACACCGGCGAGGAGCCGCAGAAGGCCGGCATCCCTCCGGCAGAGCTGGACGCTTTCCTGGCCGCCTGCCGGGACACCTGGAAGCTGCCGGTGACCGGCCTGATGTGCATCCCGCCGGTGGACGAGGAGCCCGCGATGCATTTCGCCCTGCTCGCCGACATGGCGCGCCGTGCCGGCCTGCCCGAGGTCAGCATGGGGATGAGCGGCGATTACGAGACGGCGATCCGCTTCGGCGCCACCCATGTGCGCGTCGGCACCGCGATCTTCGGCGCCCGCCCCTATCCCGCCGCCGGATAGCGCCGCCTATTCCGCCGGGTCCGCCACGGTCAGCGCGGTGCCCGGCGCGCAATCCTTGAGAAGCCGCAGCAGGTCCGGCAGGAGCAGCGCGACGCAGCCCGCCGTCGGCGCCCGGTCGGGCCGCGCCACATGCATGAACACGGCGCTGCCCAGACCCGGCACCGCCGGGTCGTCGTTGTGCCCCATCACCACGATGACGTCGTAGACATGATCGTCGCGCCACAGCTCCTCGTGGCTGGCGGCGTAGGGACGCTTGACCGGGCGGTTGTAGGCCGGGTCCGCGGGATCGTCGCACCAGCCGTCGTCCGGCGCGATGGGCGACACCGGCAGGCCGGTCTCGGGCCGCGCCATACGGTCGGCGCGCCACAGGACGCGGCGCAGCGCGAAGCGGCCGACCGGGGTGGCGCCGTCGCCCTCCCGCTTGTCGGAGCGGATGCCGCCGCGGCCCAGCACGCAGCGGAACGACCCGCCGGGCCAGTCGAGACGGCCTTCGGACGGCGGGTCTTCAAGACGAACCGTGATTTCCATCGCCCCTTCCCTCACCCGTCTCCGGGGTCATCGCGCTCAGCCCGACACCCGCAGGCTGGGCGCCGGGGCCTGCGCGGCCCGCCGGCCCTGCTCGTACTTGGCCAAATTGCGCATCATCGTCTCAGACAGCATGTCCGGTGTCACGGGCGCGAAGGCGTTGCTGTTGGCGGCTGTCGGGGTGGCGGCCGTCGGGGTGACGTTTGCCGGGGTGGCGTTCGCTCGCGCCGGTGTGTTGGTCGGTGCGGTCGTGGTTCCGGCGTCCGGTTGGGCAACGGGCGCCTGGGCCTCCGTGGCCTTGCGGGGGCCGGAGGGAGTCGCGGCGGCGGCGAAGCCGATGGTGGAGGGATGCGGCTTGGCGGCGGCGTATTTGGCCATCAGGCTGTTGGCCAGCGGGGTGTCGCGCGCCGGCATGCGCGAGGGATGCGGCGTGTCCGTCAAGCCATCGCGCCCCGACCCGGTCACCGCAGCCCCCACCCCATGCGGTGGCGCTGCGGACCGCTTGGCGTCCGGCAACTCCGCCGTGACGGTGCGGGCCGGCTGGTCGGCCGGGGCAGCCGCCGGAGCAGCGACCGCGTCCGGCGCCGAGCGCCCGGCGGCGGAGTCCGGCAGGGCCGCGACCGCGCTGGCCCCGGCGGTGCCGGTGGGCGGAAGGCCGGTGGCGGCGTCCCCGTCGAAGCCGAGCGAGGCCATGATCTGCCCGCCGATGTCCTTGCCCTGGGCCTGTTCCACCACCGCGTTGGCGATGGACGCCATGCCGCCGAGCGGGCCGCCGAACAGGATCCCGCCGATGACCTTGGAGGACGGCTTGATCGTGTCGCCGGTGATCTCCCGGTAGATGGTGTTGACGAGGGGGATGTGCTGAAGCGGGTTGATGATGTCCAGGAAGTCGCCGAAGGACATCTCGGCCTCGGCCTCGTAGCGGTCGGGGCTGTCCCGGCTTTCCATGGCCGTCAGGGGGGGCGCCGCTTGGGCCGGCGACCGCTCGCGCTGCACCGGCCGCGAAGCGGCGGCTGCGTCGATGGTGGTGGCGTCGATGGCCATGGGCGGTCTCCCGTCGCGGTGTCCAGCCCTACCCTAAGCAACCGGCGTGCCAGTCCCTCGGGCTGAAATCCCGCCCCATCGGGCGCTGTCGGGTTCGGATGCGACCCGCGACCCGGCAAGAGCTGCCGGGCAAGGGGCGTTTCCTGCCCCCTGAAGAATCGACTCTCAGAACATGTGCCCGCTGCGCTCCGCCTTGGTGCGCAGATAGCCTTCGTTGTGGCCGTTGGACGGGAAGATGTGGGGAACGCGCTCGACCACCTCGATCCCGCAGCGGGCGAGCTGGCGCAGCTTCTCCGGGTTGTTGGTCATCAGCCGCACGGCGGTGAAGCCGAGCTGCCGAAGCATCTCCGCCGCCGGCAGATAGACCCGCTCGTCGGCCTCGAAGCCGAGGATCTCGTTGGCGTCCACCGTGTCGAAGCCGCGATCCTGGATGCGGTAGGCGCGCAGCTTGTTGACGAGGCCGATCCCCCGCCCTTCCTGCGCCAGATAGAGCAGGACGCCGCTGCCCTGCCGGGCAATCTCGGCGATGGCGCCGCGCAGCTGCTGGCCGCAGTCGCAGCGCAAGCTGCCCAGCAGGTCGCCGGTGAAGCATTCCGAATGCAGGCGGGCCAGCACCGGCTCGCCCGCCACCGGGTTGCCGACGATGATCGCCAGATGCTCCGGCCCGCCGTCGATGGGACGGAAGGCGGCGATGCTCGTGTTCTCGGCGCCGGACAGCGGGACGCGGGCCTCGGCCACCCGGCGCAGCGTGCGCACCACATGGACGCGGTAGTCGGCGATGTCGCGGGCGCGGACGAGCAGCAAGTCGTGCCGTGCCGCCCATTCCGCGGCGCTGCCGGTGTGGCCGGCGGCCGTGTGTTCAGTAGCGGGGGCGACGATGGCCGCCGGCAGCAGCCGCGCCAGCCGGGCGAGGTCCACCGCCGCGGTCTCGCGCGACCCGGGGTCCATGGCCGTGGCGGTCAGCCCTTTCGGCATCGCTCCGTCCGGGCGGTGTTCGGGGTCGGCCAGCGCGTGGGCCTCGTCCGCGGTCAGGCAGCGGGGAAGCGACAGGGCGACGACGCCCGTCCCCTCGCCCATCAGCTTCAGCACCGTGGCGCGGCGGCGGGTGACGGCCAGGACCGGCGCGGCGCCGGTCAGCTGCACCAGCCGCTGCACGGCGTCGATCGCCACGGATTCCACCGACACCGCGGCGCCGACGCTGCCGTCGGCGGTCTCGATGGCGACGGCCTCGCCCCGGCGCAGGGCGGCCGTGGCCCGGTCCACCGCGCGCATGGCGGCTTCGTCCATGGGCAGGACGGCTTCGGGCGGGGCGGAGTCGGAAGGGGCGTCGGCGTACATAACGGAGGCTTCGCGTGCTGCGCCCCGAAGGGCGAAAATCCCGACATGGGTCGGAGAGCGCCGGAAGCAAAGCGCAGGTGGCGCACCCCTGTCCAGCAAATCCCGCGCGCCACACCGTTGCCGGCGGTGCAACGGTGGCGCAAATCGCCGCCGGTGCGGGCGAAACCGGCTTGCGCCATGCTCAGGCCCTTCCGATAAGTCTAGGGCAATCCCGTGCGGGCCATGATAAGTTCCGCGCCCGGAGCCACCGGTGAACGCCCCCGAATGACGCTTGCGAAACGCATCCTTCTGATCGACGACGACACCGCCCTCCGGCAGTCTCTCGCCGAACAGCTCCAGCTTCTGGAGGAATTCGAGACGGTGGAGGCCGGGGACGGCGCCTCGGCGCTGGCCGTGGCGCGGGAGGGCGGTTTCGCCGCCATCCTGCTCGACGTCGGGCTGCCGGACATGGATGGGCGCGACCTCTGCCGCCTGCTGCGGCGCGAGGGGGTGCGCTGCCCGGTCATCATGCTGACCGCGGCGGCCTCCGACGCCGACACCATCCTGGGGCTCGATTCCGGGGCCAGCGACTATGTCACCAAGCCCTTCCGCATGGGGGTGCTGCTGGCCCGGCTGCGCGCCCAGCTCCGCGTCCACGAGCAGAGCGAGGACGCCGTCTTCGCCATCGGCCCCTACAGCTTCCGCCCGGCGGGCAAGCTGCTCCTGGCGGACGGCGGCGCCCGCAAGATCCGCCTGACCGAGAAGGAAACGGCGATCCTGAAATACCTGTACCGGGCCGGCGGCGCGGTGATCGGGCGGGAAACGCTGCTCGGCGAGGTGTGGGGCTACAACGCCGGGGTCACCACCCACACGCTGGAAACCCACGTCTATCGCCTGCGCCAGAAGATCGAGCGTGATCCGTCCAACGCCGAGATCCTGGTGACGGAGCCCGGCGGCTACCGGCTGGTGCCCTAATCCCCAGTCAGGCGACCGCCGGTCTGCTGCGGCGCGGAACCATCCTCATCCCTGCCCATTGAAAAGATTGATTTCCGGGCCGCCACGGCACGGACCCCAGTCGGGCAAGGAGATGACGTCTTGGTAGCCATCGTCGATCACGGCAGACCGGCAAGGGCCATCCATCCCTTGCACGCGGTGCTGCTCGCCGCCTCCCTTCCGCTGTTCCTGGGGGGCCTGCTCTGCGACATCGCCTATTCCAGGAGCTTCGAAATCCAGTGGAGCAACTTCGCCGCCTGGCTGATCGCCGGCGGCATGGTCTTCGCCGGCGTCTCGCTCCTCTGGGCCTTCATCGACCTGTTCCGCGCCGGCCGGCGCCGCGGTCGCGGGCTCGTCTACTTCGTCCTGCTCCTCGTCACCGTCGTGCTTGGCCTCGTCAACGCCTTCGTGCACGCGCGGGACGCCTGGGGAATCATGCCGGAGGGCTTGATCCTGTCGGCGGCCGTCGCCGTGACCGCCCTCCTGGCGACCTGGTTCGGCTTCTCCAGCTTCGGCATGAGCCGCCGGATGGGAGAGACGCGATGAAACGCTCCAGCCTGCTGGCCGCCGCCGCGCTCGTCGCCCTGCTGACCGCCTGCGACGACAACAACCCGTCGCAGCCCGTGTACGGCGCCAACCCGCCTTTGCCGGAGCAGCAGCACGGTCTGCTGCCCAGCATGAAGATCGCCAATCCCGCCTCCTGGGGGGACCGGAAACCGACCGTACCGGAGGGCTTCACCGTCACGGCGATCGCCACCGACCTCGGCATCCCGCGCCAGACCCTCGTCCTTCCCAACGGCGACATCCTGGTCGCCGAAGGCCGGGGCGGCTCGGCCCCGCCGCTGCGGCCCAAGGACTTCATCGCCGGCATCATCAAGGCCAAGGGCACGACCTCGGTCCCCAGCGGCAACCGCATCACCCTGCTGCGCGACGCCGATGGCGATGGGCAATACGAGGAGCGCACGGTCTTCGCCGACCAGCTGAACGCGCCCTACGGGCTGGCCTTCGTGAACGGCCAGATCTATGTCGCCAACCAGGACGCGCTGGTGCGCTTCCCCTACCGTGAGGGCCAGACCCGCGCCGAGGGGCCGCCGGAGAAGGTCGCCGATCTGCCCTCCTACATCAACCATCACTGGACCAAGTCGCTGGCCGCCAGCCCGGACGGGCGTTTCCTCTATGTCGGCATCGGCTCCAACAGCAACATCACGGAACGCGGGATGCCCGCCGAGGCCGACCGCGCGATGGTCTGGGAGATCGACGCGCAGACGGGTGCGCACCGGCCCTACGCCACGGGCTTGCGCAACCCCACCGCGCTGGCCATTCAGCCGGGAACCGGCACGCTGTGGGCGGTGGTCAACGAGCGCGACGAGCTTGGCCCCAACCTCGTCCCCGATTACCTGACCTCGGTCCGAGAGGGCGGCTTCTACGGCTGGCCCTACAGCTATTGGGGGCAGAACGTCGACACGCGCGCCCAGCCGCAGAAGCCCGAGCTGGTCGCCGCGGCGATCAAGCCGGACTACAGCCTGGGCTCGCACGTCGCCGCGCTCGGCGTGGCCTTCTCCTCCCCGGTGATGGGGCAACGCTTCGCCGAAGGCGTGTTCGTCGGCGAGCATGGCAGCTGGAACCGCAGCGTGCCCAGCGGCTACAAGGTGATCTTCGTCCCCTTCCGCGACGGCGGCCCCGCCGGCGATCCGGTCGAGGTGGTGACCGGCTTCATGGGCGAGGACGGCCACACCTACGGCCGGCCGGTCGGCGTCACGGTGGACCCGAAGGGCGCGCTGATCGTCGCCGACGACCTGTCGAACACGGTCTGGCGCGTCGCGGTGAGCGATCGCTCGCCCAGCGCGCAGGCACCGGCGGACATGGGCAGCACGACGACCGATGGGAACGGATCGTCCAACTGAAACGGGCCAACTGAAACGGGCCAACTGAAACGGGAACGCCGTGTCAGGGCCGCTTGCCGGGCGGTCCTGACCGGTCCGAGATGGTGACGGCGACCGGATAGCCCATCCAGCGCTGGCGCTTGCCTTCCAGCGCCACCCCGCCGCGGGCCGGCCCGGCCGGACGCCCGCCACCCCACAGACCGCGGCCGCGCGGCACCACGGGCAGCAGGCGGATTTTCCGCCCGACGATGGCCAGCCGGCGGCGCCAATGGGCGACCAGCTTGGGCGAGGTGCCGACCCGCCGCGCGATCTCGTGGTCGGCCAGCAGGGCGCTGTTGGGGTCCTGCAGCAGGTCGAGGATGGCGCGGCGCTTGTCCAGGCTGGTGTGGCGGCTGTGCTTGCGCTCCAGCGCCTTGCCGAGGTCCCAGAGCTTCTCGGCGGTTTCGCGGGCGAGGCCGCGCCAGCGGTCGGCCTCCTCGCGCTGGCGCTCCATGTCGCCGTTGCTCTTTTCCAGTTGCCGCTTCAGCCCGGCGACCTCCATCTCCAGGTCGCGCACCTGGCGGCGCAGACCTTGGACGAGCTGGTCGGGCGGCGGCGGACGGTCGGGCGGCGGGGCGCTGGCGGCGGGCGGCGGTTCCGGGGCGGTCGAGACCGGACGGGCACCGCGGGCGAGATCGCGGAACGACAGGCCGGCCCTCGACAGCATGATTCGCGCGGCGCGCAGAGCGGACTGGGCCTCGCCCTGATGCTCCGACTCGGCCATGGCGAGGACTTTGGCGAGTTTGTCTGGGTCCATCCGAGGGGTCGGGGTCCGGAGGCGATTTTTCGCGTCGATGAGCGAACGGGCGCAAACTACCACATCTTATTGGATTGGGCATCTCCGCATCTCGGCGGTGCGGCGCGCCTTTTCCTCCTACCCCCGTCTCGCGCCGTCCCCCCTTCCATCGAGGCTGAACGGCCGCCGGACCGGCTTATGGACGAACCGACGGGTCGTTTCGTGAAACAACCTTTTCACTCGACTCGCGAGGGTCCTACCGCCAAATTGTCGGTACCATGACGGCACGAACCGTTTCCGACGCCTGTTCCGGTGCGCCCGACACCCCGCCGGACTTCACCGTCCGCTTCTGGGGCGTGCGTGGCAGCATCGCCTCCCCAGGGCCGGACACGGTCCGCTACGGCGGTAACACCCCCTGCGTCGAGCTGCGCTGCGGGGACGCTCTCCTGGTTCTCGACGCCGGCACCGGCCTGCGCCCGCTGGGCGAGGCGCTGATGCGCAAGGGGGAGCCGGTGGACGTCGATCTGCTGCTGACCCACAGCCACCTCGACCACATCTGCGGCCTGCCCTTCTTCGCGCCAGCCTTCGACGCGGCCAGCCGCGTGCGGATCAGGGCCGGCCATCTGGAGCGGGAGCGGACGATGCGCTCCGTCCTCGAATGCATGATGTCGGCGCCGCTGTTCCCGGTGCCGGTGGAGATCTTCCGGGCCGACTGCACCTTCCACGATTTCGTCAGCGGCGAGACGCTGACGGTCAAGCCGGGCGTCACCGTGCGCACCGCCGCGCTGAACCATCCGGACGGGGCCACCGGCTACCGTGTGGAGTTCGCCGGACGCAGCCTGTGCTACGTCACCGACACCGAGCACCCCGCCGAGGGCCGCGACCCCGCCGTGATGGAACTGGTGCGCGGCAGCGACCTGCTGATCTACGACTGCACCTACACCGACGCCGAATACGCCGCCCGCGTCGGCTGGGGCCATTCGACCTGGGAGGAGTGCCTGCGCATCGCCGACGAGGCCGATGTGAAGCGCGCGGTCATCTTCCACCACGATCCCCGGCGCACCGACGCCGATCTGGATGTCATCGCCACCGCCGCCGAAGCCCGGCGCCCCGGCACGCTGGTCGCCCGCGAAGGCATGGCGCTTCCCCTCTGACTTGGCCCCTCTGATCGGCAACTATCCCCTTGGACAGTGATGCGCCGAGGACACGGCCAAGCCTCCGTTCGCGTCCCGTGGCCCGTTGTCACTGCCGGATCGTGTGACAATTATGGTATGAAAACCGCCTGCAACCGCAGAGAGAACTCTGGGGAGACGCATGCGGCATCTTCTGCGCTTATCGTTGCTGGGCCTGCTCGCCGGCGGAACGCTCGCCGGCTGCGCCTCCACTCCGGGTCCTCAGGCCTCGTTCGCGGGCGGCCCCCGCTCGATCACCCTGCACCATCCCGCCAGCGGCGAGACGGTCAGCGTCACCTACCGCCGCGCCGACGGCTATGATCCTCAAGCTCTGGACCGCATCGCCAGCCTGTTCCGCGACCGCCGCACCGGCGAGACGGTGCCCGTCGATCCCACCCTGGTGGAGCTTCTGGCCGACCTGCGGGACCGCTGCGGCGCCGACGCCGACACGCCGGTCCACATCACATCGGGCTACCGTTCGCCGCTGACCAACGTCACGCTGGCGCGCAGCAACCCGAACGTGGCGGAGAACAGCTATCACCTGCGCGGGCAGGCCGCCGACATCTCCATCCCCGGCGTCCCGCCCCGCCGCCTCGCCGACGAGGCCGCGGCCCTGCAGCGCGGCGGCTACGCGCTCTACCCCCACACCGGCCACGTCCATGTCGACACCGGCCCGGTCCGCACCTGGAGCCCGAAGGGCGGCGACCCCCGCATCCTGGAGGCCAGAGCGACCCCGGCGAAGGCCGCGTCGGGCAAGACGGTCGCCGCCAAGGCAGCGCCCGCTCCCCGGACCCAGGTCGCGGCGGCGGAGCCCGCCCCGCCGAGGCGTACCCCGGCCAAGGCCGCGCCCGCCGCCGCCCCGGCGAAGGGCAACGACGCCGATCTCGCCCGCGTCCGCATGGTGCTGGCCTCCCTCAAGGAGCAGCCGGAGCCTGCGGCGAAGAAGAAGCCCTGAGGCTTACCGATACGGGTCCGCCGCGTCCCGCAGACCGTCGCCGAGGAAGTTGAAGCTCAGCACGGTCACGATCACCGGCAGCACCGGCAGCATCAGCCAGGGGTACAGCGCCACCACGTTGATGTTCTGCGCCTCGGTCAGCAGCACCCCCCAGCTGGTGATCGGCGGGCGCAGACCGAGGCCGAGGAAGCTCAGCGCCGTCTCGCCCAGGATCATGCCGGGGATGGCCAGCGTCGCCGAGGCGATCAGGTGGCTCATGAAGCTGGGCAGCAGGTGCCGCCCGATGATGCGGGCCGGGCTGGCGCCCATCAGCTGGGCGGCGGTGGTGAAGTCCTCCTCGCGCAGGGCCAGCAGCTTGGACCGCACGGCGCGGGCGAGGCCCGTCCATTCCAGAAGGCCGAGGATCACCGTGATCCCGAAATAGATGAAGATCGGGTTCCAGGTGACGGGCAATGCTGCGGACAGGGCCATCCACAGCGGCAGTTCGGGGAAGGAGCGGATGATCTCGATCAGCCGCTGGATCAGGTTGTCCACCCAGCCGCCGTAATAGCCGGCGATGCCGCCGATGACGATCCCCAGCACGAAGCTGACCGCGACGCCGATCAGCCCGATGGTCAGCGAGATGCGCGTCCCGTAGATCATCCGCGACAGCAGGTCCCGCCCCAGCCGGTCGGTGCCCATGAGGAACAGCGTTCCGCCCTCCGCCGGGCAGGCGAGGTGCCAGTCGCTCTCCACCAACCCCCAGAACGCGTAGCGGTCGCCGCGGCAGAGGAAGCGGATCGGCTGCACCTTCGCCGGGTCGGGCGTGTAGTCCCGCTTCAGGATCTCCATGTCCAGGCGGTAGGTGTAGCCGTAGACGAAGGGGCCGACGAACTGTCCCTCGTGGAACAGGTGCACGGTCTGCGGCGGGGCGTGGATGAAGTGGGAATTGCGGCTGTCCACCGCGTAGGGGGCCAGGACCTCGCTGACCAGGGTCGAGGCGTAGAGCAGCAGCAGCACGATGCCCGAGGCCACCGCCAGCTTGTGCCGCCGCAGCTTCCACCAGACCATCCGCCATTGCGAGGCGGTGGTGAAGCGCTCCTGCTCGGGCGACAGCCGCTCGACCTCGTCGGGGTCCCAGGGCGCGGTGTCGACGCTGTGGGGCAGGGGGGTCTGGGTCGGCAGGGAGGCGCTCATCGGCTGGCTCCCCCGCTCAGGCGGATGCGCGGGTCGAGCGCGGCCAGCGCCAGATCGGACAGGAAGACCCCGATCACCGTCAGCACGGCCAGGAACATCAGGAAGGAGCCGGCCAGATACATGTCCTGGCTGCGCAGCGCCTGGAGCAGCATCGGCCCCGTCGTCGGCAGCGACATCACCACCGACACGATGGCGGCGCCGGAGACGACCTGCGGCAGCAGGTTGCCGATGTCGGACACGAAGGGGTTCAGCGCCACCCGCAGCGGGTATTTCACCAGCGCCCGGCCCGGCGGCAGGCCCTTGGCCCGCGCGGTGACGACGTAGGGCTTGTGCAGCTCGTCCAGCAGGTTGGCGCGCAAGCGGCGGATCATCGCCGCGGTGCCGGCGGTGCCGATGACGATCACCGGAATCCACATGTGCTCGAACACGCTCATTGCCTTGCCCCAGCTCCAGGGCTGGCCGATGTAGCGCGGGTCCATCAGCCCGCCGATCGAGGTGCCGAACCACACGTTGGCGAAGTACAGCATCACCAGCGCCAGCAGGAAGCTGGGCGTCGCCAGCCCCAGGAAGCCGAGGAAGGTCAGGGCATAGTCGCCCAGGCTGTACTGCCGCGTCGCCGAATAGATGCCGATGGGGAAGGAGACCACCCAGATGAACAGGATGGTGGCGAAGGACACGATGGCGGTCAGCGACAGCCGGTCGCCCACCACGTCGGCCACCGGCAGGTTGTATTCGAAGGAATAGCCGAAGTCGCCGCGCAGCATGCCGGCCAGCCACAGCGCGTACTGTTCGTACATCGGCCGGTCGAGCCCATAGGTCTCGCGCAGCATGGCCAGCCGGCCCTGGTCCATGCTCTCGCCCCGGCTCTGCATCTCGTTGACCAGCGTCGTCAGATAGTCGCCAGGGGGAAGCTGGATGATGACGAAGGTGATGACGCTGATCGCCAGCAGCGTCGGGATCATGATGAGGATGCGGCGGATCACGTAGCCCAGCATGGCCTCACCCCTTCTCGTCGAACCAGAAGCCGTCGGGCCGGTACAGCCCGAAATGCGCGCCGGGGTCGTAGTTGAACAGACCCTCCTCCGGCACGTTGCGCAGGGTACGGCGCGCCACCACCGGCTGCGGCACCCCGGCGACCGTGCCGATGGTGAAGACCTGCTCGGCGTTGAGCGTCAGGATGCGCGTCCAGGCCGCCGCCCGCCCGGCCTCGTCCGGGGCGTCGCGCCAGGCGCGGAAGGCCTCCAGCAGGTCGCGGGCCTCGGGCATGTCGGGGCGCTCGCCGTCCTTGCCCATGGTCTGGAAGAACTGGCCCCATTTCGGCCACTGGTACTTGGCCTGATCGACCGGCACCAGCTCGGCCGGGCTCATCTCCGCGGTGGCGATGGCGTTGTCCAGCCCGCGCGAAATCGACATGCAGGTGTCGCCAGCGAAGATGCGGTTGCGGAACACGTCGAGCTGCGAGGACCGGATGTAGAGCCGCGCCCCGACGCGCCGCCAGCCGTCGGCGATCAGCTCCAGCGCGTCGGCCTCCTCCGTGCTCTCCCCGGCGGTCTCCACCACGATCTCAAGCGGGCGGCCGTCGGGCAGCAGGCGGACGCCGTTGACGTCGCGCTTCGTCAGGCCGATCTCGTCGAGCAGCCGGTTGGCCTGCCGGACGTCGAACTGCGCCCAGCGGTCGCGGTAGGCCGGCACCCACAGGGGCGAGACCTCCAGGAGCGTGTTGTTGGACGGGGTGGCGAGGCCGTAATAGATGACTTGGTTCATCTCCTCGCGGTCGATGGCCAGCGACAGGGCGCGGCGGTAGCGCACGTCGCGGTTCAGCGCGCGCCACACCGTGTCGTTGCAGTTCAGGTTGGGAAACAGCGCCATCTGCGCCCCAATGCCGGTGCGCCACAGCGTGACCCGTTGGTCGTTGCGCTTCGCCCCCTGCTTCAGGAAGGTGTAGTTGTCGAACCGCAGGTAGCGCGCCTGGAGGTCGCTTTCGCCAGCCCCCGTCTTGGCCGGGACGATCTTGGCGTCGGCCACCGTCATGATGACCCGGTCGATGTAGGGCAGCTGCCGCCCCGCCGGGTCCACACGATGGAAATAAGGGTTCCTTACGAAGATGAAACGGTCTGCGGGCGGCGCGGTCGTCGGCACCCAGGGCTGCAGGGTCGGCAGGTCGGGGTTGTCGAACTCGGTCAGATTGTCCTTGCGGTTGTGAAGCTGCTGCCAGCTTTTCTGCCGCTCCGCCTCCACCCGCTGCTTCAGCTCCAGCGGCTCGGTGAAGCGGGGGTGGAAGCGCCGCAGGTAATGGGCCGGGGCGTAGATCTCCACCGGCTTGGCACCGGCCAGCATGGGCAGGAAGAAGGGGTTGGGACGCGACCACGTGTAGCGCACCGCGGCGGCGTCCAGCACCTCGAACTTGGGCGCCTCCCCGGCCACCATCATCTCCGGCGGCGGTCCGCCCGGGGAGCGCTTGGCGTTGTTGGCCATGTCCTCCCACCAGTAGCGGAAGTCCTCCGCCGTGAAGGGATGGCCGTCCGACCAGCGGTGGCCGCGGCGCAGCGTGAAGGTGAAGATCCGCCCTTCCTCCACATCCACCCGCTCCAGGATGTCGGGGACGATGCGCAGGCTCGGGGTCAGCGCGACCAGTCGGGCGTAGCTGTAGACGTAGATCAGCCGGGTGTCCTTGGTCCGCGCCATCAGCAGGCGCAGGTCCCCGCCATGGCGCCCCGGCGACTGCCAGGGCCGGTCCATCGGCTCGACCAGCGGGGTGAGAGGCAGCCGTTTCTCCACAGGCGGCAGCGATCCGGCGCCGACCGCGTTCTCCAGCATCGGCGTCTCGACCGCGTCGAAGGCGCTGAGCCCGAGGAAGGCGAGGAGGAGCAGGGCGGGGCGGGCCAGTTTCATCACGCCACCTCCCGCACGCGGATGGCGGCGTCGGCGCGCACGCAATGGCCGCCGCCGAGATCGACCAGATGGGGCTGGTGGTCCTCGTCGATGGTGAAGGGGGCGGGCCAGCGCGCGGGGTCGGAGGCGCGGCCCTCCTCCAGGTCGGTCAGCGACAGCGGATGGCTGGGGTCCGGCTCCGGCACGGCGGCCAGCAGGGCGCGGGTGTAGGGGTGGACCGGGTTGCGGAACAGCGCCTCGCGCGGCGCCGACTCGACGATTCGGCCGCGGCACATCACCAGGATGCGGTCGGCCATGTAGTCCACCACGGCCAGATTGTGGCTGACGAACAGGTAGGTCAGGCCGAGCCGTTCCTTCAGGTCCTTCAGCAGGTTCAGCACCTGCGCCTGGATCGACACGTCGAGCGCCGACACCGGCTCGTCGAGCAGCAGAAGCTCGGGCCGCAGGGCCAGCGCGCGGGCGATGCCGATGCGCTGGCGCTGGCCGCCGGAGAAGCTGTGCGGGTAGCGGCGCAGATGCCGCGCGTCCAGCCCGACCAGCCCCATCAGCTCCTTCACCCGCGCGGCGCGCTCCGCCTCGTCGCCGATGCCGTGGATGACCAGCGGTTCGGCGATGATGTCGAAGACGGTCATGCGCGGGTTCAGGGAACCGAAGGGGTCCTGGAAGACGAACTGCACCTTGCGGCGGAAGGCGGTCAGCGCGTCGCCCTGCAACCCCAGCACGTCGACGATCCGGCCATGGTCGTTGAAGCGCACGCTGCCGGCGTCCGGAGTCAGGGCGCGCATCAGGATCTTCGACAGGGTGGTCTTGCCGCAGCCCGACTCGCCGACCAGCCCGACGCATTCGCCGCGCGCGATGGCGAAGCTGACGTCGTCCACCGCCAGCGTGCCCGCCCCGGCCTTGGCCCCGAACCAGCCGGCCTTGCGAGCCCCGTAGCGCTTGCGCACCCCCTCCACCGCCAGCAGCGGCCCCGCCGCGTCGGCGCCGGCCGGCCAGGGCTGGTGGTCCTTCTCCAGCAGGCTGCCGCCCTGCGATGTAATCGAGCGGATCGGCACCAGCCGTTCCCCCGGCGCCATGTGGAAGCGCGGAACGGCGCGCAGCAGCGCCTTCAGGTAGGGATGGCGGGGGTCGGCGAAGATGTCCTCGCGCGTGCCGGATTCCATGATCCGCCCGCGGTGCATCACCACCACCTCGTCGGCGAGGTTGGCGACCACCCCCAGGTCGTGGGTGATGAGCAGGACGGCCATCCCGAGATCGGCCTGGAGGTCCTTGATCAGCTTCAGGATCTGCGCCTGGATGGTGACGTCCAGCGCGGTCGTCGGCTCGTCGGCGATCAGCAGGGCGGGGCGGCAGACCAGCGCCATGGCGATCATCGCGCGCTGGCGCAGGCCGCCCGACAGCTCGAACGGGTAGGTGTCCAGCGCCCGCTTCGGGTCGGGGAAGCGCACCCGGCGCAGCATGTCCTCGGCTTGCGCGCGGGCCTGGCGGGCGGTCACCCGCTGGTGCAGCCGCACCGCCTCGCCCACCTGGTCGCCCACCGTGTGCAGGGGCGACAGCGACGTCATCGGCTCCTGGAAGATGATCGAGATGCGGCCGCCGCGCAGCGCCCGCATCGCTGCGCCGTCGGCCTTCAGCCCGGCGATGTCGACAGGGCCGCCACCATTGTTTACTGGGCCCTCGTTGACGACTCCGTCGTCGAACAGGATTTTCCCACCCGCAATGGTGGCGTTGCGGGGCAGGATGCGCAGGATCGACTGCGCCGCCACCGACTTGCCCGAGCCGGATTCGCCGACCAGAGCGACGGTTGAGCCGGCCCGCACCCGGAAGGACACGCCGCGCACCGCGTGGACCACGCCGCCCGGCACCTGGAAATCGACCTTCAGGTCCTCCACCCGGAGCAGCGTGCGGCTCATGGCGCCGGCCTCTTTTCGTTGGGGTCCTCCGGCGGCTCGATGCCGAGGGCGATCAGATTGTCCACCGTCACCGGGGTCAGCGCCACGCCGTTGCGCCCGGCGGCGAGGGCGGCCTGTTCGATCACCGCGTCGAAGCCCTCCAGGTTGCTGTCGAAGCGGAGGGTCGTGCCGCCACCGGTCAGCGCCGCCTGCATCCAGCCGTCGTCGCGCCCCCGTTTGGTCGCGTAGTAGCGCAGCCTCAGCCCGGACAGGGCGTCCCAGCGGATGGCGCCGCCCAGCGGCCCGTCGGCCCGCAGGCCTTCGCCGTCCATGGTCAGGCGGGTCAGTTGACGTTGCAGCGTGCGCGCCGCGAAGACCGCGAACAGCAGCGCGCAGACCGCCAGCGGCACGGCGATCCAGGGGGTGACGGGCAGGAAGGCCAGCGGCAGCACCGTCAGCGCCAGCCCCGCCCCGGCCCGCGCGTAGTCGCCGGCGAGCGCCCCGGCGGGGTAGCGCATCTCCGCGACGGTCGGCGTCTCCCCTGTCGAGGGTCGGGCCATGGGCAGCTCGGCCATGTCTCAGCGAAGTCCTTCTGCGGCGAACAGCGTATTAGCGGACAGCCAGCGGACCGCTGGGTGGTGGCGGGTCACGGTGAAGAAACGCGCGGTGAAGGCCCAGGTTTCACCGTCCATCGCCAAATGATGCGTCAACAGGCCGGTCGGCTCCTCCGCGTCCACCGCGCCCAGCCGACGGGCGCGCAGATGGGTGACCGCCATGCCCAGCGACTCCGCGTCGCCCAGGAAGCGCTTGCCGTCCTTCCAGGCCACCGGGTCGATGTGTGTATTGACACACATCATGTTGACGGTTGACACACGTCGCGGGCCGAAAACGGACAGGCCGGCGAAGCCCGCCGCGGGCAGGTCCACCGTCACGCCGGGCGCGATGCGGTTCCACGGCGGCACCAGAACGGGCAGGGCGCGCGGCCCGAACAGGCGCACCAGCACGGCGCGCCCTTCGGCCAGTTCG
This sequence comes from Azospirillum himalayense, assembly GCF_042657465.1. Lineage (NCBI taxonomy): Bacteria > Pseudomonadati > Pseudomonadota > Alphaproteobacteria > Rhodospirillales > Azospirillaceae > Azospirillum > Azospirillum himalayense. The sequence continues at coordinate 139,614 of NZ_JBHSLC010000087.1, read as the reverse complement.
GCGAGCACGGCGGCGGCGGGGCGGTCCGCGCCGAGTTCCGCCTTCTTCGCGGGGGGAGCGGCATGGTTGGCGTGTGACCAGCCGTGCTGGAGCACCGTGACGCCGGGGGTCGCGTCCACAGCGGGGGCAAGGGCCTCCTTGACCCCCGCGGGGATGACCGCCAGGGCCAGCGGCGCGCCGGTCTCGACCGACAGGGCGATCATCCGGTCGAGGTCGCGCGTCGGCTCGACGGCGTCGTCGTCGCGCCACCAGAGGGTGGCGGTGCGCCCGGCGGCGGCCCAGGCGTCCAGCTCGGCGGTCAGATCGTCCCAACCGGCGCGCGGCGGGCTGTGGGAAGGGGCGGTGGCGGTCACGGTCATCGTCTGTTCTGTTCCCTCTCCCCTCCGGGGAGAGGGTTAGGGTGAGGGGGGTGCGCGTGTCGTTACGTCCGGCACAGGCACAACCCCCTCACCGGCCCTCCGGGCCACCCTCTCCCCAGGGGGAGAGGGTTAAGAAAGCGTGCGCGATGGCCATCATCAGCATGGCCCCCGCACCGGAAAAATCCAAGCGTCTTGATTGGTTTAGCGGCTGTTGCCTTGGCGGTAGGCCACCGCGTGCCGCAGCAGCCGGGCGGTGGCGGCGGCGCCGTCCAGGCGCAGCGGAATGGCCGCCGGCGGGGGCAGGGCGAGCGCCCTGGCAACGCCCGCGGCCAGGGTGTCCGGAGTCAGGGTGGCTTCGTCGACCACGGCCAGCCGGCCCCGCTCCTCCAGCAGACGGGCGCGGGTGGCCTGCTCCGTCTCGCTGCCCGCGGCGAAGGGAACCACCACCGCCCGGCAGCCGGCCTGGAGCACGTCGAGCACGGTGTTGTAGCCGGCCTGGCTGATCGACAGGCGGCAGCGGCGGAGCAGGGTGGGGAAGTCGGGCCGCGCCCGTTCCACGACGGTGCCAGGCGGGGCCGCGGCGGCGAGCGCCCGGAAATCCGCCTCCGGCACGTCCGGCCCGGCCAGCAGGCGCCAGGGTGCGTCAAGTCCGGCGGGAGTTGACGCACGCACCGCCAGCGCCGCCCGCAGCAGCGGCAGGCCGACCGCCCCGCCGCCCACCGACACGATCACCTCACCGGTGCCGTCGGCGTTTTTCCCCTCGGCGCCGTCCCCCTCGCTGCCCTGTGGGACCGCGACATAGCCGGTGTAGCGGATGCGGTCGGCGATCCGCGCGGCGGCGGGGAAGGTCGCCGCGAAGGGGATCAGGTCCGGGTCGCCGTGGACCAGCACATGGTCGAACAGCCGTTCCACCGTCGAGACGGTTTCCTCCAGCCGCTCCGGCTTGGCCTTGGTCACCAGGATGTCGCGCACCGACGCGGCGGTGACCGCCCCGCCGGCCTTGGCTGCCTCCAGCAGCGGCAGAAGCTCGAACCGGAAGGCGCGGCGCCCGAAGGGGAAGGATTCGACCAGCAGCGCGTCGGGCCGCACCCGCTCATGGGTTTCCAGAACCGCGGCGCGGCGCCGGGCGCGCCACGAATCGTCGATGGGCCGGTCGTGCTCGTCCAGCAAGGTCTTGAAGCTGCTGTCGGCGGCCCGTGCGGGAGGAAGCTGGACGATCTCCGCCGCCGGGCCGTAGTCGATTCCCGGCACCGGATGCCCGCCGCGGAGCACCGTGACGGCGACGCCGGCCTCGGCCAGTCCACGGGTGATCAGCGCGGCGCGGCGGTCGTGCCCGATGCCCAGGAGATGCTGGACGTGGAAAAGGACACGCATGGGCTGCCGGTCGTAACGCGTCAGGTCGCCTGGGCGGCCAGCACTTCGCGCAGGCGCACGGTCGTCTGCTCCAGGCGGTGGGCCAGCGAGCGCATGATTTCCAGCCCCATCTGCGGGAAGTCGGCGATCATCTGAAGGAAATGGTCCTTCGGCACGCACAGCGCCTCCAGGTCGGTGCTGGCGCGCACGGTGGCGGTGCGCGGCACGTCGCACAAAATGGCGATCTCGCCGACGATCTCGTTGGACCCCAGCGTCGCGACGGCCAGCGGCCCGCCGGGGCCGGTGATGATCACCTCCGCCTCCCCACGCAGCAGGATGTAGGCGCAGGTGCCCATCTCGTCCTGCTCGAACAGGATGTCGCCCGATCGGAAGCTCAACCGCTCGCTGGTGAAGGCGAGAAGCTTGAGCTTGGAAGTGTCGATGTTGGCGAACAGGGGAATCCTGCGCAGGCAATTGACTTCTTCGGCGATGCTCATGCCGTCTGCCTCCTCAACGCCGCCGGCTTTATTCGGCGGCTATCAATTCATGCAACAACGTACCGGGCCTGTTCAACTCGTCGAAGCGTCCATGCTCGGCGATTCGACCGTCCTTCATCACAATGACTCGCTCGAACGCCCGTGCCAAGCCGGCACGCTGCAGAACCCACACAAGACCACACCCTTTGCGTTCGCCGAGGATCGCGGAATGCACCTTGCTCTGGCTGCTGGTGTCCAGCCCGCTCGTCGCCTCGCTCAGCACCAGCAGGTCGGGGCGCTTCAGCAGGGCGCGGGCCAGCGCCGCTTTCTGGCGCTGCGCGGCGGACAGGCGCGACCCCGCCACCCCCACCGGGTGGTCCAGCCCGACCTCCACGATGGTGTCGCGCAGGTGGAGCTGGTCCACCAGCTCCGCCACGATGCGGCCCACCTTGGATTGCACCTGCGCCTGCCCGTAGACCATCTTCCCGAACAGGATGTTGTCCTGGATGCTGGCCGCCGCGTTGTAGGCCTCCGGATCGAAGAAGGCGACGGCGTGCTTCAGGTCCGCCGGCAGGTCGCTGGCGAAGAGGTGCCGCGCCTGCAGCAGCTTCTTCTCCAGGTCCGGGGTCATCAGGCCCAGACGGTGGCGGCCGCCGATCAGCTTGAAGGGCAGGGTCATCAGCCGCGTCCGCTCCTCGGGCCGCAGCGCCCCCAGCCCCTCCTTCGCGGTGCGCGCCAGGATGCCCTGGTATTCCGGCAGCTCGGCGAAGCCGATGAAGGAGAAGCGCTCGAAGAACTCGTGGCCGGGCGGCAGGCCGGCAAACAGTTCGACCATGGTCTCCGCCACCTTGTGGCCGGTCTCCAGGATGGTGTCGGTCAACCCCACCTTGTCCAGCACATGCAACATATAGGGATTGGAGGCCAGCGCGTCAGTCTGGAAGATCGGTCCGACCGGCGTTCCGAACAGCAGATTTTCCGCCAGCGTGGCGTTCACGGCGTAGCGGTCGGGGTCGAAGCGCTCGACCAGCCGCCCCAGGTCCGGGTTGTTCAGCATCATGGCGCGCATGGCGTCGCGTGCCTCCATCACGCGGGCGGCCACGTCGGGGCGCCGCTCCGGATCGACGGTGCGGTTGAGGCCCATGCCGTATACATCGTCCTGAAGGGAGACCATCGTCACCACGCGCAGGATGCGGGCCTTCAGATCCTCCGGCCCGTTGCAACCGGCGGCGGCGTAGTCGATCCAGTCGGCGTGCACGTCGTCGGTGGCGTTGCCGGACAGCACCGACTCGGTCATCCGGCTCTTGCGATGCTCTGCCGCTTCCTCGCTTTCACCATTCTCGCGCAGCGGCCGGTGGCGCAGCCCGTAGACGAGGTTGTCGTAGAGCGAGGCCGAGAACAGGTAGGGGGCAGCCCCGACATAGGCGGCGCGGCGCCCGGTCACGCTCTCCGGCAGTTCCGCGTAATCATGCTCGCCCAGCCGGATCTGGCCCGACGAGGGCAGCAGCACGCGCGCGGCGAGCTGCGCCAGCTCGTCCCGCCCGGACCCGACGCCGATCAGCGCGGTGTGGCCGTCCAGCGGGATGTCGCACGTCACCCCCTCCAGGATGGGCGAGCCGCCGTCCTCCCCGAACCCGACGTTGTGGAAGGACAGGCTGCCCTTGAACGGGACGTCCTCCTCCTCGCGCAGCAGGCGTTCGGCCAGCAGGTCGGGGACGTGGAACTGCTCCACCACCTGCTCGTACTTGATCCGGTTGTCCTCCTTCTGCTGGTACCAGTCGAGGAGTTCCTTCCAAGGAGCGGCCAAGTCCTTGTAGGCGGCCAGCACCGCGACCAGCGCGCCGAAGGAGAGCTGGCCGTGGATCACCAGATAACCGCCGATCGAATAGAAGAAGAACGGCGTCAGCTGGTTTATGAAATTGTTCAGGAATTTGACAAAAAACTTTCTTTGGTAAATCTCGAAACGGATGCGGTACACGTCGCCCAGGCGGTGGCTGAGATCGGCGAGATGCCAGGACGCCGTGTTGTGGGTATGGACCTCCTGGATGCCGGACACCGTCTCGCCGATGCGGTCGGCGATCTGGCGCATGGCACGTACGCGCTGTTTGCCAAGCTGATTGACCTTGCGCTGAAGCCGTGGGATGAGCCAGCCTTGGAACGGGTACAGCGACACCGCCGCTGCCCCCAGCACCGGGTCCTGGACGAAGATGAAGGCGATGTAGACCAGCAGGGTGCCGCCCTGGAAAACCGGGATGGCGATGGCGTCCCCGATGAAGCCACCCAGCGGTTCCACCTCCGCCGTGATCATGGGGATGATCTCCCCGGACGACATCTTGCGGAAGCGGGGCAGGGGGAAGCGCAGGACGCGCACGTACAGCTCGTACCGCAGGCGGCGCAGCATCCGCTCGCCCAGGCGGCCCTTGTAGGTGTTTATGACATACTTGAACGCGCCGTTGACCAGCACCAAAGTCAGGAACAGCCCGCATAGGACGAACAGGTAAGTCACCTGATCGAGATGGAATCCGAGGAAGGACTCAGGCAGCTTCTTCCCGGCAATCGCCTCGTTGACGATCCGCTTCGGAAGGTCGAGCGAGGCGTAGAGGAAGGGGAAGGACGCCAGGGTCATCAGGGTCAGCACGATCTGCTGACGGACGCTGTGCCGAAGGATGAATCGGAAAATGCTGGATTCCATAGCGCCATTCTACGCAAGGGGACGCCGGTGCCGGGAGCAGGCAGAAACCTTACCCCCTCTGCCGCTTGGCCGTTGAGGATATGGTGAGCCCGCGAGCGGCCCGCCCCCATCCCGGTGGCGGCACGACGCACACCCGTTCATCGGCCAAGCCGCGGCCGGACACAAGAGGCCAATCGGGAGAGGTAGGAAGTCTATGAGCGAACGTCCGACCTCGGGCCGCGTGCTCATCTACAGCCATGACACGTTCGGCCTCGGCCATCTCCGCCGCTGCCGGGCCATCGCTCATGCGCTGGTGGAGCGCTACAGCAACCTGTCCGTGCTGATCCTGTCCGGCTCGCCGATCGTCGGCAGCTTCGACTTCCGCACGCGGGTGGACTTCGTGCGCATCCCCGGCGTCATCAAGCTGCGCAACGGGGAATACACGGCGCTGAACCTGCATCTGGACATCGACGAGATCCTGTCCATGCGGGCCTCGCTGATCCGTCACACGGCGGAGATCTACCAGCCCGACCTGTTCATCGTGGACAAGGAACCGCTCGGCCTGCGTGGCGAGGTGCGGGAGACACTCGAACTTCTGAAGGGCCGCGGCGTGCCGCTGGTGCTCGGCCTGCGCGACGTGATGGACGAGCCGGCCCTGCTCGCCCCGGAATGGGAGCGCAAGAAGGTCCTGCCGGCGCTGGAAAATCTGTACGACGAGATCTGGGCCTACGGCCTGCCGCAGATCTGCGACCCGCTGGAGGGAATCGAGGTCCCGCAGTCGGTGCGCGACAAGATGGTGTACACCGGCTACCTGCACCGCACCGTGCCCCCGGCGCTCCCGCACGGCCCCGGCCTGCCGGACGAGCCCTACATCCTGGTCACCCCCGGCGGCGGCGGCGACGGCGAGGCGCTGGTCGACTGGGTGCTGCGCGCCTACGAGAGCGATCCCGGCATCCCTTACCGCGCGGTGCTGGTGTTCGGTCCCTTCATGCAGCCGGACCTCCAGGCCGAGTTCCTGGCCCGCGCCGACGCCCTGCCCAACGTCGAGGCCACCGCCTTCGAGGCGCGGATCGAGCGGCTGATGCAGGGCGCGGTCGGGGTCGTCGCCATGGGCGGCTACAACACCTTCTGCGAGATCCTGTCCTTCGACAAGAAGGCGCTGATCGTGCCGCGCGAGGTGCCGCGGCGCGAGCAGACCATCCGCGCCGCCCGCGCGCAGGAGCTGGGGCTGGTCTCCGTCCTGATGGACGATGGGGTGCGCGACGCCGCGGCGATGGCGGCGGCGCTGCGCCGGCTGCCCTGGCAGGCGCCGCCCTCCTCGGTCGTGGTGCCGGGCCTGCTCGGCGGGCTGGAGAGCGTCAACCGCCTGTCGGCGCGCTACCTGCCGGCGCTGCCCTCCGAACCCTGCGCTTCGGAGCGCCAGTTGGCCGCCGGGGACGCCGCGTGACCGTCGCCGTCATCGTGAAGGGCTGGCCCCGCCTGTCGGAAACCTTCATTGCGCAGGAGATCCTGGGGCTGGAACGGCGGGGGTTGCGTCAACTGATCGTCAGCCTGCGTCAACCGACCGACAAGGCGGTGCACGAGCTGAACCGCCGAGTCACCGCCCCGGTGACCTATCTGCCCGAATATCTGCACGAGGCGCCCGGCCGCGTGCTGCGTGCCTTGGCCGCGGCGCGGCGGCTCCCCGGCTGGCCGGCGGCGCGGGCCGCCTGGCTGGCCGACCTGCGGCGCGACCCCAGCCGCAACCGCGTGCGCCGCTTCGGCCAAGCCTGCGTGCTGGCGGCGGAACTGCCGGCGGACGTCACCTGGCTGCACACCCATTTCCTGCACACCCCGGCCAGCGTCGCGCGCTACGCAGCGCTGCTGACCGGCCTGCCCTGGAGCTTTTCCGCCCACGCCAAGGACATCTGGACCTCCCCCGACTGGGACCTGCGGGACAAGCTCGCCGAGGCGCGCTGGGGCGTCACTTGCACCGCGCTCGGCCTCGACCGCCTGCGCGCCCTGGCGCCGGAGCCGGAACGGGTGGAGCTGCTCTACCACGGGCTGGACTTCAGCCGCTTCCCCGCCCCGCCGGACGCCCGCCCGGCGCGCGACGGGGCCGACCCCGCCGACCCGGTGCGGCTGCTGTCGGTCGGTCGGGCGGTGGAGAAGAAGGGGTTCGACCTGCTGCTCGACGCGCTGGGCCGTCTGCCCGCCGGGCTGCACTGGCGCTGGACCCACATCGGCGGCGGCGACCGGCTGCCCGCGCTGAAGGCGCAGGCGGCGGCGCTGGGGCTGGAGGGGCGGATCGACTGGCTGGGGGCGAAGGCCCAGGACGCGGTGATCGCCCAGTACCGCCGCGCCGACCTGTTTGTCCTGCCCTGCCGCACCGCGCGCGACGGCGACCGCGACGGGCTGCCCAACGTGCTGATGGAGGCGCAGAGCCAGGGGCTGGCCTGCCTGTCCACCCGCGCCGCCGCGGTGGCCGAGCTGATCGAGGATGGAGTTACCGGCACGCTGGTGGACCCCGAGGACTTCGTGGCGCTGGCCGGCGCGCTCGAGTCGCTGCTCCGCGACCCGGCCCGCCGGGCGGCGCTGGGCGCGGCGGGCGCCGCGCGGGTGCGCCGCGACTTCGGCAGCGATTCGGGCATCGATCGGCTGCACGATCGTTTCACAATCAAAAATGGCGATGCTGTTCTTCTACCCCTCGGAGGATGCTGTGCATTGCACGGCGGCTGACGACGGGATAGAGTGCGGCTTTGCTCCACCTGTGCGACGTTATGTCGAGTCTGTCCGCCTTTCCCGAACCGGAAATCCTTTCCTTTATCGACTTCGACGACGACAGCGATGCCGTGGCCACCAGCCACGAGCTGTCGCTGACGCGCAGCAAGCTGGGCGACATGCTCGACCTGCTGCCCGCCGGGCTGCTGATCCATCAGGAAATGGGCATCGTTTTCGCCAACCAGGAGGCCGCGCGCATCCTGGGCCAGAGCGGCGACGCCCTGGTCGGGCGCCATTTCCTGGACTTCGTCGAAGAATCGGGCATCGACGACCAGCGGGACGCCTTCCTGCGCTGCCTGCGCGAGCGGGAGCTGGTGCGGTCCCAGGATGGGGTGATGGTGTCCGCCGACGGTCAGCGGACCTGCGTCCAGGTCAGCATGTCGCCCCTGCCCTGGGACGGGTTGCCGGTCATCTACGTCCTGATCAACGACGTGACGGCGCTGAAGGAGACGGAGGAGCGGCTGCGCCGGCTTTCCATCACCGATCCCCTGACCGGCGTGTCCAACCGCCGCCACTTCGTCGAGGCGGCGGAGCAGGAACTGGCCCGCGCCCGCCGCTATGGCCGGCCGGTCACGCTGCTTATGCTCGACCTCGACCATTTCAAGAGCATCAACGACACCCATGGCCACGCCGTGGGGGACGAGGCGCTGCGGACCTTCACCGCCGCCTGCCGCGCCCTGCTGCGGGAGAACGACCTGCTGGGCCGCACTGGCGGCGAGGAGTTCGCCATCCTGCTGCCGGAGACCGACATCGCCGGGGCGCGTATGGTGGCGGAGCGCATCCGGCGCCGCACGGCGGAACTGACGGTGCCATCGGGCGTGGAGACGGTGCGCTTCACCGTGTCGATCGGCGTGGCCTGCTGCGCGGCCGGAACGCGCGATGTGGATGCCATGCTGTCCAGCGCGGACGAGGCGCTGTACCGCGCCAAGGCGGCCGGACGGAACCGGGTCGTCTGCGCCTTGGAACCGACCCCGTTCTGAGCTTTCTTCCCATCACGACGCTGGGGCCGCGATGCGCATCGCCTTTTACGCCCCGCTGAAATCCCCGACCCACCCGGTGCCCTCGGGCGACCGGCGGATGGCCCGGCTGCTGATGGCGGCGTTGGAGGGGGCCGGGCACGCGGTGACCCTGGCCAGCACCCTGCGCAGCTGGGACGACGGGCGCCGTCCGGGCCGGGCGGAGCGTCTGGCGGCGCTGGGCACGCGCTGTGCCGACCGCCTGACGGCGCGCTGGCGGGACGACCCGCCGGACCTCTGGTTCACCTACCACCTCTACCACAAGGCGCCGGACTGGATCGGCCCGGCGGTCAGCCGCCGCTTCGGCATTCCCTATGTGGTGGCGGAGGCGTCCTTCGCGGCCAAGCGCGCCACCGGCCCCTTCGCCGCCGGCCACCGCGCCGCCGAGGCTGCGATCCGGCAGGCCGCCGCGGTCGTCAACCTCGCCGGCCACGATGCGGAGGGGGTGTTGCCGTTGCTCCGGTCGCCGGACCGGCTGGTGCGGCTGCGGCCCTTCCTCGACACGCGCCCGTTCGCGGCGGCGGCCGCGGAGCGCAACCGGCACCGGGCGGCGCTGGCCGAGCGTTACGGTTTGAACCCGGACATCCCGTGGCTGCTGGCCGTCGGCATGATGCGCGGCGGCGATAAAGAGCGTTCGTACGAAATCCTGGCGCAAGCCTTCTCTCCCTCCCCTGCGGAGCGGGGGAGGGCCGGGGTGGGGGCAAGTGCCTTGCCTCCCCACCACCTTCTCATCGCCGGCGACGGCCCCGCCCGTCCCCGGATCGAGGCGTTGTTCGGGGGAGGCGCACTTGCCCCCACCCCAACCCTCCCCCGCTTTGCAGGGGAGGGAGTTGTGTTCCTCGGCCAGCAAGATTCGGACGCCCTCGCCGCGCTTTACGCCGCGGCCGACCTGATGGTCTGGCCGGCGGTGAACGAGGCCTACGGCATGGCCCTGCTGGAGGCCCAGGCCGCTGGCCTGCCGGTCGTGGCGGGGCGGACCGGGGGCGTTCCGGACGTTGTGCGCGACGGGGTGACCGGCCTGTTGCCGCCGGTGGGCGACGCGGAGGCCTTTGCCGCCGCCGTCAGGGCGCTGCTCGACGACCCTGGGAAACGCCGCCGCTTCGGCGAGGCGGCGCGCCGCATCGCCGTCGAGGAACACGATCTGTCCATCGCGGTGGAGGTTCTGGACGCGGTGGTCCGGCGCGCCGCGCGGAAAGGGAATCCATGACTGACCTCATCATCCTGCGCCACGGGCCGACCGCCTGGAACGCCGCGCACCGTCTCCAGGGCGGCATCGACGAGCCGCTGTCCGACGAGGGCCGCGCCCGAGTCGCCACCTGGAGGCTGCCGCCGGACGTGCTGGGCCACCGCTGGGTCGCCAGCCCGAAGCGGCGGGCCTGGGAAACCGCCCGGCTGCTCGGCCTCGACCCGGCGCCGGAACCGCGTCTGGTCGAAATGAGCTGGGGGGAATGGGAGGGCCGTCTGCTGGAGGAACTGAGGTCGAGCGGCGCCCTGACCGCGGACCGCGAGCGGATGGGCCTCGACTTCCGGGCGCCCGGCGGGGAGAGCCCGCGCGACGTGCAGAGCCGGTTGATCCCCTGGTTGGCCGAGGTGGGCGCGCGGGGCGTGCCGACCGGGGCGGTGGCCCACAACGGGGTGATGCGGGCGCTCTACGCGCTGGCCACCGGCTGGGACATGGTGGACAAGCCCGCCCATCGGCTGACCGACGGCTGCGCCCACCGCTTCCGGGTGGCGGAGGATGGGACGCCGTCGGTCGTCGCGATGAACGTGCCGCTGGTCGGGGAGAGTTAGCCGATCACACGTCCAGATCACACGGCGAGATCGACCATCACCGGAACATGGTCGGACGGCTTCGGCTCCCAGCCGCGGGCCTCGCGCAGGACGCTGTGGCCGGTCAGCGCGTCCTTCAGTGGGGGCGTGACCCAGATGTGGTCCAGCCGCCGGCCGCGGTCGGAGGCCGCCCAGTCCTTCGCGCGGTAACTCCACCAGGTGTAGAGCTTTTCCGTGGGCGGAACGAAATGGCGCAACGCGTCGACCCAGCCGATGGATGCCTGCATCGCCGTCAGCTTCTCCACCTCCACCGGGGTGTGGGAAACGATCTTCAGAAGCTCCTTGTGGCTCCAGACGTCGTTCTCCAGCGGCGCGATGTTCAGGTCGCCGACCATGACCATGCGGCGGTCCGGGCTGCGCCGGGTTGTCCACCACTCGGTCATTTCGTCCACGAACTGAATCTTGTGGGCGAACTTTTCGTTCTGTTCCGGATCCGGAATGTCCCCGCCCGCCGGAATGTAGACGCTGTGCAGCTCGATCCCGCCGGGCAATTCGGCGAAGACGTGGCGGCAGTCCTGCTTGCCGCACCAATGCTGCACGTCGCGCGACGCGAAGGGCAGCTTCGACAGGATGGCGACGCCGTTGTAGCTCTTCATCCCGTGGATGTGGGCGTGGACGTAGCCCTTCTCGGCCAGCGGGGCCATGGGGAAGTCGGTGTCGACGACCTTGGTCTCCTGCAGGCAGATGACGTCCGGCTGCGCCTCGTCGATGAGGCGCAGCAGCAGGTCCATCCGCATGCGGACGGAGTTGATGTTCCAGGTGGCGATGCGCATAGCCCGGTGATCCGTATTGCCGATGTCAGGCGATGGTGACGGCGATGGAGCCGACGCCCTCGACCGCGCCCTCCAGCCGATCCCCGGCGACCACCGGGCCGACGCCCTCCGGCGTGCCGGTGTAGATCAGGTCGCCCGGCTGAAGCTCGACCAGACCCGACAGGTAGGAAATCGTTTCGGACACGGTCCAGATCAGGTCCGCCAGATCGCCCTTCTGGCGCAGCTCGCCGTTGACCGACAGCGTGACCGCCCCCTTGTCGGGATGGCCGATGTCGGCGGCGCGGCGCAGCGTGCCGCAGGGGGCGGACTGGTCGAAGCCCTTGCCCATGTCCCAGGGCTTGCCTTCCTTCTTCGCCGCGTTCTGCAGGTCGCGGCGGGTCATGTCCAGCCCCACGCCATAGCCGTAGACATGGTCCAGCGCGCGCTCCACCGGGATGTCGCGCCCGCCGGTGCCGATGGCCACGACCAGCTCGATCTCATGGTGCAGGTTGGCCGTCCTGGGCGGGTAGGGGATGGCGGTGCCGTCGGCGACGATGGCATCGGCGGGCTTCATGAAGAAGAAGGGCGGCTCGCGGTCCGGATCGGCCCCCATCTCGCGCGCGTGGGCGGCGTAGTTGCGGCCGACGCAGTAGATGCGGCGGACCGGGAAGGGGTCGCCGCCGGCGACCGGGACGGTGGGCTGGGGCCACAGGGGAATGGCGTAGGCCATGGCGCGCCTTTCTTTCGGAGGGGGTGCGGTTCGGGCAACCACCCTACCGGAAAGAGCACCAGAAAAAAGCCCCAGCCGTTGGGCCGGGGCTTTGGCGCGAAGACGCCCGGCCTGGGGGGGACCGGGCGTCGGAAGCTCCGTTTTTGGAACCCGTCTGCGGCAGGGGAATGAACCGTTGGCGGGCAACCGCGCCGGCATGCCTGTTTCCGGGGGGGCCGGGGTCAGGAGCGCGATCACTTCATAGGGCTAGAGGTGGAGCCGCTTCCGGGTGGAACCAATGCGTAACAGGAATGGGTGCTATGCATACGAGGCGGATTGTGTGGTTCTTGCTGACAAAATCGGCACCTGCCTGCATTTTACACGACCAATAGACTAGTCAATAAACGACGGCTTTCACGTTGACCGACATCGACCGCCCCACCCCCTCGGACCGGCGCACCCGCCAGCGTCCGAGCAAGTCCGGAAAGATGGCCCTCGGCCCTCTGCCGGAGCTCGTCGGCTACAATCTGCGCAAGGCGCAGGTGGCCGTGTTCCAGAGCTTCCAGAACGCCGTGGCGCCCCACGACATGACGCCGGGGCAATTCGGCGTCCTGATCATGATCAAGGAGAACGAGGGCTTGTCGCAGTCCGACCTGGGCTCGGCGGTGGGCATCGACCGTTCGACCATGGTCGCGGTCATCGACCGGCTCGAGTCGCGCGGTCTGGTCATCCGGGCGCCCTCGCCCAACGACCGCCGCTCCTACGCGCTGCGCCTGTCCCCGGAAGGGGAGAAGCTGCTGGACGAGCTGATTCCGCGCATCCAGGCCCATGACAAGGCCATGGTGAAGGATCTCTCGGCCGAGGAGCAGGCGCAGCTCATCGACTTCCTCCGCCGCATCTCGCGGGCCGGCTGACGCCGATGGGGTAAGGGCGGCGTGCCCAATTCCTGGGCACGCGGCACCCGCCAATTGTTGACCTAATCTATTGTCCTGAAACCATCTTTCAGGAAAGGCGCCGTCGCGCCCGGTCGGCGGCGGCGTTTCCGAAGGCGCGCAGGATCGCCGCCGACAGCGGGTTCTCCCAGAACCGCCATTCCGGGTGCCATTGCACGGCCAGCGCGAAGGCCGGCGCCCCCGCCACCCGCACCGCCTCGACCAGCCCGTCCTCGGCCATCGCCTCCACGATCAGCCCGTCGGCCAGCCGATCGATGCCCTGCCCGTGCAGGGAGTTGACGGTCACCGCCGCCTCGCCGCCGGCCAGCCTTTCCAGCAGGCCGCCGGGGGTCAGCCTCACGCTGTGCGACGGCCCGTACTGCACGGCCAGCGGCGCCTCCTTGTCCTCCCGGTGGTTGGCGTAGCCCGGCACCTCGTGCACCCGCTGGTGCAGCGTGCCGCCCAGCGCCACGTTCAGCTCCTGGAAGCCGCGGCAGATGCCCAGCAGCGGCACGCCCATCTCCAGCGCGGCGCGGATCAGCGGCAAGGTGGTGTCGTCGCGCTCCGGATCGTGCAGGGTGCCCGGCTCGCTGGGCGATCCGCCGTAGCGGTGCGGCTCGACGTTCGACGGGCTTCCGGTGACCAGCAGCCCGTCGAGCCGGCCGGCCACCTCGTCCATGTCCAGCGCCGTCCCCAGCGCCGGAATCAGCAGCGGCATGCCGCCGGCCCCGTCCGATACCGCGCGGACATACTTGTCGCCGACGACGTGGAAGGGATGCTCGCCCATCATGCGGGCGCAGGCGGGAACGCCGATCAGCGGCTTGCGGTTCATGGTGGGGAGGACCTCCAGACAGGATTCCGGACCGCTCCGGAAGGCGGCGGACAGGCGATTATGCGCCTCCGCCGCGCGCCGCGCCAGAGGCCCGCCGCCAAGCACAAAGGGATGCGGGGACAGAATTGTGTTGATTCGCATGCGAATTTGTCCCATATGCCGCCCTCCTCCGCGCCATATGCGCGGAACATCTGCTGATGGGGGAGAACGATGGCGAAGACCGCTTCTCTCTTCCAATTGGGGATGGACTTGGGAAGCGATCCAAGGAAAGCCCAAACGGAAGGTCAAATCTCCAACCGGACCAACGTGACTTCTGGTCCCTGGAGGGAATCTCAAGACGACCGCAAGGACCATTTCATCGTCCGCGATGGCAAGGTCTGCGCCGGCACGCACCTGATCGTCGATCTGTGGGGTGCCGAACGTCTGGACGAGCTGGACCATGTCCGTTCCACGCTGATCGAGTCCGTGGAGGTGGCGGGGGCGACGCTCCTGCACATCCACCTGCACCATTTCACGCCGAACGGCGGCATCTCCGGCGTGGCGGTGCTCGCCGAGTCGCACATCAGCATCCACACCTGGCCGGAACGCGGCTACGCGGCGCTGGACATCTTCATGTGCGGCGACGCCCAGCCCATGAAGGCCATCCCGGTGCTGGAGCGCGCCTTCAAGCCCACGGGCGTGAAGTGCGACGAGCTGCTGCGTGGCGAAACCGGGTCATGAGCGACTCCGGCTCCGGCTGGTACGACGAGACGTTGCACAAGGACGTGGCCCAGCGCCTGCGCATGGGCCGCGTCCTGCACCGCGATCGCACCGGCCTCCAGGACCTGGTGATCTTCGAGAACCCGGTGCTGGGCCGCGTGATGGCGCTCGACGGCGTCGTCCAGACCACCGAGGGCGACGAGTTCGTCTATCACGAGATGCTGACCCATGTGCCGATTTTGGCGCATGGGCGCGTCCGCCGCGTGCTGATCGTCGGCGGCGGCGACGGCGGCATGCTGCGCCGCTGCCTGGAGCACAAGGCGGTGGAGCGGGTGACGATGGTGGAGATCGACCGCTCGGTGGTCGACCTGTCCATCGCCCATCTGCCGTCGATCAGCGCCGGCGCCTTCGACGACCCGCGCACGGATCTGGTGATCGCCGACGGCTGCGCCTTCGTCAAGGAGACCACGGAGCGGTTCGACGTCGTCATCGTCGATTCCACCGACCCCCACGGGCCGGGCGCCGTCCTCTTCACCGAGGACTTCTACGCCGGCTGCAAGGCGCGGCTGACCCCCGGCGGCGTGCTGGTCACCCAGAACGGCGTGCCGTTCCTCCAGCCGGGCGAGTTGAAGGACAGCCACCGGCGGCTGGGCCGGCTGTTCGGCGATGCCGGCTTCTTCGTGGCGCCGGTGCCCAGCTACTACGGCGGCTTCATGGCCTTCGGCTGGGCCACCGACGACGCGGCGCTGCGCCGCCAGACGGCGGAGGCGATCCGCCCGCGCTTCGAGGCGGCCGGGCTGACCACCCGCTACTACACGCCCGACATCCACGTCGCCAGCTTCGCCCTTCCGGCCTTCATGCTGGACGCGCTGAAGTAGGTTTTCTCCAGCTTACGGCGGCTGGAACCCCGGCGGCTTGGCCGCCGCCGGGCAGGCGTTGGCGGGCAGGGTTTCCGACTCCACGAACTGGGCGGCGACGGACACGGCGCAGTCGTCCGACGCGGTGACCAGATGGCCGGCGCTGCGGAAGACCAGATGCCGGCTTTTCGGCAGGGTCGCCGCGGCGCGCTCCGCCCATTCCGGCGGGGTCAGCGGGTCATAGGCGCCGGACAGCAGAAGCACCGGCACCGGGTTGGCCACCGGCAGCCGTTCCGACGCCTCCTGCGCGGCGGCGGGCCATTGGGCGCAGACGCGCCGGCCGGGATCGTCGGCGGTGACGGCGCCATAGGGGGCGAAGCGGCGGGCGGCGTCGGCCAGCCGCAGCGGGTCGGCGGGGTTCACCGTCTCCCGGCATTCGATGGAGAAGGCCATGCCCTCCGCCGAGTCGGGGTCGCCCAGCCAGGGGGCGGGAACCCAGTCGGACAGGCGGTCGTACCGCCCTCGCCACGCCCGTTCGATCAGGGCGGGCAGGCGGGGCACGCTCTCGCCCTCGGCCATCGCCTCCAGCAGGGCCGACAGGGCGGCGCCGCTGTCCAGCCGCGCCCAGCGCGGGATCTCCGGATCGCCCACCGGCACATCCACCGGGGCCTTGCCCAGCCGCTCCACCAGCTCCAGCAGATGGCGCTCCAGGTCCGGATAGGCGGCGCGGCACACGCGGTTGGCCGCGCAATCGTCGAACAGCCGCCTGAAGGCCCGGTGCGCCAGCCAGGGCGCCTCCTCCGTCGCGTTGACGTCGGGCGGGTAGATGGAATCGAGCACCGCCGTGCGCACCCGCCCGCCGTGGCGCCGCAGGATCTCCAGCGCCACCCGCGTGCCGTAGGACACGGCGAACAGATTGACCCGCTGCGCGCCCAGCGCCGCGGCGACGTCCATGGCGTCGTCGGCGGCGATGGGGGTGGTGAACATGGCGCCGTCCAGCCCGGCGGCGGTGAAGCGGTAGCGGCAGGCGGCGATGGCCGTCCGCTCCAGCGCGGCGCGGCGGTCGCGCGACACCGGGCGCAGGCGGGGCGAGGCGCCCAGCACGTCCAACTCCGGGCAGTCGGTGTCCGGCTCGGCCCGCCCGACGCCGCGCGGGTCGAACAGCACGACGTGGCGCGACCGGCGGAACCCGGCGGTCAGCGACCACCACACCTCCATCCGCTCCTCCACCGCCTCGCCGCTGCCGAAGGGGGAGGCGCCGGGGCCGCCCTCCAGGAACAGGACGGGGTCGGGGGACGGCTGCTTGGCGGTGGACAGCAGGACGACGACCGGCAGGCGGAAGGCCCGCGTCGCCGGCCGGTCGCGCCGGTCGGGCACGCCGACGGTCCCGCACAGCGCGGCCTCTCCCTCCGGCACGGAGAACCAGCAGGGGCCGGGCACGAAGCGGGGGTCGGCCTTGGCCGGCGCCGGGGCCAGCGAGGGCACCAGCACCACCGCCAGCAGGGCGGCGGCCAGGGCTCCGAACCACCGATGATGGGCGCGTCTCGTCACGCGGGTCGATCGTCCTCAGCAGCGAAAGGGCGGGCGGGGATCGGCCGGGCGATGGCCCTTCCAGCGGTCCCACCCCTTTTGATGCTTTCTCTTTGACCCAGCGGGGCGGGCTTGTCCAGGACAAGACGGGTCCTGTTCGTCCGCGCCCTCGCACCATCAACCCCGGGACGAGCCCATCCGGACGGCGCCCCGCTCCGCCGGCTTGGCGCGGCTCCGCTCGCGCCACAGGGCGGGGATGGCGAGGCTGGCGACGCTGGCGAGCAGCAGGACCGCCTTGGTGAGCTGGTTGAAGGGGCCGCCGAACAGGTCGATCAGCAGGATCGCGTAGGCGACCAGGACGTGGAACAGGTAGACCTGCAGCGAGTGCCGCCCCAGCAGCCGGAGGAAGGGCAGGCTGAACAGCGCGGTGAGCAGCCGGGCGGTGCCGGCGGCCACCGGGTGGGACGACCGCGGCCCGGCGATGAGCAGCCAGGACACGGCATAGGCCAGCGCCGCGAAGTTCGCGAGGTAGACGAGGCTGAACTCCGTGCGGTCGACGTAGCGCAGGAAACGCTCGCCGACGATCGGGCTGACCAGCTCATGGACGAAGAACAGGTGCCAGGCCGCGCAGACCACCACGGTGACCAGCGCCGGAACCAGCCAGGGCGGCCGCTCGACCGGGAACCAGCGGTCGGTGTCGAAGCGGCTCCGCTGCACGGCGCTGCCGATCAGCAGCCCGGCGACGTAGAGCACCTGCCAGGCGAGCGGGTTGAACGGCCCGCGCACCGCCAGACCGTCGCTGAGCCGCCCCAGCCCGGAGTCGAGCGCGCTCAGCACCGGCACATGCAGGCCCATCTGCACGGCGGCCCACAGCGCGGCGCTGCCCAGCGCGACCTTGCGGGCGTGGCCGTCGAGGATCAGGCGGAGCAGCAGCGGCGTCGCGGCGAGGTAGAGGATGTACTGGATCAGCAGATCCGTGAAGGTCGGGGAGTGCAGGAGGAGCGCGCTCGCCAGCAGGGTGCCGGGCTCCAGCCAAGCCAGATGGCCGAGGAATCCGCCCAGCGGCTCCCGCGCGCCGGGGACCAGCACCACCATGGCGGTGACCAGCGCGATCACCAGCATGGTCGAGACGTACAGCTCGCGGGCGCGGGCGAACAGGCGCCGCCGGGCCGCCTCGGGCGAACGCTGGGTCCAGACGCGGGTGTAGTACATCCCGGCGACGATGCCCGACAGCAGCACGAAGCCCTGGGCGTCCTGCACATAGCCGAGTTCGGCGTGGTTGACCTTGGCGAGCAGCACGCCGCCGGCCAGCACCACGTGGTTCACCATCATGAAGACGAGGAAATAGCCCCGCAGCCCGTCGAGCGTCGAAGAACGGCTCATCGGGCAACGCTCCGCCGCGGCGGCCGGGTTGTGGGGGAAACGGCCGTTTTCATCGGTGCGTGGCGCATCTGTGGCGTCTCCGTCGCTGGCGTTGCTGTTGGCGCTCCTCGGGTCGCCCCATATTCGTCGTTAACGGATCCTTAATCCTTGGCCGAAGCCGTCCGGGAGAGCCTTTTCGAACAAAGGCTTCCCCGGACCGGTTCCAGCATCAGGCGTTCAGGCCGCCGTCCACCGTCAGGGTGGCCCCGGAGATCTGCCGCGCCGCCGGGCTGGCCAGGAAGGCCACCGCCGCCGCCACGTCCTCCGGCTGGCCGTAACGGCCGAGCGGCGTTTGCGAGCGCAGGATTTCGGCGTGGGCGCCGTCGGCGGGATTCATGTCGGTGTTGGTCGCCCCCGGCTGGACCAGATTGACCGTGATGTCGCGCGGGCCGAGCTCGCGGGCGAGGCCGTGCGTCAGGGCGATCTGCGCCGACTTGGTCATCGAATAGACGGTGACGCCCGGGGCGGTGATGCGGTCGGCGAGGCACGACCCGATGAAGACGATGCGCCCCCCGTCCTTGAGATGTGGGATGGCCGCCTGCGCCACCAGCACCGCCGCGCGCACGTTGACGTTCAGAAGCGCGTCGATGTCGGCGAGGCTCATCTCGGCGACCATGCCCTGGCGGGCGATGCCGGCGTTGTTGACCAGGATGTCGAGGCCGCCGAGCGCCTCCACCGTCCGGCCGACCAGGGCCGCCATGGCCGCCGGATCGGCGCTGTCGGCCTGGATGGCGACCGCGCGCCGGCCCTTCGCCTCGATCGCCCGGACGACCTCGGCGGCGCGCTCGGCCGACCGCTCGTAGGAGATCGCCACATCCGCGCCCTTGTCGGCGAGCGCCAGCGCGATGGCGGCGCCGATGCCCCGCGAACCGCCCGTCACCAGGGCGCGCTTGCCAACCAACTCACCACTCGGCTCAACCATGATCCGGCCTTTCTGTGTCGTTCGATACAAAAATAGCTAGAGGCGTTCGACGCCTCGGTCAATAGTTTTTGTATTGATCGACACAAAAATAAAGCACCGCTGTCCGGGGCCATTGCCCCCACGCGGCGGCGGGATTAAATAGTGATCGATGCAGAAATCACGCCCGACCCCACCCACCGACGACAGGACCGCCCAGACGGCCGGCACGCCGCCCGCCCGTGGGCGCGGACGGCCGCGCGCGTTCGACCGCGAGGCCGCCCTGACCCAGGCGACCCGCCTGTTCTGGAGCAAGGGCTACGAGGCGACCTCCATCGCCGACCTGACGGAGGCCATGGGGATCGCCTCGCCCAGCCTCTACGCCGCCTTCGGCTCCAAGGAGGCGCTCTACGTCGAGGCGGTGAACCACTACCGCAAAAGCTACGAGGGGCTGGTCTGGGGGCGCTTCTTCACCGCCGGCACCGCCCGCGAGGCGGTCATGGGCCTGCTGATGGACTCGGCCGCGGCGCTCACCGGCTGCCGCGGCGACATCCCGCGCGGCTGCATGGTGACGCTCTCCGCGGTCGGCAGCGAGGGGCACGTCGAGCTGGGCGAAGTGGTGCGGTCGGCGCGCGCCTCGGCGGTCGACATCCTGACCGAGCGTATGGCGCGGGCCGTGGCCGAGGGCGAGATCCCGGCCTCGGTCGACCTCCACGCGCTCGCCCGTTTCGTGCAGACGGTGCAGGCCGGCATGTCGATTCTCGCCCGCGACGGCGCGGAGCGCGCCGAGCTGGAGGCCGTGGCCGAGGTCGCCATGCTGGGCTGGGACGCCCGCGTCGGCCGCCGCCCGGCCCCCTGAGCCGCTTGCTGAGCCGCTTCGCCTGTTCCAGGGCGAACAGGCGAGGCCGACCCGATTGCTGTCAGTTGCGTTCGATCACATCGCGCCAGTAGCGATGCAGAAGCGCGACGTCGCCGCTGGTCAGGATCGGCATGGCGCCCTGCAACTGGTCGTCGGACCAATCCCACCACTTCATCGCGAGCAGCAACGCGATGAGATCGTCGTCGAAGCGCTTCCGGATCACCCGGGCGGGGTTGCCGCCCACGATCGCATAGGGTTCGACGTCGCGCGTCACCAGCGCCCTCGTGCCGATCACGGCGCCGTCGCCGATGGTGACGCCGGGCATGACGATGGCCTCCGACCCAATCCAGACGTCGTTGCCGACCACCGTGTCGCCGGCCGGCCGATAGCCGTTCCGCGCGCTGGCGAACGACGGCACTTCGGGCATCCAGAAGAAGGGAAAGGTGCTGATCCAGTCGTTCCGGTGGCCTTGGTTGCCCGCCATGATGAAGGCCGCGCCGGACCCGATCGAGCAGAAGCTGCCGATCACCAACCGGTCGACGCCCTCGTCCGGGAGAAGAAACCGGGCGCAGTCGTCGAAGCTGTGACCATGATAATAGCCGGAATAATAGCTGTAGCGGCCAACGACGATGTTCGGGTTGGTGACCTGCTTGTCCAGAACCATACCCTTGAACGGGCTTTCGAAGACGTTTTCCATCAAACCACTCACGGCCTGTGAGCCGCCGATCCGGCGGCTTTTTGCCTGCGCGCGGGCGCAGGGACACACCGCGGGCTCCCCTTCCGGGGTGCGCGCGTTCAGGCTCTGCGCGTCGAACGCGTCAGAGCAGGATGCCGGTGGTACTTGGGGTCGCCTTCATGACGGGACTCCATACTGTGGAAAAAGCGGATCGCCAAGGGCGAAGGCGGATCAGCCCAACCGCTTGGTCCGGCATGTGGAAATCGGGCTTGACGGAAATCATCCGATCGCGGATTAATTGCTCCTCTGCACCAAGGAGAGGAGTCATGCAGACCTTGTGGAACGCCCTGCTGCGGCAGTGGCTGGACCGCGACGGCGACGATGCCGGCGTGGAGACGCTGAGCGCCCATCTGCGGCGCGACATCGGGCTGGACGGAACCGAAGCGGGCTATGTCCCGGCCCAACACATCCGGGAGCGGAACCTTTCGGATGCCCGGTCATTTTTGACGTTGCAAGCGTATCGCTGACAGGCGATACCCGATCCTGCGGTTTCCCTTCGGGGCCGCGCCTTCCTTCAACCCCTGCCTTTCTTCAACCCACGGAGACCACGATGAAAGCCATCGTACCCACCACCCCGAATCGCCGACAGGGCGATTGGTCCGCCCATACCGCCCGGCGAGCTAACGGCTCCCTTCTTCAACCCAGCGCATTGGAACGCGAATTCCGGATATCGAGAGGAAGCCATGTGTGTCTTTTTGGGGTTTTGCGGTCGTTCGGTCTTCGTTGAGCACGCCCACTGGGCCTCTCCGGATCGTTTTTTCGACGCCCGGCGGGATAACGGGGAATTCGTGATATGGCTTGGACGCCTGAACATCATCTACACACCGGCCCGATGGGGTCCTCGCTCGGGGAGGGTCGCTGATGCCGGCCCATATTCGCCCTGACGAGGTTCGCCCTGACGAGGTGACCACCGTCGTCCATGTGCTCGAGGCGTTTCGCAAGCTCGATCCCGACCTGCCGATCCAGTATGCGCTGTCCTTCATGACGATCGCGCAGAACGAAGGGATTTCCATCGGCGAGCTTGCGGAACGCCTGGGCATCGCCCAATCCTCCGCGTCGCGCAACGTCGCCGCGCTCAGCCGCTGGCACAGCTTCGGGAAGGCCGGACTCGACCTCGTCCAGGCCCAGGAAGACCCGCGCGAACGCCGCCGCAAGATCGTCACGCTCACCGACACCGGCCGCGCCTTCCTCGAGGAACTGCGCGCCATCGTGAAGCCGGCGGTCCACGCCCCGTCCGAACCGCGCCGCGCCCGTTCGGCCTGAGTCCACCTGTCCGTCCGTTGAGTTTGGTCCGCAGCGCTTGACCGGGGTGGCCCATCCTGCCACACCAGCCCCGGACCCACCGACGGACCCGCGCGCCATGACCTCCTCCGCCTGCCCCTGCTGTTCGGGCCTTTCCTTCGAGACCTGCTGCGGCCCGATCCTGGCCGGCGCGCCCGCCGCGACGGCGGAGGCGCTGATGCGGTCGCGCTACACCGCCTTCGTGCGCCATGACCTCGACCATGTGGAACGCACCCACGCGCCGGAGATCCGCGAGGACTTCAACCGCGCCGAGGCGGAGCGGGTGGCCGACGAGTGCGACTGGCAGCGGCTCGACGTGCTGCGCGCGACGGAGGAGGGCGACGAGGGCACCGTCGAATTCCTCATCCAGTTCCGCCGCGACGGTCAGGACATGCGCCATCACGAGCGGGCCTCCTTCCGCCGCATCGACGGCCAGTGGCTCTACAGCGCCGGCGAGGTGAATCCGAAGGGCGAGCCGCGGCGGGTCGTCAAGGTGGGCCGCAACGAGCCCTGCCCCTGCGGGTCGGGGAAGAAGTTCAAGGCCTGCTGCGGCCGCTGAGGGCGGACCCGGATCATGGAACCCCGCTTCGCCTGCACCGCCTGCGGAAAATGCTGCCACGGGCTGCTGCCGCTGACGCTCAAGGACGCGGTGGCCCACGCCGTCCGTTTCCCGCTGGCGCTGGTCTGGACGGTGGTGCGGTCGAACGCCAAATCCTACGACCTCGCCACCCGGCTGGGCACCAGCGTGCGCCTGCCCAACCGCAAGACGGTGGCGGTGCTGATCCAGCCCACCGCCTATCTGCCGAACCATTTTCCCTGCCCGGCGCTCCAGCCCGACAATCTCTGCGGCATCCACGCCGACAAGCCGTCGCGTTGCCGGACCATGCCCTTCTACCCCTACCGTGAGGAGAAGGACCAAGCCGACCTGCTCGTCCCGCGCAAGGGGTGGGAGTGCGACGTCTCGGCGGAGGCGCCGGTCGTGTACCGCAACCACGCCATCCTCGACCGCACGGATTTCGACCGCGAGCGTGCCGAGCTGCTGGAACAGGCCCCGGTCATGCGCACCTACGCCGACTATGTGCTGAAATACATGCCCTGGATCGTCAACGATCTGGCGAGGATGGCGGCAGCCCCGGCGGGGGGAAAGCTGGTGACCAGCCTGTCCTCCTTCCTGACGGCGACCCGACGCACCGACGCGCGGGAGCTGGCGGCGGCCCAGGCGCCGCTGATGCAGGCGATGGCCGAGCGCACCCGGAGCGATCCGGCGCTGGCGGAGTTCCACAAGAACTACGCGGGCTGGGCGAAGGAAATGGAGCGGCTGGCGCAGCGCCCCTGATCGCAGGGTTGATGCCGGCGGGTCAGGCCGCGATTCCCAGCCCCTGGCGCAGCAGCCCGACCAGCACGCGCAGCGCCCGTTCCTGCTGGTCCAGTGTCAGGCCGGAGCGGCCGGGCTGGTCGGCGACCTGCTCCGGCAGCGGCGGCAGGTGGACGAAGCCCATGGGAATGTCGAGGTCCGCCGTCTCGATCAGGTGGCGGGCGCGGTAGAACAGGTGGTTGCAGACGAAGCCGCCGGCATGGTCGCTGAAGGTCACCGGCAGGCCGGCGATGGCCAGCTCGCGGACCAGCGTGGGGACGGGCAGGGTGGAGCCGTAGGCGGTCGGCCCGTCCGGCTCGATGGCGTCGTCGGTGCGCACCACCCCGGCGTTGTCGGCCTGCTCGCTCTCGTCGCGGTTCCAGGCCAGCCGCTCGATCTTGATGTATTCGGACCCGGCGGCCAGCCCGAAGCACAGGGCGGCGGCGGGCTGGTGCTCCTCCAGCAGCGCGGCGAAGGCCGCGCCGCAGGCGTCGTATTCGACGGGAAGGACCGCCGTGACGATCCCCGGCTCGCCGGCCAGCCGCTCCATGAGGAGCGCCGTCGGGTTGACGGCGTGATCCCCGAAGGGCTGGAACCCGGTGAGCAGGATGGGAGCCGTCACGGCGGACGCCTTTCGGTCGGTGGGGCAGGGACCAAAACTATCGCGTTCCAAATCCCCTCTCCCCTCCGGGGAGAGGGTTAGGGTGAGGGGGGTGCGCGTGTCGATATGTCCGGCAAAAGCGCAACCCCCTCACCGGCTCTCAGCGGATGCCAGAGGCATCCGCCTGTCGCCGTCAGCGCTGGCCTCTGGCCAGCGCGAGAGGCCCCTCGGGCCACCCTCTCCCCGCTTTCGGCGGACCGAAGGTCCGCCTGTCGCGTCAGCGCAAACGTCGTTTGCGCGTGAGCGGAGGGGAGAGGGCTAAGGAGGCTGAACCCGATCACTTTGGCTCAGGGACGCAGAAGGCCGATGATGTCCTTCACGCCGTTCAGGTTCGTCTCGGCGATGGCCGCCGCGCGTTCGCCGCCGCGGCGCAGCAGGCGGTCGATCTCCGCCTTGTCGTCCAGCAGCTCCTTCATGCGGGTGGTCATCGGGGCCAGCTTGGCGACCGACAGGTCGACCAGCGCCGCCTTGAAGCCGGAGAACTGGGCGCCCGCGAACTGCTGCACCGTCTGCTCGCGCGTCTGGCCGGACAGGGCGGCGTAGATGGTCACGAGGTTGTCGGCCTCCGGACGCTTCTCCAGGTCGGCGACGGTGTCCGGCAGCGGCTCCGGATCGGTCTTGGCCTTGCGGATCTTCGTCGCGATGGTGTCGGCGTCGTCGGTCATGTTGATGCGCGAATATTCGGACTCGTCCGACTTGCTCATCTTCTTGGTGCCGTCGCGCAGGGACATCACGCGCGTCGCCTCGCCCAGGATCTGCGGCTCGGGCAGCGGGAAGAACTCGGTGTCGTAGCGGCGGTTGAAGGCGCCGGCGATGTCGCGGGCCAGCTCCAGATGCTGCTTCTGGTCCTCGCCCACCGGGACGTGGGTCGCCTTGTAGAGCAGGATGTCGGCGGCCATCAGCACCGGGTAGGAGTAGAGGCCGAGGTTCGCCATGTCCTTCTGCTTGCCGGCCTTTTCCTTGAACTGCGTCATGCGGTTCAGCCAGCCGAGCGGCGTGTGGCAGGAGAGGATCCAGGCCAGCTCCGAATGGGCCGGGACGAAGGACTGGTTGAAGAGGATGTTCTTCTCCGGGTCGATGCCGGCGGCGATGTAGGCCGCGGTGACCTCGCGGATGTTGTTGCGCAGGACCTCCGCGTCCTGGTCGATGGTCAGCGCGTGCAGGTCGACGACGCAGAAGATGCACTCGTAGCTGTTCTGCAGCTCGACCCAGTTGCGCAGCGCCCCCAGATAGTTGCCGAGGTGAAGCTGCCGGGTCGGCTGCATGCCGGAGAAGATGCGGTTCACGGGAGGACTCTCGCTCGAAACTTCTGGAAGGCGGCTGTTATCGCGCCGGAACCGGGCGGGGTCAAGACACGGGCGGCTCCAATTCCGGAGTGCCCTTGCGCAGGAAGCCCTTCAGGTCGGCCAGATCGGTGGCCCCGGTCAGTTGCGCCAGCGTCCCGAACACCGCCACGCCGCCGCCGACCAGCAGCGCCAGCGCCCCGAAGCGGACCAGGGTGGACGCCGCCTCCAACCCCGGCGCCAGGAGCGACGCGCCGACCAGGAGCGCCGCCCCCATGCCCAGCGCCGCCGCGGCGATGCGCGGCGCGCGGCCGAGGAAGCGCTTGTCCAATTGCAGGAATCCGCGGCGGCGCAGCGCGTGGGCCAGCAAGGCGAGGTTCAGCCAGGCGGTCAGCCCGGTCGCCAGCGCGATTCCGACATGCCCCAGCACCGGCATCAGCGCGACGCCCAGCGCCAGATTGGCCACCGTCACCACCACGGCGACGCGCACCGGGGTCGCCGTGTCCTGGCGGGCGAAGAAGGCGGCGTTCAGCGCCTTGACGATGACATGGGCGGGGATGCCGATGGCGTAGGCGGCCAGCGCCCAGGCCGTCGCCTGCGCCTCCGCCGGGCCGAAGGCGCCGCGCTCGAACAGCACCGACACGATGGGCGCCCCGGCCACCCCCAGCGCCACCGCCGCCGGCAGGCCGAGCAGCAGGCTGAACTCCAGGGCGCGGCTGAGATAGTGGCGGACCATCCGCTCGTCCCCCGCCGCGGCGTGGCGGGCGAGCACGGGCAGCAGCGCGGTGCCGATGGCGATGCCGATGACGCCCAGCGGCATCTGGTTCAGCCGGTCGGCGTAATAGAGGAAGGACACCGCGCCCGACGGCAGCAGCGAGGCCAGAACGACGTTCAGGAACAGGTTGATCTGCATGACCCCGGCGCCGATGGCCCCCGGCCCGACCAGCCGGAACAGGCGGCGCATCCCCTCGGTCAGCCGCGGCGGGGTCAGGCGCAGCGTCACCCCCGCCGCCCGGCAGGCCCAGCCCATCCAGACCAGCTGCACCACGCCCGACAGCGTCACCGCCGCGGCCATCGCCCGCCCCGGCTCCAGCCCCAGCCGCGGCGCGGTCAGCAAGGCGGCGATCAGCGTCAGGTTGAAGGCGATGGGGGCGGCGGCGAAGGGGCCGAAGCGGTCCAGCGCGTTCAGCACCCCGCCCAGCAGCGCCACCAGCGAAATCAGCGTCAGATAGGGAAAGGTCAGCCGCGCCATGTCGACGGCCAGCGCGAACTTCGCCGGCTCGTCCGCGAAGCCCGGCGCCAGGACATGCATCAGGGCGGGCATCGCCAAAATGGCCAGGGCGGTGAAGGGCACCAGCACCGTCAGCAGGATGGCCAGCGCCTGCTCGGCGAAGGCCACCGCGGCGGCGCGGCCGTTGCGCTGAAGCTCCGCCGCGAACAGGGGCACGAAGGCGACGCTGAAGGCCCCCTCCGCGAACAGGCGGCGGAAGAAGTTGGGCAGCTTCAGCGCCACGAAGAAGGCGTCGGCCACCGGCCCGGCGCCGAGCACCGCCGCGGTCAGAATGTCGCGGGCGAAGCCGGCCAGCCGGCTCAGCAGCGTCAGGCTGCCGACGGTGGCGATGGCGCGGGCGAAACTCATCCCCCGACCATCCCGTTCGGCGCCGATCTCCGTGGCAACGATGCCAAAGAACTCGCAAAAGTTCGATTAACTTCTACTTTTTGTATCATTTATCGCCGCTTTGTCCATTGAAGGGGGAAGTCTGCTGGCGCATAATGCCAATTAGGCAGTGTTTGAGGTTGGCAGTGCGACGATGGATCGCTTTTTCGCGGGGAATGGAGGCCCGTCTCGTTCTTCCCGCCATTGCCGTTGCCGTCGCCATCGCGGCGCTGTGGTGGACCCTGCTGACCCGCATCGACCGCGAGGAACGCTTCCTCGACCAGACGACCCGCCAGCACACGGCGGCGATGGCGCAGCTGGTCGAGGAACAGGCCATCGCCACCTTCCGCCGGCTGGACGATCTTCTGATCGACGTCGCCTCCCATGTCGAAAAGGACATTCCGCTCCTGATTCCCACCCGGCGGTCGTTCGAGGAAGGCCTGGCCGCCTCCATCCGGATTTACGACGCGAACAGCTGGCTGTCCATGGGCTTGGGGCGGACCACCACCCGCAACCCGGTGCTGGAGTGGGAGGAGTTCGCCCGGCACAAGTCGAACGCCCACCGGAAGGGGAACCAGAAGGGCTTCGTCATCGGCCTGCCCTTCGTCAGCCCGGGCACGACGGACGTGTTCATCCCGGTGTCGCGCCGGCTGGAGGGGCCGGACGGGGCGTTTCGCGGCGTCGCCGTGGTGGACGTCCCGGCGGAGATCTTCTCCCGCTTCTACGGGCGGTTGGATCTGCCGCGTGACAGCTCGGTCGCCATCGCCCGCGCGGACGGCCCCCTGCTGGCCCGCCAAGCCCTTCAGGATCAGGTGTTCGGGCGCAGCTTCCGCGGCTCCGGCCTGTGGCCGGAAGCCGGCAGCGGAACCGTCCGGCACCATCGCGTCGTCAGCCCGGTGGACGGGGTGGAGCGCATCTACGCCTTCCGCGCCTCCGCCGACTACCCGCTGATGACCGTGGTCGGCGAGTCGGTGGAGACGGTGTTCGGCGCGTGGCGGCAGAACCGCTTCTATTCCATCATCTGGGCCGCTGCCACCACCGCGGTGATCCTGCTGTTCACCACCGCCTTCCTGGTCCAGCTTCAGCGGCGCCGCCACGGCGACCGGGCGCTGCGCATCCGCAACCGGGCGATGGAATGGAGCGGCGACGGCATTCTGATCGCCGACGCCACCCGGCCCGGCGTGCCGGTGGTCTACACCAACCCCGCCTTCTCGCGGCTGATGGGGATCGCTCCCGGCGCCGCCGACGGGCGCACCGCGCGGGACGTTCTGGCCGGCCTGATGGGGGATGAGACGGGGCTGTGCCCGCTGTGCGACGGGGCCGAGGACGCCAGGGACATGCGTGCGGAATTCCTGCGTCCAGGCACCGGTGTGGGAGGCGGTGCGCCGGAGGTCTGGCTGGAACTGCGCGCCTCGCCGGTGCGCAGCGCCGGGGGGAGGCTGGTCAGCGTGATCGCCACCGTCCGCGACATCACCGAGCACAAGACCGCCCAGGCCGCGTTGGCCGAAGCGCGGCGGGAGGCCGACCGCGCCAACATCGGCAAGTCGAAGTTCCTGGCGGCGGCCAGCCACGACCTGCGCCAGCCCGTGCAGTCGCTGATGCTGCTGATGGAGGCGCTGTCCACCCGCGCCACCGACCCAGCCATGCGCAAGATCCTCACCACCATGGACCGCGCGCTGGGCGCCCTGAAGATGCTGCTCGACGGTCTGCTCGACGTGTCGCGGCTGGAGGCCGGGGCGGTGGAGCCGAAGCGCACGGTCTTCCCGGTCACGGAACTGCTGGACCGCATCGCCGCCAACAGCCGCCCGGTGGCGGTGCGCAAGGGGCTGCTGCTGCATATCATGCCCTGCGGCGTCCATGTGGACAGCGACCCGATGCTGCTCGGACGCATCCTGCAGAACTTCGTGGAGAACGCGCTGCGCTACACCAACCGCGGGCGCATCCTGGTCGGCTGCCGGCGGCGCGGCGCGGTGCTGCGGATCGAGGTGTGGGACACCGGCATCGGCATCCCGACCGACCGGCAGGAGGACATCTTCCAGGAGTTCGTGCAGGTCGGGAACGCCAGCCGCGACCGCGACCAGGGGCTCGGCCTCGGCCTCGCCGTGGTGCGCCGGCTGGCCGGCATGCTGGACCACCCGGTCAGCCTGCGCTCCGAACCGGGGCGGGGATCGGTGTTCCGGGTGGAGGTGCCGCTCGCCGATGCCCCGGCCGAGACACCGCCGGAGAACTTTCCCGTGACCGCCCGCATGCGGGCTGGCGCCCGCGTTCTGGTGGTCGAGGACGACCCCATCGTCCGCGAGGGGCTGTGCGCGATGATCCGGCAATGGGGGCACGAGGCGTTTCCCGCCGACAGCTTCGGCGAGGCGGTGGAGGTCCTGCGCCGCCACCCCGATCCGGACGTGATCGTCGCCGACTACCGGCTGGGCGAGGGGCACACCGGCACCAAGACCATCCGCGAGGTGCGCCGGCGGTCGAAGCGCCCGATCCCCGGCATCCTGGTGACCGGCGACACCACCCCGGAGCGTCTGGCCGAGGCCGAGGCCGGCAAGTTCAGCATCCTCCACAAGCCCGTCCTGGCCGACGACCTGCGCCGGTCCCTCGCCTTGGCCTTGGCCCCAACCTCCATGGTTCTGCCCGCGCCACAGCCGCCCGACCCAGCGCGGCGCGAACTGGTCGACTGAAGCGGCTCTTTGCCGCCCCCAACGCCGTGTCATGCGCCGGGCGTGCGGCAGCCCGTGCCTGTTTGCCCATTGCGCAGAACCCGTCCCTTTGCTTGTTTGCCTGTTTCGGAGGCAGCGTCCGCGGTCTCCGACCCGAAAGCGTTCGACAAAAAGAACCCGTTCCCGGAGAGAGGAATCCACCCATGATCCGTGCGAAGCTGGCTGTGACCGCCGCCGCCGTCGCCCTGGGGGCCGGCCTGTGGGCCGGGGCCGCC
Source organism: Azospirillum himalayense (assembly GCF_042657465.1). Taxonomy (NCBI): domain Bacteria; kingdom Pseudomonadati; phylum Pseudomonadota; class Alphaproteobacteria; order Rhodospirillales; family Azospirillaceae; genus Azospirillum; species Azospirillum himalayense. The sequence continues at coordinate 109,755 of NZ_JBHSLC010000087.1, read as the reverse complement.
CAGGCCGACATCACCATCGCGCTGGCCGGTCCGATGACCGGCGCCGCCGCCGCCTATGGCGAGCAGACCCGCGCCGGCGTCGAGGCCGCCGTGGCCGACATCAACGCCAAGGGCGGGCTGCTCGGCCAGAAGCTGGTCCTGACCATCGCCGACGACGCCTGCGACGCCAAGCAGGCGGTGGCCGCCGCCAACAAGCTGGTGAGCCAGAACGTCGCCGCGGTGATCGGCCATGTCTGCTCCGGCGCCTCGATCGCCGCCTCCAACGTCTATGGCGAGGAGGGGATCGTGATGATCTCCCCCACCGCGACCAGCCCGCAGCTCACCGACCGCGGCCTGAAGAACGTCTTCCGCGTCTGCGGCCGCGACGACCAGCAGGGCGAGGTGGCGGCCAAGCTGATCGCCGACCGCTACAAGGGCAAGAAGGTCGCCATCGTCCACGACAAGCAGGCCTACGGCCAGGGCCTCGCCGACGACGTGAAGCGCCGGCTGAACGCCGCCGGCATCACCGAGGCCGCCTTCACCAGCATCACCGCCGGCGAGAAGGACTATTCCGCCCTCGTCACCCGGCTGAAGTCGGACGGGGTGGACGTGCTCTACTACGGCGGCTACGACCAGGAGCTGGGTCTGATCGCCCGCCAGGCGGCCGACCAGCAGTTCCGCCCGCAGATCATCGGCGCCGACGGCATCCAGCCGCAGTCCTACTGGAACATCGCGGGCGAGACGGCGGAAGGCACACTGTTCACCTTCTCCCCCGACCCGCAGCGCAATCCGGCCGCCAAGCCGGTGGTGGAGGCCCTGCAGGCCAAGAACATCCGCACCGACGGCTTCACCCTGTTCGCCTACGCCGCGGTGCAGACCTACGCCGAGGCCGTGCAGAAGGCCAACAGCGCCAAGTCCGACGCCGTGGCGAAGGCGCTGCGCGCCGGCCCGTCCTTCGACACGGTGGTCGGTTCGCTGTCCTTCGACGACAAGGGCGACCTGAAGCAGCCGGGCTACGTGTTCTGGGCCTGGAAGAACGGCGAGAAGGTCCAGGTGGACTGAGTCCATCCGGCCGATTCGGAAAGGAAGGAAGGCGGGGCCGCCGTGCTCCGCCTTTTTTCTGCGCGCCGTTCTTCCACCCGGCGGATTCGGGATGGTCGGCGATTGCCAAGGGCCGGGTGCGAACCTTTTGCCCGCTCCCGTGTTTGGGCAGAGGTAACCAAACACCGCCAACCAACAGCGCCATTGGGCAGGGAGGCCGCGATGCACCGTCACGCCGGACGCCGTTCGCGCAACCGCGGGACCGCCGGAATCATTCTGTGCGCCGGCCTGCTCGGCCTCGGCGCCTGCGCCGGCCTCGCTCCGCCGCGCAGCGCGGAGCCCGCCCCTGGGGCGGTGGAAGCACTGAACCGCTTGGTGCAGAGACCTTGCAATCGTCAGGTCGCGTCCGTCCTGGCGGGTGAGGGCATTCCGGTGGAGCAGTTCCGGGCCGCGGTCTACAGCGAATTGCGCACCGGACCGGGCGGGCGGGTGTCGCAATACGAGATCTGGCTGTACTCGCGGGACAAACCCGGCGTGCTCATCGTCAATACGGACGAGACGTGCCGTCCGATGCAGATTTACACGCGGGAAGGCGGCAGTCTGCAGGCCTTCAAGGCGGGGTAGGCAAAGCTCCGCTCGTCCGCGTTGGGAGGATGCCGCTTTGGCCCCTGGCAATCGCCGACTCCGATTCCGGAGCCGGGCGGGTTGGCAATCGCCGACTTACCCGCGCGCGGCGGGCAGGATCTTGCGTTCCGGAATCGGCGGGGGCGAGGGGTAGAGCAGGACGCCGGTGTCGGAGAACTCCACCCGTGCCGCCTCGTAGACGGCCAGCGCCAGATCGAGCGCCACCCGGAACTCCGGCTTGAAATGCTTCAGCTCCTTGTAGCCGCCGCCGAACTGGGTGAAGAGCGCCTTCCAGGTCACCGGAATCGGGTCGCGCAGCACGTGCAGCCGGTAGGCCAGCCAGACATAAACGTCGATCGCCATCGAACAGCCGCCGATGTGGCGGATCGCCGGCTCCCAGATCGGGACGGGGGAGCGCTTCAGCGCGGCGAAGAAGGTTTCCGACAGCTGCACCGTCTCGCGCCACAGCGTGCCCTGGCCGTCGTCGTCGCGCAGGCGGATGCCGCCGTTGACGATGTTCTCCTTGGCGAAGCCCTCGGCCCCGTCCTTGTCCCAGAAGAAGGTCAGGCGGCACAGGTTGATGCGGGTCGCCTGCTCCTGCACCGCCTTGTAGGTGGAGCCGCCGGCCGAGACGCCCATGCGGTCGAGCCAGTCGTTCATCGAGCGGCCAAGCTCGATCTCGCGGCTGTTGTCCTGAATGGCGCGGGTCTGGAGATAGAGCAGGATCAGCCGCGCCTTGGCGCCGTAGGGGACGCCGACCGGCATCAGGCTGCCGTCGCGCTTGCGCTCCTTGCCCGGCTCGACCAGCAGGGTGACGCGGCCCTGGTCGCGACGCCATTCGGCGTCCGGCGCCAGCTTCCGGTGGGGCAGGCTGGTCAGGCAGAATCCGGAATAGGTGATGCCCAGCGCATTGGACTCGTCCTCCAGCACCGCCGCCGCGACATCGACGACGCTGGCCCGCTTCGGGTCCACGAGGTTCCGCGCCTCGCGCCGGCCATGCGTCATGATGAGTTGGTGCACGTCGCCCATAGGTCCCCCCGTCCATTCTGCCTGCAGTCGACCATGCACCGCCGGGAGAGTCCATTTGGCGATCGCCGACGAGGCTAATTGAGACCTAATTGCTGGAGTCTATTTGCTAGGTCGGCGATTGCCTGGGGACGACTCGGGGGTGCGTCGGCGATTGCCAGAAGACTCGTCGGCGTTCGCCAAGGGACCTTGTGGGAATCGTCGGTGACTCGGGACGACTCGGGCATTGGTCGGCGATTGCCAAGGCGGGGTAGGGCAGGCGAGTCGCGACTCGGGAATTCATGGGGTGGTCTTGCCGATGTCTGGCCGGATGGTCGGCGATTGCCAAGGCGTCGCGGTGGGCCGGTTTGGCAATCGCCGACTCCTCCTTCTCCCGCCCCGGGAGAGGGAAGTTGGAATGGTCGGCGATTGCCAAGGCGACTCCCCCGATGCCGGGCACCCCTGCCTTGCGGGACCATGCGGGCACGAAACGCCAGCGCGGCTGTTTACGCTTGGCCTCCGCGGCGAGGGGGCATGCTTTGGGAGATCCGCGAGATGAGCGACGAGGATTTCACGGGCCGCGTTCTGGACGGCGTGAACGGGCTGGACGGAACCGCCCGCCGCAAGGCCGTCGCCCTGGGCGCGGAGGTGCCGGCCCTGCGCGACGGGCTCCAGGTGCCCAGCTCCCGCATGGTGCTGATGCCGGCGCTGGGGGCGCTGTGGGCCGCCGGGCTCGGCATGGAGAAGCCGGGCTGGTCGCGCCTCGCCCGCCAGGGGCTGCTCGCCATCGCGCTGGGGACGGTGGCCGGCAAGGGGATCAAGCGCGTCGTCTGCCGCGCCCGCCCGAACGAGGGCCGCGACCCCAGCCGCTGGGGCAAGGCGGACGGCAAGCACGCCTCCTTCCCCTCCGGTCACGCCATCAACGTGTCGGCGCTGACCACGGCGGTCGGGCTGAACCGCGGCCTTTCCCCGGCCACCATGGTCAGCCTGGGTTTCGCGGCGGCGGTGGGCTGGTCGAGCCTCGCCACCGAGCGGCACTGGGCGTCCGACTACGCCGCCGGCATGGCGACCGGCGTGCTGGCCGGTCTGGCCGCCAAGGCGCTGGACGGCTGGGCGGAGGATCGCCTGTCCTAAGAGGCGGGCTTTAGCCCGCCGGATCGGCGAGCGCGTGCAGCAGCCGTTCGCGGATCTGGGCGAGCTTGCTCTCGTGGGTGACCTTCAGGCCGAAAACGTCCTTCACATAGAAGACGTCGATGGCCTTCTCGCCATAGGTCGAGATCTTCGCCGAGGAGATCTGCAGGGTCAGGTTGGTCAGCGCGCGGGTCAGGTCGTAGAGCAGGCCGGGGCGGTCGCGCCCGTTGACCTCGATCACCGTGTGGGTGGTGGAGGCGTTGTTGTCGATCAATACGCGCGGCGGCACGTGGAAGACGCGGGTGCGGCTGGCGTGCGGGGCCTTGCGCTTGGCCAGATCGTGCAGCGGCTTCAACTGGCCGGACAACACCTTCTCGATCATCACCGACAGCTTGGCGAGCTTGTCGCCGCTCTCGAAGGCGCCGCCGCCCGCCGCGTCCTGCACGGTGAAGACGTCCAGCGCCATGCCGTTGGTCATGGTGAAGATGCGCGCGTCCACGATGTCCGCCCCCGCCGCCGCCAGCGCCCCGGCGAGGCGGGAGAACAGGCCGTGGTGGTCGGTGGCGAAGATCGTCACCTCGGTGATCGCCCGGCCGCGGTCGATGCGCGTGTTGACGGTCAGCGGACGTTCGTCGCGCAGCGCCTCGCGGACCAGCCGCGCCTGCCGGCCCAGCGTCTCCGTGTCGAAGGCCAGCCAGTAGGCGGGATAGCCGAGCGCGAGGTGCTGCTCGAAATCGGCGTCGTCGAAGTCGGACAACTCGGCGCGCAGCGCCGCCTGGGCGGCCTGGATGCGGCGCCCGCGCCCTTCGACCGACAGGCCGCCGGACATCACCTCCTCCGAGCGGTTGTACAGCTCGCGCAGCAGCGTGGCCTTCCAATTGTTCCAGCGCTGCGGTCCGACCGCCCGGATGTCCGCCACCGTCAGCACCAGCAGCAGGCGCAGCCGCTCCGGCGACTGGACGAGCGAGACGAAGTCGCGCACCGTCTTGTCGTCCTCCAGGTCGCGCTTGAAGGCGGTGTAGGACATGGCGAGGTGCCAGCGCACCAGCCAGGCGACCGTCTCCGTCTCCTCCGCCGTCAGGCCGAGGCGCGGGCACAGCTTCTCCGCCACCCGCGCGCCGAGGATGGAATGGTCGCCGCCGCGGCCCTTGGCGATGTCGTGCAGCAGCACGGCGACGTAGAGCGCGCGCCGCGAGACCACCTTGTGGATCACCTCCGACGACAGCGGCAGCTCGTCGGTCAGCTCGCCCATCTCGATCTTGTGCAGGATGCCGAGCGCGAACAGCGTGTGCTCGTCCACCGTGTAGACATGGTACATATCGTACTGCATCTGCGCGACCACCCGGCCGAAGTCGGGGATGAAGCGGGCCAGCACCCCGGCCTCGTTCATGCGGCGCAGCGTGATCTCGGGGTCCTTGCGGCCGGTCAGGATCTCCAGGAACAGCCGGTTGGCCTCCGGGTCGGCGCGCAGCTTCGGCCCCACCACCGACAGCGAGCGCGTGATGGCGCGCAGCGCGTTGGGATGGATGTCGATGTCGTTCTGCTGGGCGGTGTGGAACAGCCGGATCATGTCCAGCGGCTCGTCCTTGAACTGGCGGTCGCTGCGGACGTTCAGCCGCTCGCCGTCCACCACGAAGCCGTCCACATCCTTGCGGCGGGCCAGGGCCGCCAGCCGCAGGATGTTGAACTTGGGCGGGCGCTTCGATTCCGCCTCCAGCGCCGCGCAGAAGATGCGGGTCAGGTCGCCCACGTCCTTGGCGACCAGGAAGTAATGCTTCATGAAGCGTTCCACGCCCTTGGTCCCGGCGTGGTCGGTGTAGCCCATGCGGTTGCCGATCGACGTTTGCACGTCGAAGGTCATCCGGTCCTCCATGCGCCCGGTCAGGTAGTGCAGGTGGCAGCGCGCGGTCCACAGGAAGTTCTGCGCCTTGGCGAAGCGCTGCGCCTCCTCCGGCAGCAGCACCTTCTTGCCGACCAGATCGTCCACGTCCTCGACCCGGTACAGATACTTGGCGATCCAGAACAGGGTCTGCAGGTCGCGCAGGCCGCCCTTGCCGTCCTTCAGGTTGGGTTCCAGCACGTAGCGGCTGTCGCCCAGCTTCAGGTGGCGGTTGTCGCGCTCGGCCAGCTTGGCCTCGACGAACTCCGGCCCGGTGCCGGCCACCACTTCGCGGTCGAAGCGGCGGCGGAGCTCGGTGAACAGCTTGCGCGGACCCCAGAGGTAGCGCGATTCCAGAATGGCGGTGCGGATGGTGACGTCGGCCTTGGACTGGCGGATGCAGTCGTCGACGCTGCGCACCGCATGGCCGACCTTCAGCCCGAGGTCCCACAGGATGTAGAGCATGTACTCCACCACCTGCTCCACCCGCGGGGTGCGCTTGTAGGGCAGCAGGAACAGCAGGTCGATGTCGGAGAAGGGCGCCAGCTCGCCCCGGCCGTAGCCGCCGGTGGCGACGATGTCGAACACCTCGCCGGAGGTCGGGTTGGGGGTCGGGAAGATATGGGTGACCGTGAGGTCGGCCAGCGAACGCACCACCCCGTCGGCGAGGTAGCAGTTCTGCCGCACGCAGTCCTCGCCCGATCCCTTGGCCTCGAAACGGGCGCGCACCTCCGCCCGCCCGTCGTTCAGCGCGCCGCGCAGCCGGGCGATCAGGGCGGGGCGCAGCTTGTCGCCGGTCCCATGCTCCGCCACCAGCTTCTCCAGGTCCTCCGCCAGCTTGCGCCGGGACAGGATCGCGCGCTTGTTGGGGATGTTGGCGGTGCCGGCGTCCTTGGCGTCGGACGCGTCGGCTGAGGCGGCGCGGGTGGAGAGCATCGGCAAAACGTGAGCCTTCCCAGGGATGCGAGGGGTGCGACGAACCGTGCGGCGTCCCGACTATAACGGGAAAGACGATAATTCGCACGCGGCACACCAAAAGAGGCTGCCGTCTGTTTCCTGCATGATCCCGTTGGGAGCGCCGCAATGACGGCAATGCTGTGATGGCCGTCACTGACGCGCTCCATCCCAAAGAGGTAAGGAGCTACCAGTGAGATACGCGCGAGGGAGGCCATTGATGATCCCGAACCCCGGAACGGCACGGCGGGAGCTGGCGAACCTCGGGAACGCCCTGACCCTGGCGGAGCGCGGCCTGCCGCGTCACACCCCGGCCGAATTGATGGCCTGGCTGGTGCACGCCCTGGCGCTGTGCCCCGGCTCCATCGGCGACGCGCTTCTGTTCGAGATCTGCGGCACCGCCACCGACGCCAAGGCCTCCGACGCCGTCAAGATCGCCCAGATCCGCAAGGGCTGGGCCGCGGTGGTGCGGGCGCAGTTCCGCCTGCGCGGGCTGACCGTGGTCGGCGGCGGAGGCGACTGGCGCGCCTGCGCCGCCTGACGGACGGCGTTTCCTTCCCCGCTTACTCCTCGCGCACCGACAGGTGGATGTTGGCGCCGCCGTTGCCCTCAAGGATCTCGGCGGCCTCGACCTCGTCCTCCACCTCGGCGGTGCGCACCCACAGGATGACGCCGCCGGCCTCCAGCGCGCGGCTGAATTCGTCGGTGTCGGGGTGGCTGGTCAGCTCGTCCAGGTAATCCTTGATGGCGACGCCGCCCAGGCCGGCGGCGACGATGGCCGCCAGCGGTGCTGCGATCGGGCCGCCGACGATGGCGAGAAGCCCGGCGGTGGTCAGGGGAAAGGCGTATTTCAGCTCACCCACCAAGCCGGTCAGGGCCTCGTCCGACGGGGCCTGCGGTCGCTGGTCGGCGGCCTCCAGCGAGGTGTGGCTGGCCAGCACCGACAGGTCGTCGCGGTCGAAGCCGGCGTCCAGAAGGGCGGCCACGGCCTTGTCGAACGCCTCGCGGGTCTTGAACAGGGCGACGACCTCGCGCACCTCCCGGACGGTGTCCTGGCCGTCCGTGGTGCGGCCATCTGTGTTGTCGGGCGTTTGCGTCACGGCGGTCTCCTTCAGCTTCGGCTGCTCGTTCTGCTTGCTCGTCCTACGGGCATCGAACAGTCTAACGAAGCGGTCATCGCGGCACCAGCGCGGGCGTGCTAGGGTGCCGGCCCGACCTTGCCCGTCACAACGCAACCGGTTGAAGACCCGTGTCCGACGCGCCCGCCGCCATTTCGCCCGCCGCCATTCCCCCCGACGCCACCCCGATGATGGCGCAGTATCTGGAGATCAAGCAGGCCCATCCCGACTGCCTGCTGTTCTACCGGATGGGCGATTTCTACGAGATGTTCTTCGAGGACGCGGTGAACGCCGCCCGGACGCTGGACATCGCGCTGACCAAGCGCGGCCAGCATCTGGGCGAGGACATCCCGATGTGCGGCGTCCCGGTCCACAGCCACGAATCCTACCTGCAGCGCCTGATCCGCCAGGGTTTCCGCGTCGCCATCTGCGAGCAGATGGAGGACCCGGCGGAGGCCAAGAAGCGCGGTTCCAAGTCGGTGGTGAAGCGCGGCGTCATCCGCATCGTCACCCCCGGCACGCTGACCGAGGACAGCCTGCTCGACTCCCGCGCCTCCAACTGGCTGGCCGCGGTGGCCGAAGCGGCGGGCGGCCTCGGGCTGGCCTGGCTGGAGCTGTCCACCGGCGAGCTGGTCGTGCAGCCGGTGGAGCGCGCCGGGCTGGGCGCCGCGCTCGGCCGCCTCGACCCGCAGGAGGTTCTGGTCTCCGAGAAGCTGTGCCAGAGCCCCGACCTCTACGAGCTGTGGGGCGAATGGAAGTCCCGCCTGACCGTGCAGCCGACCCCGCGCTTCGACAGCGAGAACGGACGGCAGCGGCTGCTCGCCCTCTACGGCGTCGGCACGCTGGACGCCTACGGTCCGTTCTCCCGCGCCGAGGTGGCGGCGGCCGGCGCTCTGGTCGCCTATGTGGAGCTGACGCAGAAGGGCCGCGTGCCGCGCCTGTCGCCGCCGCGCCGGCTCGGCCCCGGCGCCGTCATGGAGATCGACGCCGCGACCCGCCGCAACCTGGAGCTGACCCGCACCCTGACCGGCGACCGGCGCGGCAGCCTGCTCGCCACCATCGACCGCACGGTGACCGGGGCGGGGGCGCGCCTGCTCGCCGCCCAGCTCTCGGCGCCGCTGACCAACCCCGCGGCCATCGCCAAGCGGCTTGACATGGTCGAATTCGCGCTGAACGAGGAGCGGCTGCGCACCGACCTGCGCGAGGCGCTGCGCCGCTGCCCGGACCTGGAGCGCGCGCTGTCCCGCCTGACGCTGGGGCGCGGCGGCCCGCGCGACCTCGCGGCCGTGCGCGACGGTCTCGCCCAGGCCTCGGCCATCCGCCTGCTGCTCAACGGCCATCCCGGCGGCCCGCTGCCCGACGGGCTGGGCGCCGTGGCCAAGGGGCTGGGCGAGCACAGCGAGCTGGTCCAGCAATTGACCCAGGCGCTGGCGCCGGAATTGCCGCTGCTTGCCCGCGACGGCGGCTTCATCGCGCGCGACTATTCCTACGCGCTCGACGAGCTGGTGACGCTGCGCGACGAGAGCCGGCGGCTGATCGCCGGGCTTCAGGTCAAATACGCCGGCATCGCCGGTGTGCCGGCGCTGAAGATCAAGCACAACAACGTGCTGGGCTATCACATCGAGGTGACGGCGACCCACGCGGACAAGCTGATGTCCGAGAAGGGGCGCGAGGTCTTCATGCACCGCCAGACCATGGCGAACGCCGTGCGCTTCGGCACGGTCGAACTGTCGGACCTGGAGCGCCGCATCTCCGAGGCCGCCGACAAGGCGCTGGCCGTGGAGCTGGAGCTGTTCAACGACCTCGTGGAGGAGGTGACCAGCCGCGCCGAGACCATCGCCCAGGCGGCCCACGCGCTGGCCGCGCTGGACGTCGCCGCCTCGCTGGCCGAGCTGGCGGCGGAGCGGCGCTACCGCCGGCCGATGGTGGACGGCAGCCTCGCCTTCTCGATCAAGGGCGGGCGCCACCCGGTGGTGGAGGCGGTGCTGGACGCCGGCAACGCCGGGCCCTTCGTCGCCAACGACTGCGACCTCGCCCCGGACAACCGGCTGTGGCTGCTGACCGGCCCGAACATGGCCGGCAAATCGACCTTCCTGCGCCAGAACGCGCTGATCGCCGTGCTGGCGCAGATGGGCGGCTTCGTGCCGGCGGAGAGCGCGCACATCGGGGTGGTGGACCGGCTCTACAGCCGCGTCGGCGCCGCCGACGATCTGGCGCGGGGCCGGTCAACCTTCATGGTGGAGATGGTGGAGACCGCGGCCATCCTGAACCAGTCCGGCGACCGCGCGCTGGTCATCCTGGACGAGATCGGGCGCGGCACGGCGACCTTCGACGGCCTTTCGATTGCCTGGGCCTGCGTGGAGCATCTGCACGACGTCAACCGCTGCCGCGCGCTGTTCGCCACCCATTACCACGAGCTGACCATGCTGGCCGGCAAGCTGCCGGGCCTGTCCTGCCACACCATGCGCATCAAGGAATGGCAGGGCGACGTGGTCTTCCTGCACGAGGTGACGGCGGGTGCGGCGGACCGCAGCTACGGCATCCATGTGGCGAAGCTGGCCGGCCTGCCCGGCGCCGTGGTGGGCCGCGCCGAGGAGGTGCTGACCATCTTGGAAGCGGGTGACCAGAACGCCGCCATCCACCGTCTGGCCGAGGATCTGCCGCTGTTCAGCGCCGCCCTGAAGCGTCCGCCGCCGGCCCCCGCGGTGTCGGCGCCCGCCGCCCCGCCGGAACCGTCGCGGGTGGAGGAGGCGCTGAAGTCCATCGATCCCGACAGCCTGACGCCGCGGCAGGCGCTCGACGAGTTGTATCGTCTGCGGGGCCTGCTCTCTTAAGCGGGAATATTTGCGAAGATATACACGCCATTGTATGAAAAACCGCCGCAGCAGCGTCCCGAGCCATGGGCAAGGGGCGTTGTCATCCAAGCGGCGGAAAGGGGGTGTGTTTATTGACCCCTGGTAAGGTGCTGGTGATCTGCACGGTCATTCAGACGGTCGTCGCGATCCTCGCGCTGCTCGTCGCCGTGCTGTAACCCAGACGACGGAGGGACGGCGTAGCAGCGCCGCCCCTCTTTTCGTGTGCACGCCGTTCCGGCCGTTGGCCGTTCCGAACGCGCGGTACCGGAGGTGTCGTCTATTGACCACTGGTGCGGGAAATATAGCGTCGCTTCACAGCCGCCGCAATCCCCTCCCGTGGCGGCTTCACGCCCGTTCCACCGCGTCCTCGTCCAGCGGGGCGCCGCGGTCCTGAATGGGAGTGACATGACGTTGGGCAGCGGGGCGTTGCGCGTGGCGCAGCTTCTCCTCCACCGCCTCGTTGACGAACTGGTCGAGCGAGCGGCCTTCCCGCTCGGCGGCCTTGGACGCTGCGGATTCCAGCGACTTGTGCAGATGAACCATTCGGTGCCTCCCCCAACGCGGAACGGGATCTGTCCGGTGCTTCAGATGGGAAGCCCGCGCCCGCGCTGCGAGCCGCCTTACCCGGAAGCGCCGTCCCGATCGGAAGCGTCCGGTGGGGCGCTCGCGGGTGGCAGGAGAGGCTTGGCGTGCAGCGCGCGGGCGGCGACGGCCATCGGGTCCTCGCCCGGCGCGCAGGGATGGGTGGCGGCCAGCAGGGCCTCGGGCACGCTGGCGGCGAGGTAATCGGCCACCGTCTCGTGCACCGGGATGATCATGGCGATGCGGGTCAGGTCCACCACCTTGCGCACCTGCCCGGACGCGCAGAGCAGGGACAGGGCCTTGCCCGCCGACAGGGCCTCTCCGTTCATCACCAGCAGGAGGCCGATGCCGGCGCTGTCGACGAACTCCAGCCCGGTCAGGTCGAGGAGGTGGCGGCGCTCCGTCCCATTCTTCACGTCGGCAATGGCCTGCCGCACCGGGCCGGCGTCCTGGCTGGTGAAGCGCCCGGTGAGCACCAGACGGGTGAAGTGCCGCTCCTGCTCCTTGCGATACTGCACGGTCCGCACCCCTTCCTGACGTCCGGCGGCCATGATCCGGTCCGGGCCTTCCCTGGGCAAGCGGTCGGCGGCCTGCGGTCCTGCGCGATGTTGACGCAGGGCAGCCCCTTTTTGTCACGGCTTCCTTGTCCCTTGACGGCGTGCCGCGGCAGTCCTACAAGCGGAGGCACGTGGTGATTTGGTCGACCGGCTTGCGGGCCACGTAAAACAACCCGCTAAAAAGGTCCGAGCCGCGTCCGCGCCTCGACCCGATCGGTCGGGGCGTTTTTTGTTGTGCCGGTCTGCCCCGCCGGCGGACAGAGGAGACACAGCGGCCATGGCGCGCACCGATCATCGCAATCCGAACGTCGCGGGGCTTCGCCCGCGTTCCCGTCTGGTCCATGGCGGCGTCCGCCGCTCGTCCTTCGACGAGACCTGCGAGGCGCTCTACCAGACCTCCGGCTTCGTCTACGGCTCGGCGGAGGAGGCGGAGAGCGCCTTCGTCAACGACGGCTCCCGCCACGTCTATTCGCGCTTCCGCAACCCGACCACGGCGATGTTCGAGGACCGGCTGTGCGAGTATGAGGGGGCGGCCTGGGCCTACGCCACGACCAGCGGCATGGCCGCGGTGCACGGCGCCCTGTGGTCGAACCTGCGCACCGGCGACCGCATCGTGGCGCCCCGCTCGCTGTTCATCTCCTGCTACTGGGTGATCAAGGAGCTGTCGGCCCGCTTCGGGGTCGAGGCGGTCTTCGTCGACGGCACCGACCTGTCCCAGTGGGAAGAGGCACTGGCCAAGCCGACCAAGGTCGTCTTCCTGGAGACGCCCAGCAACCCGGGGCTGGAGGTCGTCGACCTGCGCGCGGTCAGCGCTCTCGCCCACAAGGCCGGGGCCAAGGTGGTGGTCGACAACGCCTTCGCCACGCCGGTGCTGCAGCGCCCGTTCGAGATGGGGGCCGACGTCGTCATCTATTCGGCGACCAAGCACATCGACGGCCAGGGCCGCTGTCTGGGCGGCATCATCCTGACCAACGACAAGCAGTACGGGTCGGACGTGATCCACCCCTACCTGCGCCACACCGGCCCGACCATTTCGCCCTTCAACGCCTGGCTGCTGCTGAAGGGGCTGGAGACGCTGGAACTGCGCGTGTCGGCGCAGAGCGCGGCGGCCCTGACGGTGGCGGAGTTCCTGGAAGGCCACGCGAAGGTGGAGCGGGTGCTCTATCCGGGCCTGCCCAGCCACCCGCAGCACGATCTCGTCCGCAGCCAGATGACCGGCGGCGGCACCATGCTGTCGATCTTCCTGAAGGGCGGCAAGGAGGAGGCCTTCCGCGCCCTGAACGACCTGCGGATGGTGATGATCTCCAACAATCTTGGCGACTCCAAGAGCCTGATCACCCACCCCGACACCACCACCCACTCCAAGCTGACGGTCGAGGAGAAGGCGGCGGCGAACATCCGCCCGAACCTGCTCCGCCTGTCCGTCGGGCTGGAGGACGCCCAGGACATCGTCGAAGACCTCGACCGCGCGCTCGCTTCCCTGTAAAGACTGGACCCGGAACCAAATGCTGCAGTGCAGCGTTGGCGTCCGGGTCACGGTTTTTTCGGCCCGGCCGGGGCCTTTGCTCCGGTCGGGTCCTTTGGTGAGGTGGAGCGAATGGCGAGACGCAAGGCCGGCAACGGCGAACCGACGCAACGCTTTCTGACGGTGGCGGGCGATCTGACCCGGACCGGCGTCAAGACGGGCGAGATGGGGGTGGCGGCGGCCCAGACGATCGGCTACCGCACCGCGATGATGGCGGCGGCGATGAACAACCCCATCGACCTCGCCAACCCGGAGTTCGTCCGCATGGGCTCCGAGAAGGTGGAGGCGATGGTGGAGGCCACCCACGCCGTCGCCAAGGGCATCGGCGAGATGCAACAGGCCTGGATGACCCTCATGCAGGGCCAGCTTCAGGCCGCCATGGTGATGGTGACCGGCCTCGGCCAGTGCCGCAACCCCGTCGACCTGATGGAACTGCAACGCCGCACCGTCACCGAGACGGTCGAGGCCGGCATTCACGCCGCGCTCTACATGGTCGAGTCGGCCACCGCCCTGACCCAGGCCGGCATGACCCCCGCCTACCGCACCGTCCGCGCCAACGCCCGCCGTCTGGCGAAGCAGCACGGTTAAGTTCGCGGTTCACCGCGACGGCACAAGACACGATCTCCTTCGTGCTTTGCGCCGCCGCGGGCGAAGGCTCTTTTCAGCGTCTTGCGATCACTGCCCCAGCACTTCGAAGCTGGATGGGGCGGGATCGATCACGCGGGGACCGCCGGGGGTGACCTCCAGAACGGCCAGACTGCGTTCCACGACGCCGTCCGCGCGCAGGCGGAAGACGCCGTCCATGCCTTCGAAGCCGTTGGGGTTGTTCAGCGCCGCGCGGTCGAAGCGGCCCGACGCGTCGGGCATCTTGGCCAGCACCGCGGCGATGGCCGTGGCGTCGTAGGACAGGGTGGCGATGCGCGGCGGCTTGCGCCCGTAGGTCCGCTCGAAGCGCGCCTCGAAGTCGGCGCGGCTCTGCGGGGCCGGGGCGGCGAACCAGGCGCCGGCCAGAGCGGGTTCCTGGCCAAGGCCGGGCTCGTCCCACAGGCCGGTGCCGAGCAGCTTGACCTGCTGGGTGTTCAGCCCGTTGGCGGACAGCGCCGACGCCAGCCCCTGTGCGCGCGGCCCGCCTTCGGCCAGCATGACCGCCTGCGGCTGCACGCCGGCTTGGGTCACCTGCCGCGCCGGCTGGGCGAGGTCGGTCACCGCCGGATCGTAGCGCTCGACCTGCGCCACCTGCCCGCCGAACTGGCGCGAGGCGGCCTGCACGGCGTTGACCACGGCGTCGCCATAGGCGGTGCGCGGGGCCAGCGCGACGTAGCGGGTGGCGCCGCGCGAACGGGCGAAGCCGACCACGCGGGTGACCTGATCGGCGGGCACGAAGCCCAGCACATAGGTGCCGTTGCCGGCCTGCGTCCAGTCGTTGGTGAAGGCCAGCACGTCCACGCCCGCGGACTGGGCGACCGGCTTCACCGCCGCCACGTCGGCGGCGAACAGCGGGCCGAGGATCAGGCTCGCCCCCTCGGCGATGGCCTGCCGTGCCGCGTCGGCGGCGCCGGTGGGCGTGCCCTTGGTGTCGCGGGGCAGCAGCTCGAACCGGTCGCCGGCCAGATCGAACAGCGCCATCTGCGCCGACTCCAGCATGGCCTGCCCGATGGCGGCGCTGGACCCGGACAGCGGCAGCAGGATCGCCACCTTCAAGGTCTGCGGGGCGGCCGGGACGGCGGCGACGGGCGCTTGCGGCGCTTGAGTCGGCGGCGCCGGGGCCTTTACAGTCGAGCAGGCCGAAAGCGTGCCGACAACCAACAGGGCGGCGGCAGCCTGCTGCCCCCAAGCGCGCGAGAAAGGTGTCGTCAAGCGTGCCACCAACGATCTCCACATCCGGTCCGGCGCCCGAGCCCGTTTCCGGGCCCGGCGTCTCTGGTGACGCTGAAGGTAGCGAGCCGAGGGCCGCAAGTAAACTCGGCGCCGGCCTTTATGTGGTCGCCACCCCCATCGGCAACGCCGCCGACATCACGCTGCGCGCGCTCGACACGCTGCGCCGCGCCGATGCCATCGCCTGCGAGGACACGCGGGTGACGGCGAAGCTGATGGGCATCCATGGCATCCACACGCCCTTCGTCTCCTATCATGAACACAACGCGGCAAAGATGCGTCCGGTCCTCATCGGCCGCATGAAAGCGGGCGAGTCCATCGCGCTGGTCACCGACGCCGGCACGCCGCTGGTCTCCGACCCCGGCTACAAGCTGGTGCGCGAGTGCGTGGCGGAGGGGGTGGCGGTCACCACGCTGCCCGGCGCCTCCGCCCCGCTGGTGGCGCTGGTGCTGTCCGGCCTGCCGACCGACCGCTTCCTGTTCGCCGGCTTCCTGCCCAACAAGAGCAGCGCGCGGCGCGCCACCGCCGGGGAACTGAAGAACGTTCCCGCCACGCTGGTCTTCTTCGAGTCGCCGCAGCGCCTGCCCGAGTCGCTGGCCGACCTCGCCGACATCCTGGGCGCGCGGGAGGCCGCGGTGGCGCGGGAGCTGACCAAGCTCTACGAGGAGGTGCGGCGCGGCACCCTGCCGGAGCTGGCCGCCCACTACGCCGAGGCCGGCCCGCCGAAGGGCGAGGTCGTGCTGGTCATCGGCCCGCCCGGCGAGGAGGCCACCCCGACCGAGGCCGATGTGGACGCCCTGCTGCGCGAGGCGCTGAGCCGCCTGTCGGTCCGCGACGCCGCCGCCGACGTGGCCGCCCGCACCGGCCAGAACAAGCGGACCGTCTACGCCCGCGCGCTGGAGCTGTCGCGGGAGGGGAAACCATGAGCGCGCCGGGCGCGCTGCGCCGCCGGGCGGAGAATTACGGCCGCTACGCCGAGCAGCTCTGCCGCTTGGCGCTGCGGCTGAAGGGTTACCGCATCCTGGAAAGCCGCCTGCGCACACCCATGGGAGAGATCGACATCGTGGCCCGGCGGGGCGACACTCTGGCGATCGTCGAGGTCAAGGCCCGCGGCGACTGGGACACCGCGAACGAGGCGGTCAACGCCCGCCAGCGGGGCCGCCTCGCCCGCGCCGCCCACGCCTATCTGGGGGCCAACCCCCGCTATGCCGGCTATGTCTTGCGCTTCGATGTCATGCTCGTTACCCCTTGGTCGTGGCCGCGCCACGTCCCGGACGCGTGGCGGGCCTGACGCGAAGGCTGAAGAAGAGGAAGGACGCCGCCCGTGACCAGCCGCGCCGAGGCCCGTGACATCCTGCGCCGCGTGGGGCAGCAGCCGGACGAGCAGATCGATCTGGCCGAAGCCGCCCTGGCGCTGGGCGCGCTGGAGGTGCCGGGCGCCGCGCTGGCCGACTACCGCCGTCACCTCGCCGATATCGCCCATGATCTGGCGGAGCGCGTCTCGCCCACCCTCGACGGGCTGGAGGCCCGCGTCTCCTGGCTGCACGAGGTGATCGTGGAGCGGCACGGCTACGCCGGCGACCAGGACACCTACGACGACCTGCAGAACGCCAACCTGCTGCGCGTCATCGACCGCCGCCGCGGCCTGCCGGTGGCGCTGGGCATCCTGTACCTGCACGCCGCCCGCTCGCAGGGCTGGACGATGCTGGGGCTGAACTTCCCCGGCCATTTCCTGGTGCGGCTGGAGGCCGACGGCGCGCGCGCCATCCTCGACCCCTTCAACGAGGGGCAGGTGCGCACCGCCGTGGACCTGCGCGACCTGCTGAAGGCCACCGCCGGCAGCGCGGCGGAGCTGGAGCCCGGCCATTACCAAACCGTGTCCAACCGTGAGATTTTGTTGCGGCTGCAGAACAACATCAAGCTGCGCCACCTTTCCGCCCGCGACGTGCCGCGCGCGCTGGAGGTGCTGGAGGCGATGCGGCTGTTCGCCCCGGCCGAGGCGTCGCTGTGGCGGGAGACCGGCCTTCTGGAAGCCCACAACGGCAACCTCGCCGCCGCCATCGCCGCGCTGGAGACCTTCCTGGAGCTGACCGCCAGCGAACGGCACCGCCATCAGGTCGCCGCGCTGATCCAGCAGCTCAAGAACCAACTGAACTGACCCCACTTTCAAAAGCCCGTTTCGGAGACCCGCAGGATGAGCCTCGCCGTCGCCTTCCAGATGGACCCCATCGAGTCCATCAACATCGACACCGACTCGAGCTTCATGATGGCGCTTGAGGCGCAGAAGCGCGGGCACACGCTCTACCACTACCACCCGCGCGACCTCAGCCTGACCGGCAACGTCCTGACCGCCCGCGTGCGCGAAATGACCGTGGTCCGCCAGAAGGGCGCCCACTACACGCTGGGCGAGCCGCGGATCGTCGACCTGTCGACCATGGACGTGGTGCTGATGCGCCAGGACCCGCCCTTCGACATGGCCTACATCACCGCCACCCACATGCTGGAGCACATCCAGCCCAAGGTGCTGGTGCTGAACGACCCGGCGGAGGTGCGCAACGCGCCGGAGAAGCTGTTCGTCACCCATTTCCCCGACCTGATGCCGCCGACGCTGATCACCAGCGACAAGCAGGCGGTCCTGGACTTCCGGGCGCAGCACAAGGACATCATCGTCAAGCCGCTGTTCGGCAACGGCGGGGCCGGCGTCTTCCACCTGAAGCCGGACGACGAGAATCTCGGCTCGCTGCTGGAGCTGTTCACCCAGCTCTACCGCGAGCCGGTGATCGTGCAGAAGTACCTGCCGGAGATCCGCCAGGGTGACAAGCGCATCATCCTGATCGACGGTGAGCCCGCCGGCGCCGTCAGCCGCATGCCCCAGGAGGGCGAGGCCCGGGCCAACTTCCACGCCGGCGGCAGCGCCAAGAAGACGGAGCTGACCCCGCGCGAGCAGGAGATCTGCAAGGCCATCGGCCCGGTGCTGCGCGAGAAGGGTCTGGTCTTCGTCGGGATCGACGTGATCGGCGACTACATGACCGAGATCAACGTGACCTCGCCCACCGGCATCCAGGAGATCAACCGGCTCGACGGGTCGGCGCTGGAGGCCACCCTGTGGGACGCCATCGAGCGCCGCCACCGCGAGAACAAGGGCGAAAACAAGGGGGCCTGAAAAAACCCTCTCCCGCCCCGGGAGAGGGAAGGGGCCCACACGTCAGTGTGGGAAGGGTGAGGGTGCCGGCAACAGGTTGGCACTCCAATCCTTGGATGGACCCTCACCCGGCGCCTTCGGCGCCACCCTCTCCCGGGGCGGGAGAGGGAATTGGTCTCGAACGAAAAGCTAATCGCCCTTCGGAAACGCCTCGATCTGTTTCAGAGCAATTTCCAGATCGCGGAGAGTCAGGCGTCGTGCGTTTTCGGCCAAGGACGACTCCAAAGAAACCCGTTTCCCATCGGTGCCCTCGACCGCATCGAGCGCGGCGAACAAATGTCCAAGTGGAATGTCGAGCTTGTCGCTCAACCGGATCAGCGTCTCTACGCTCGGCAGGTTGATGCCACGTTCCATGTTCGAGACAGCGTCAGGGGACCGGTCGAGCAATTCGGCAAACTGCTCCTGCGACATGCCCTGCGCTTTCCGAATGGCGCGGAGTCGTAGTCCAAATGCGATTTTCCGGTCCATGGCCGGACTTTCCTCCCGGCCAGAGTGGTTGACCACCGATCCTAACTCGGATTATCAATAAAAATCCGAGGCACGTTTGGAAGGAACAACCCGACATGCTGCCATTCGATCCATTCCATCTGCTTGGTCGGCTGATGGTCGTGTGGGCGTGATGATGCCGGTCATGGCGTTCCCGATGATGAACGGCTATCAGCCCTCGCTCGGGGTGCTTGGGAGCCTGAACCAGATGCACTTGTATCTGGAGGTGGTGGATTTGCGATTCGACGCCATTGTGAGCATGGGGCTGGCTCTGCTGTGGGGCGGGCTGTCGATCGTCGCGCTCACGCCCCAGCGCTGACGGGGCGCCGTACGAGGTCCAGGTACCGGTACTCCAGCCCGTTCTCGGTTAGCAGCGGGCCGCATTCTGTCTCCACCCACTCCGGCCCCAGCGGCGGCATGACGGTGTCGCCCTCCACATCCCGCTCGACACGGGTCAGGTGGACGAGGTCGGCGAGCGGCAGGGTCTCGCGGAACAGCTCGGCGCCGCCGATCACGGCGACTTCCGGGACGCCGCGGCCGTGGCACCAGTCCAGCGCCGTGTCGAGGCCGCCGAACCAGCGCGCCCCGTCGCGCTCCCCCGCCGGATGGCTTCGGCTGACCACGAGGTTGTCGCGGCCGGGCAAAGGCTTGCGGGGCAGCGACTCCCAGGTGCGCCGGCCCATCAGGACCGGCTTGCCCATCGTCAGTTCCCGGAAGCGCTTGAGGTCGCCGGGCAGGGTCCAGGGCAGGGTGCCGTTGCGGCCGATCACGCCGTTGCGCGCCGCGGCCACCACCAGACTGATGCGCATCCCAACCCCTTTCCCGGACCGTTCACCCCACCTTACGCCGCACGGAGCTGCTGAAGGAAGCCTCCGACCTCCCGGTGCAGCGTGTCGAGCTGGTGGCCGAGCTGGCGCGACATCTCCAGAACGTCGCGGGCGGTGGCGCCGCTCCGGGTCGCCGCGCCGGTGACGCCGCTGATGTTGGCCGACACCTCCTGCGTGCCGCCCGCCGCCTCCTGGACGTTGCGGCTGATCTCGCGGGTCGCCGCCCCCTGCTCCTCGACCGCGGAGGCGATGGAGGTGGCGATCTCGTTCACCCGCAGGATCACCTGGGTCACGCCTTGGATCTCACCGACCGCGTCGCCGGTCACCGTCTGGATGTTGGCGACCTGGGCGGCGATCTCCTCGGTCGCCTTGGCGGTCTGGTTGGCCAGCGCCTTCACCTCGCTCGCCACCACGGCGAAGCCCTTGCCGGCCTCGCCGGCGCGGGCGGCCTCGATGGTCGCGTTGAGTGCCAAGAGGTTGGTCTGGCTGGCGATGTCGTTGATGAGCTGGACGACCGCGCCGATCTTCTGCACCGCCTCGGCCAGCCCGCCGACCTTGTCGTTGGCCCGCCCGCTGAGGGTCACCGCCTCGCCGGCGATGCGCGACGACTCGGCGACCTGACGGCTGATCTCCTGGATCGAGCCGGCCAGCTCCTCCGACGCGGCGGCCACGGTCTGCACGTTGGCGGAGGTCTGTTCCGTCGCCGCGGCGACGGAGGTCGCCAGCTCGTCGGTCTGGGCGGCGGCGCGGTTCATCTCGGCCGCGCGCTCCTCCATCGTCGCCGCCGCGTCGGACACGGTGCGGACGACGGCGCCGATGCTCTGCTCGAAGCTGGCGGCCAGCGCCAGCATGGCGCGGCGCTTCTCCTCCTGGGCGCGCTGGGCCGAGGCGGCCTGCTCGGCCTCCAGTCGCTGCTTGTCGCGGGCGTTGGTCTGGAAGACCAGCACGGCCTTGGCCATGGCGCCGATCTCGTCGCCGCGCTCCGCCTCGGAGAAGCGGGTGGACAGGTCGCCGTCGGCCAGCGAGCGCATCTTGGCGCCCAGCCCGCGCAGCACCCCGCTGATGTCGGTGCCGACCCAGGCGATCAGGCCGATGGCGGGCACCGCCAGGACCAGGATGACCGTGGCCAGCGTCCACAGCTGCTCCAGGAAGGCAGCGCGGATGTCATCGATGAAGATGCCGGTGCCGATGAAGATGTTCCACGGTTCGAAGCCGCGGACATAGCCCAGCTTCACCGCCAGATCGCTGCCGCCGACCGTGCGCGGCCAGTCGTATTCCAGCAGGCCGTCGCCGCTGGCGCGGACCAAGCGGATGAACTCCACGATCATGTGGACGCCATTGGCCGATTTCAGCGGCTTGACGTCGGCGCCGATCAGCTTGGCGTTGACGTGGGCAAAGCCGTAGCCGTCCATGGTGTGGGCGAAGAGATACTCCTTGCCGCCGGCGTAGCGGATGCCGGCCACCGCGGCCTTGAAACGGGCCTGAGCCTCGTCGCGGGTGATTTTGCCGGCCGCCGCCTCCGCCTCCAGCGTGGTGGCCAGGGTGACCCCGGTTTCCACGATGCTGTGCAGCGTGTCGAGACGGTCGGCGTGCATTCGGCTGTAATTGAGATAAAGGCCGGCACCGGCGATGGCGAAGGATGCGACCGAAGCCGCGACGACGAGCGCCCACAGCTTGGCCCGAATGGAAAGCTTCGTGAGGGTCATGGGATGTCTGCCTGCAACTGTCTGCCCTGTCCCGCGTCCCGGCAAGCGGCGGTTGTTTGCCCTTGTCTTTGCCGGAACTCCAAGAATGATCGACAGTCACAGGAAACTTATAAACGGATGTATAAAAATGCGGGGCGCGCCGGGCACTGGGCGCCTTTGTCACACCACGTTTCCGGGTATTCCTGCGGTCAGGCCAGAAGGGCCCCCAGCACGGCGTTCAACCGCTGCCGCCCCTCGTGGGTAGCGCGCAACGTGTCCTTGCCGACCTTCAGGAAGCCGCCGGCCACCAGACGCTCCAGCGCGGCGGGATCGACCAGCCCGTCGAGGTCGCGGCCGGTCTCCTCGACCAGCCGGGCGCGGGCCACCCCCTCGCGCAGGCGCAGCCCCATCATCAGCAGCTCCGACCCCCGCGACTCGCGGGCGACCGGCTCGGGCGCGGCGGCGCCGTGGCCGTCGCGCTCCACCCGCTCCAGCCAGATTTCCGGGGCGCGGTGGGCGCGGGTGGCGAATTTCTCGCCGTCCAGCGTCAGCCGGCCGTGGGCGCCGGGACCGACGCCGACGTAATCGCCGTAGCGCCAGTAGGTCAGGTTGTGGCGGCTCTCCTCGCCGGGGCGGGCGTGGTTGGAGATCTCGTAGGCGGGCAGCCCGGCGCGGTCGAGCAGGCTCTGCGTCGCCTCGTAGAGGTCGCCGGCCAGATCCTCGTCGGGCAGCACCAGATCGCCCCGCGCGTGCAGGGGGAAGAAGGCCGTGCCCTCCTCGATGGTCAGCTGGTAGACCGACAAGTGGCCGACCGCGTGGTCCAGCGCGCGGGTCAGCTCCTCCTCCCACGCCGCGACGGACTGGCCGGGGCGGGCGTAGATCAGGTCGAAGCTGAAGCGCGGGAAGGTCCGGGCGGCCAGAGCGATGGCGCCGGTCGCCTCGGCCGCGCTGTGCTGGCGGCCGAGGAACTTCAGCGCGGTGTCGTCCAGCGCCTGGATGCCCATCGACAGGCGGTTGACCCCGGCGGCGCGGAAGGCGCGGAACTTGTCGGCCTCGACCGAGGTCGGGTTGGCCTCCAGCGACACCTCCAGATCGTCGCCCACCGTCCAGCGGGCGGCGATGCGCTCCAGCACGGCGCCGACCGTCGCCGGTTCCATCAGCGACGGCGTGCCGCCCCCGAAGAAGACCGAGGTGACCCGGCGGCCGGGCGTTGCGTCCGCGTAATGATCCAGTTCCCGCACCAGCGCGGCGCGCCAGCGGTCATGCTCGACCCGGTCGCGGACGTGGCTGTTGAAGTCGCAGTACGGGCACTTCGCCTTGCAGAAGGGCCAGTGGATGTAGATCCCGAAGCCAGGATCAGGAGTCACTTGAAGCATCGCTCCACAAGCTGGCGGAAGGCGTCGGCCCGGTGGCTCATCTCATGCTTCCTGGCCGGGTCCATCTCGCCGAAGGTGATGTCGTGGCCGTCCGGCTTGAACATCGGATCGTAACCGAAACCATGCGCGCCGCGCGGCGGCCAGACCAGAGTGCCGGGGCAGCGGCCCTCGACCGTCTCGACATGGCCGTCCGGCCAGGCCAGCGACAGGGCGCAGACGAACCAGGCGCGGCGGTCGGTCTGGCCCTGGAGTCCCTTCTCGACCTTGCCCATGGCCATCTGGAAGTCCTTTTCCGGACCGGCCCAGCGGGCGGAGTAGATGCCGGGGTCGCCGTTCAGCGCCGGCACCACCATCCCGCTGTCGTCGGCCAGCGCGACATGCCCCGCCTTGGCGGCGGCCAGGGCCTTCAGCTCGGCGTTCGCGACGAAGCTGGTCCCCGTCTCCTCCGGCTCCGGCAGGCCAAGCTCGCCCGCGGACACGAAGGAGGCGGCGTAGGGGCCGAGCAGCGCCGCGATCTCGCGGACCTTGCCCTTGTTGTGGCTGGCGATCACCAGCGTGCCGCCCGTGAAGCGGCGGGGAGGCGTGGTCATGGGAGTTCCTTCTGTCACAGCGGGTTGCCCCCAACCCTCCCGCTTCGCGGGTCCCTCCCTCCCCCGCTGTCGCAGGGGAGGGCCGATTTCCCCTCCCCTGCGACAGCGGGGGAGGGTCAGGGTGGGGGCAATGCGCAACCGCGCCTTTACTTCACCGCGATCGCCGCCTTCTGCAAGGCCACCAGCTCATCGATGCCCTTGCGGGCGAGCGCCAGCAACTCCATGAACTGCGGTTCGCTGAAGGGGCGCTCCTCGGCGGTGCCCTGCACCTCGACGATGCCCCCCTGGCCGGTCAGCACGAAGTTGGCGTCGGCCTGGGCCGTCGAATCCTCGGCGTAGTCGAGGTCCAGCACGCTGGCGTCCTTGTAGATGCCGCAGGAGACGGCGGCCACATGGTCGGTCAGCGGCATGGTCTTCAGGGCGCCGATCTGCATCAGATGCTGGAAGGCCAGATGCAGGGCGACGAAGCTGCCGGTGATGGCGGCGGTGCGGGTGCCGCCGTCGGCCTGGATGACGTCGCAGTCGATCTTGATCTGCTTCTCGCCCATGGCGGCGCGGTCGGTGACGGCGCGCAGCGCGCGGCCGATCAGGCGCTGGATCTCCTGGGTGCGGCCCGACTGCTTGCCCTTGGCGGCCTCGCGGTCGGTGCGGCTGTGGGTGGAGCGCGGCAGCATGCCGTATTCGGCGGTGACCCAGCCGAGGCCGGTGTTCTTCAGGAAGCGGGGAACGCCCTCGTCCACGCTGGCGGTGCACAGGACGTGCGTGTCGCCGAACCGCACCAGGCAGGACCCCTCGGCGTGCTTGCTGAAATGGGGCTCAAGGGAAATGGTGCGCAACTGGTCGTGGGCGCGGCCGGAGGGACGCATCGGGCATGATCCGCGAATCTGTTGAAATCGGCGGCAAGCTAGCGCCCGCCGCCCCCGCCGTCCAGCGCGCAACCGGGGCGCACGTTGATTCGGCGCGGACACCTGCCTAAATTCGGGACGCCCCTTATCCGTGCCCCAACAGCATCGTCCGGTCCCCGCCCCGCCATGATCACCGAGCTGAACCAACGGTCCCGCGAGATCTTCCGGCTGATCGTCGACGCCTATGTGGCGACCGGCGAGCCGGTGGGCTCGCGCACGATCTCGCGGAGGCTCGGCATGGCCCTGTCGCCCGCGACCATCCGCAACGTCATGGCCGACCTGGAGGAACAGGGGTTGCTCTACGCCCCCCACACCTCCGCCGGCCGCATCCCGACCGAGGCGGGGCTGCGCCTGTTCGTCAACGGCCTGCTGGAGATCGGCAGCCTGAGCGAGGACGAGCGCGGCTCCATCGAGGCGAAATGCGCCTCCTCCGGGCGGTCGCTGCAGGACGTGCTGGGCGAGGCGTCGACCCTGCTGTCCGGCCTGTCGCACTGCGCCGGGCTGGTGGTGGCGCCGAAGACCGACCGGCCGCTGAAGCACATCGAGTTCGTCTCGCTGGCCCCCGGCCGGGCGCTGGTCGTGCTGGTCAACGAGGACGGGCTGGTCGAGAACCGCGTCATCGAGGTGCCGGTCGGCGTGCCCGCCGCGACGCTGCAGATGGTCTCCAACTTCCTCAGCGCGAAGCTGGTCGGCCGCACGCTGGACGAGGCGCGGCAGGCCGTGCTGCGCGAGATCGAGGACCAGAAGACCGAGCTGGACGAATTGTCGCAGCGCGTGGTCTCCGCCGGTCTCGCCACCTGGGCGGGCAGCGGCGGGCAGAACAGCGGCCAGCTCATCGTGCGCGGCCAGGCGAAGCTGCTGGAGGACGTCACCGCCCTGTCGGACCTGGAGCGCGTGCGCGCCCTGTTCGAGGCGCTGGAGACCAAGGAGACCATGCTGCGCCTGCTCGACGCCACCGGGAAGGGCGACGGGGTGCAGATCTTCATCGGCGCGGAGAATGTGCTGTTCGGCCATTCCGGCTGTTCGCTGATCATCTCGCCGTTCCAGAACAGCCGCGAGCAGGTGATCGGCGCCATCGGCGTGATCGGCCCGACCCGCATCAATTATGCCCGGATCATCCCGCTTGTGGATTATACAGCCAAGGTCATCAGCCGCCTTGTCGGGTGACGACCTTGGCAACGCTTCGACCGAATCCCCACCAGACGACGACCAGAGACGACAACGAGAGAGCCATGAGCGAAGAGCAGAACAAGCCCGCCGAAGCCGAGGTGGAGCAGACCGAAGCCGTCCAGGATAAGGCCGCCCAGGACAAGGCCGCGGACGCCGGTGCCGGGGATCGCGTGGGCCAGCTTGAGGCCGAGGTCGCCAGCCTGAAGGACCAGCTCCTGCGCCAGATGGCCGAGGTGGAGAACACCCGCCGCCGCGCCCAGCGCGACCGCGAGGACGCCAGCAAGTTCGCCGTGTCCAGCTTCGCCAAGGAACTGGTGACGGTGGCCGACAACCTGCGCCGCGCGCTGGAGGCCGTCCCCGCCGAGGGCCGAGAGAACGACGACGTGCTGAAGGGCCTCGCCGTGGGCGTGGAGGCGACCGAGCGCCAGCTCATCTCCGCCTTCGAGCGTGCGGGCATCAAGAAGATCGACCCGACCGGCGAGCTGTTCGACCCGAACTTCCATCAGGTGATGTTCGAGATCGAGAACACCGGCAAGCCCGCCGGCACCGTCGTGCAGGTGCTCCAGCCCGGCTATACCATCCACGGCCGCCTGTTGCGCGAAGCCATGGTGGGCGTCGCCAAGGCCGGTCCTCACGAAATGGGCGGCCAGCACGTCGATACCAAAGCCTGACCGTCCGGCCTGACCATCCTTCGGACGGCAGGCGGCACGTCTCTTGCGGCGGCGCGGCGGCTTGGTCCGCCGCGCCGCATTTTTTCATCCCGCCGTCTTTCCGGGTGGAGGAACGTCCGCGGTCCCCCGCGCACCGAAGGGCTTGCGCCGGGCTGGTCCTTCGCCTATTCGCATCGGAACCCCGGTTCGTGTCGGGGAGTCTCGCGGCGCCCCGTGAATTGCCCGTTCCAGGCGGCCGCTCATTCAGGGAACCGGACCCGTGGCCAAGACCATTCTGACCGTCGACGACTCCAAGACCATCCGCGACATGGTCGCCTTCACGCTGCGCAACGCCGGCTATGGCGTCACCGAGGCGGCGGACGGCACCGCCGGTCTGGCGGAGGTCAACCGGCAGAAGTTCGACTGCATCATCACCGACCTGAACATGCCGGGCATGGACGGTCTGGCCCTGACCCGGGCCATCCGCGGCAGCGCGCTCAACCGCGCGACCCCCGTCCTGCTGCTGACCACCGAAGCCGATCCCGCCAAGAAGACCGCCGGCCGCGAGGCCGGGGCCACCGGCTGGCTGGTCAAGCCCTTCAACCCGGACAAGCTGGTCGAGACCGTGAAGAAGGTCTGCCCGTAACCGGGAAGGCGCCGAGACGGCGGGCTGGGGAGCCTTACCCCGCCCGTTCCGGCGAGAACAGGAACTCCCCCGCCGGGTCGTGGGCGGCGAAGCGCCGCTGCGCCGTGGCGCGGTTGGCGACGGCGTAGCAGTAGACGCAGCCGTGCGGGCAGGTGTCGTAATCCCCGATGTCGCGGCTTTCCGCGCACAGGCAGCCCGGCCGGTTGCCCTTTTCCCTGGCGCCGACGGGCCGCCCGGCGACGTCGGACAGCCGTTGCGCGTCGACGCAGCGGGCCGGCGCCGTGCCGGGAACGCCGGCCAGTTCCGGCTGGGTGCACAGCGTCAGCGCCATGCCGTGCTCCGCGGCGATGCCGGCCAGATCGGCCAGCAGGGCGCGCTTTTCCTCGGGGTCCGGGTCGCGCCAGGGCACACCGGCGGCGTCCAGGTTGCGCGCCGTCTTGCGGTAGGGCTGAAGGAAGGACACCACCGCCTCGTCGGTCAGGCCGCGCATCCGGCCAGCCAGCCGGGCGAAGGTCTCGCGGTGCCAGGACGGCGGCGTGGCCCCCGCCTTCACGATGGGCGCCTTTACGATGGGCACCGTCACGATGGGGTCGTAGCGCCAAACGGCGGCGCGCGGCCCCCAGCGGTCGCGCAGCCGGGCCATATGCTCCACCGCCCGCTCCACGTCGGGGACGGAGCGCTCCAGCGCGCCGGGCAGGCCGGTGATGCTGTATTGGACGACGAAGGGAAAGCCGCGTTCCGACACCTCCTCCAGCGCCGGCAGGAAGGGGCCGAGATTCTTGGTCCAGAAGACGAAGCCGTCGACCTCCGCGCGGCTCAGCCCGATGCGGTAGGTCTGGCCGCCGTAGGGGTTGACCATGCGGCAGTATCCGGCCTCCAGCCGGTTCAGGAACCAGCGCCCGTAGAAGGCGGGGATGTCCGTCTTGTAGCTGGCGGAAATGATCATCGCCGAACCATGGTGGCTCGGCGGACCGCGATCAAGGCTGGATTCGCCGGCGCTTCGGCCTAAAGTGCCGGCACAGGATTAGGGGAGGATGCCGTGACGGGCGGACAGGATGGCCACGATGTGGGCCATGGGATGGGCCACAGCGTGGAATGGGAAGGGGTGGTGCGGTTCCGGCTGCCGGACGGCTGGCGCCCGGAGGTGGAGGAGCATGAGGGGCACGCCGTGGCCGCCTTCCACCCGCCGGCCCCGGCGGGGGGCGTGCTGCGGCTGGTCACCGACCGGGTGGCGCCCAAGGAGGGGCCGGACGGCGCCGTGGCGGTGCTGCGCGAGATGGCGCTGCGCTTCGTGCGCCCCGATGACCAGCGCGCCAGCGACCGGATCGTCGAGCCCTGGGGCGAGGACGGTGTGCTGGCCCAGGCCGTGATGATGACGGAGGAGGACGGCCACACCGACGCCCATTACCTCTGGTTGGTTGGGGCGGAGCGGGACGGCAAGGCGGCGGCGGCCATGTTCAGCTACCGCCTGCCCATGGTCATGGACGGCGACGAGTCCTGCGCCGGCACGCTGGCCCTGCTCGACGGGGCGATCCGCGCGGCGGAAATCCTGTAGAGGGCCTCGGGAATACCCGGAAACAGAAAAGCCGCCCTCCCGGGGCGGCTTTTTTCTTTTTCGGCCTGTAAGGTGCAAGCCCGAAGTCTCCGGCGTTCCCGCGCCGGTTCGGGCGTTCACCGCTCAGGCAATCAGGATTCCGGCAATCAGGATTCCGGCAATCAGGATTCCGGTGGTCAGCAGTGGCCGGCGCCGCCGGACATCAGGGCCTTCAACTGCGCCGCCTTCGGATCGAAGGCCATGGCCGCTTCCTCCGCCGCCAGGGCAGCCAGGCTGATGAAGCGCGCCAGATCGTCCAGGTCGCACTTCGTCGCGTCGTCCATAAGGCTGTCGAGGCAGGACTTGATGGCCAGAGCCATGTCGCGCCGTTCATCCATCATCTTGATCCCCCTATGGAATGCTGCACACGGTCCCGCTTCGGAAAGCCATGCCTGCGAGCAAGAGCGGCCCCCTGACCAGTGAGGGATATATCATATTTCCTTCGATTCTCCACTATTAGAATCTTTGGACAACAAAGGAACAAGGCAACCGGCAATTGATTATACACTGAAATGCACACCATTACTTGTTAATGAAAAGTTAACATGGCTGGGTTGCGACCGTTTTGCTTGTGTTAAAGCCCTGTAACAGAGCGCTTCCGGCGCATCGGGGCGGCAAAGAAAGTTCACTGCACGCCTTATGCTTCTGAATACCCTGGTATTCACTTGCGGCGCGAAGCCGCAGGCGCGACGATATGCCCCAGCGTGCGCGTCACCTTTTGGCCTTTTGACGGTTGGCGGATTGACCAGGACGTTGCAGCCCGAAACGCACCTGCCTATATCTCCGGCGACAGACGTGAATCCACCCAACCGTTCCACCGACCCCAAGGGGATCGCGGCGGTGCCGGACCAAACGGGCCGCCACGCATCTGCCGAACAACAGAGGCTGAACATGAGCAAAGTCATTGGCATCGACCTCGGCACCACGAACTCCTGCGTGGCCGTCATGGAAGGCTCCAGCGCCAAGGTGATCGAAAACGCCGAAGGCACGCGCACCACGCCCTCCATGGTCGCCTTCGCGCAGAACGCGGAGCGTCTGGTCGGCCAGCCGGCCAAGCGTCAGGCGGTGACGAACCCCGAGAACACCCTCTTCGCGATCAAGCGTCTGATCGGCCGTCGCTACGACGATCCGCTGACCAAGAAGGACCAGGGCCTCGTCCCCTACAAGATCATCTCCGGCGACAACGGCGACGCCTGGGTGGAGGCCGTCGGCAAGAAGTACAGCCCGTCGCAGATCAGCGCCTTCATCCTGCAGAAGATGAAGGAGACGGCGGAGAACTATCTGGGCGAGAAGGTGACCCAGGCGGTCATCACCGTCCCGGCCTACTTCAACGACAGCCAGCGCCAGGCGACCAAGGACGCCGGCAAGATCGCCGGCCTGGAAGTGCTGCGCATCATCAACGAGCCGACGGCGGCCGCTCTGGCCTACGGCATGGAGAAGAAGGGCGCCGGCACCATCGCCGTGTACGATCTCGGCGGCGGCACCTTCGACGTCTCCGTTCTGGAGATCGGCGACGGCGTGTTCGAGGTGAAGTCGACCAACGGCGACACCTTCCTCGGCGGTGAGGACTTCGACGCCCGCATCATCGACTACCTCGCCGACGAGTTCCAGAAGGAGCAGGGCATCGACCTGCGCAAGGACCGTCTGGCCCTGCAGCGCCTGAAGGAAGCCGCCGAGAAGGCGAAGATCGAGCTGTCCTCGGCCATGCAGACCGAGGTCAACCTGCCCTTCATCACCGCCGACCAGTCCGGCCCGAAGCACCTGAACGTCAAGCTGACCCGCGCCAAGCTGGAAGCCCTGGTCGACGAGCTGGTCGCCCGCACGATCGAGCCCTGCAAGGCCGCTCTGCGCGACGCCGGCCTGAAGGCCAACGAGATCGACGAGGTGATCCTGGTCGGCGGCATGACCCGCATGCCCAAGGTCATCGAGGCGGTGAAGCAGTTCTTCGGCCGTGAGCCGCACCGCGGCGTGAACCCGGACGAGGTGGTCGCCATCGGCGCCGCCATCCAGGGCGGCGTGCTGAAGGGCGAGGTCAAGGACGTCCTGCTGCTCGACGTGACCCCGCTCAGCCTGGGCATCGAGACGCTGGGCGGCGTGTTCACCCGCCTGATCGACCGCAACACGACGATCCCGACCAAGAAGTCCCAGACCTTCTCGACCGCCGAGGACAACCAGAACGCGGTGACCATCCGCGTCTTCCAGGGCGAGCGCGAGATGGCCGCGGACAACAAGCTGCTCGGCCAGTTCGACCTCGTCGGCATCCCGCCGGCCCCGCGCGGCGTGCCGCAGGTCGAGGTGACCTTCGACATCGACGCCAACGGCATCGTCAGCGTCACGGCGAAGGACAAGGCCACCGGCAAGGAGCAGCAGATCCGCATCCAGGCGTCGGGCGGCCTGTCGGACGCCGACATCAACAAGATGGTGAAGGACGCCGAGGCCCACGCCGCCGACGACAAGAAGCGGCGCGAGCTGGTGGACGCCCGCAACCACGCGGACGCCCTGATCCACACCACCGAGCGGACGATCAAGGAGAACGGCGACAAGATCCCCGCCGCCGACAAGACCGCCGCCGAGGCCGCCGTGGCCGAGCTGAAGTCGGTCATGGACGGTGAGGATCTGGAGGCCGTGAAGGCGAAGACCGAGGCCCTGGCCCAGGTGTCGATGAAGCTGGGCGAGGCCATGTACAAGGCCGGCCAGGGCGAGGCCCCGGGCGCCGGTGCCGCCGGTGCGGCGGGCGCCGCCCCGAACGAGCCGGGCGTGGTCGACGCCGACTTCGAGGAAGTGGACGACGACAAGAAGAAGTCGGCCTAAGCGTTCGGAACCGGAGGCAATCGTTGGGCAGCCGCCCGTTGCCTCCGGTGTCACAGCCGGGAGAACCCGGCGCCATGCAGTATCGTCCGGCCCGTCATCCGTCCTGCGGTGGCGGGCCGGAGATACGATTGGTCTATTGTATGTGAAGGCGGTCGGGGCCCATGGCGAAACAGGACTATTACGAGCTGCTCGGCGTGGCGAAGGGCGCCAGCGCGGACGAGATCAAAAAAGCGTACCGCAAGATGGCGATGCAGTATCACCCGGACCGCAACCAGGGTGACAAGGACGCCGAGCACAAGTTCAAGGAAATCAGCGAAGCCTACGACGTCCTGAAGGACGAGCAGAAGCGCGCGGCCTACGACCGCTTCGGCCACGGCGCCTTCGAGAACGGGCGCGGCGGGGCGGGCGGCTTCGGCGGCTTCGATTTCGGCGGCGGCGGTGGCGGCTTCGCCGACATCTTCGACGAGATGTTCGGGGAGTTCATGGGCGGGCGCCGCGGCGGCGCCGGCGCGTCGGGCCGCGGCCAGGATCTGCGCTACAATCTGGAGATCGGGCTGGAGGAGGCTTTCAAGGGCACCACGGCCAACGTCCGCGTCCCCTCCACCGTCGCCTGCGATTCCTGCAGCGGCTCCGGGGCGGCGGCGGGAACCCAGCCGGTCACCTGTCCGACCTGCCAGGGCCACGGCAAGGTGCGCGCCCAGCAGGGCTTCTTCACCATCGAGCGCACCTGCCCGGCCTGCCACGGCCAGGGCCGCGTCATCAAGGACCCCTGCAAAAGCTGTGGCGGCGCCGGGCGCCTGCGCAAGGAGAAGACTCTCCAGGTCAACATCCCCGCGGGCGTGGAGGACGGCACGCGAATCCGTCTGGCCGGCGAGGGCGAGGCGGGGTTGCGCGGCGCGCCGCCGGGCGACCTCTACATCTTCCTGGCCATCGCGCCGCACCCGATCTTCCAGCGCGACGGCGCCAACATCCATTGCCGGGTGCCGATTCCCATGACCACCGCGGCGCTGGGCGGCACGGTGGAGGTGCCGACCATCGAAGGCAGCCGCACCAAGGTGACGGTCCCGCCCGGCACCCAGTCCGGCCACCAGTTCCGTATCAAGGGCAAGGGCATGTCGGTGCTGCGCAGCCAGCAGCGCGGCGACATGTACATCCAGGCCGTCGTCGAGACTCCGGTCAACCTGACCAAGAAGCAGCAGGAGCTTCTGCGCGAGTTCGACAACGCCGGCAAGGAGGGTTCCCACCCGCAGTCCGAGGGCTTCTTCGCCAAGGTGAAGGAGCTTTGGGAAGACCTGAAGGACTGACCGTCCTCGCGCCGTTTCGACTCCAGGAAAAGGCCCGGCCCGCCGCCGGGCCTTTTTCATGCGCGCCGCGTGCTTTTGCCCCAGTGGTATGACCACTTCGGCGTTGACAGCGGCGGACGGCGGGAAGACTGTCCCGGCAAATCACGTACAAATGCGTTGATGCCACAGGCCGCGCCGCATACGCACGTATCCCTGGAAATCACAGCAATTGCCGTTGCCGATGGGGGGCATCGCGTGTATCAACAAGCGCTTAATCTCCTCAGGCGGTTCGCGGAGAGGGCATTCCAGGCGGTGAGCGGCGATCTCTCCTTCGAGCAGTTGCGCGACCTGATGCATCCGGGCGGACACACCCCGATCATCCAGCGTCGCCGGGCTGTGCTGATCCATTCCCGAGTCCGCATGGTCGCGGCGGTGTTCGCGGTGCTGACGCCGCTGTGGATCGTCATCGACGTCTTCATCTTCCCCTGGCCGCTGTGGGGCTATCTGGCCGGCCTGCGGCTGGTGTCCAGCTTCGCCTTCGGCGCGCTGGCGCTCGGCTACCGGATCTGCGACGACATGGGCAGCGCGTGGCGGGGGCTGGCCCTGCTGCTGGCGGTGCCGACGATCTTCTTCCTCGCCTCGCACCCCATGCTGAACGAGGACATGATCGCGGGAAGCGCGCTGGCGGTGGCCGCCGGCTACGCCTTCCTGCCCTTCGTGATGGTGGCGGGGCTCAGCGTCTTCCCGCTGACCGCGCTGGAGGGGCTGGCCTTCGCGACGCCGATGCTGGCGGCGCACATGTTGGCCGGGGTCTACGGCTCGCTGGTCTTCCCCTTCCCATCCTATCTGGGCGCCCTGTGGCTTTTGGTGCTCATCATGGTGGTGGCGACGCTGGCGGCGATGAGCCAGTTGCACTTCATGATGGCCCTGGTCGATCAGGCGTCCCACGACGGGCTGACCGGCGCCTTCTCCCGCCGCATCGGGGAGGAGCTGCTGCGGCTGCAGTTCGCCCACTCCCAGCGCTCGGACCATCCGCTGTCGGTGATCTTCTTCGACCTGGACAATTTCAAGTCGATCAACGACCGCTTCGGCCACGATCAGGGCGACAAGCAGCTCGGCCGGGCGGCGGAGGCGATCCGCGCCATGCTGCGCCAGTCCGACGTGCTGGTCCGCTGGGGCGGGGAGGAGTTCGTGGTCATCATGCCCAACACCGGCCGTCAGGGCGCCCTGACCGCGGTGGAGCGGTTGCACGAGCGGGGACTGGGCAAGCGCCCGGACGGAACCCTGCAGACCGCCAGCATCGGCGTCGCCGAATACCTCCACGACCGCCCGGTGGATTGGGAAAGGCTGGTCGATCTGGCCGACCAGCGCATGTATGCGGCCAAGCAGTCCGGCAAGAACCGCATCGTCGCCGACGACCGCGTGCCCGAACCGGCCTGACCGCCGCCCCGTTCCCGCTGGCCTCCGGCCCTTATGCCCGCTACGCCTCCGGCCCGCCGCGCTTCAGGATCGCGACGAAGGCGTCGACGACTTGCGGGTCGAAATGCCGGCCCGACTCGGCGCGGATCAGATCGACCACCGCCGCCAGTTCCCACGCCTCCTTGTAGGGGCGGCGGTGCAGCAGGGCGTCGTAGACGTCGGCGACCGCCACGATGCGGCCCGACAGCGGGATGGCGTCGCCCGCCAGCCCATGGGGATAGCCGGTGCCGTCGAACTTCTCGTGGTGGCTCTCGGCGATCTCCGCTCCCATCGACAGGTAGCTGCGCCCGCCGACCGGCCCGGAGGCGTCGCGCAGGATGCGCCCGCCGATGGCGGCGTGCTCGCGCATCTGGACCATCTCCTCGGGGTCCAGCTTGCCGGGCTTGCGCAGGATCCGGTCGGGGATGGCGACCTTGCCGACATCGTGGAGCATGCTGGCCAGCCCGATCAGCTCGCAGAAGCGGTCGTCGGCGTCGCCCCCGCCGGTGCCCCGCGCCTGAAGCTCCCTTGCGATGGCGGTGGCCCAGCGGCCGATTCGCCGGACATGCTCCCCGGTGACCTCATCCTTGTATTCGGCCAGCTTGCCCAGGGCGTGCACCGTAGCGATCTGGGCCCCGTGGAGCTGTTCGTAGAGGGACACGTTGTCGAACCCGACCGACATCCGGGAGCAGAAGATCTCCACCAGCCGCCGCTCGACCTCCTCCAGGCCGCCGTGCCCACCGATGAACAGCGCGCCGGGGCCGGGGCTTTGGGTCTGGAACAGCGCGACGCTGTGGTCGTCGCGGTGCAGGCTGCGGCCCCGGGCGAGAGCGGCGGCGATGTCGGCGCAGACCGCGCCGGGCAACACGGTGCTGACCGGTTGGCCGGCGGCATTGGCGAAGACGCCGGTTCCGCACAGCACCTCCGGCTCCTGGGGCGAGCCGTCCGGCGCCGGCCCGGTCGGAAGCGTGCACAGGAAAGCGCCCGCCGCCCGCGGCAGCAGGGCGGTGACCCGCTCCACCACGCCGACGGCGAAACGATCCATGGAGCGCTGCTCGAACAGGGTGCCGGCGGCGTCGACGATCGTCTCCAGCCCCTGCCGGTTACGCTCGATCGCGTCGATGTGCTGGTAGGAGCGCAGCGCGGCCACCGTGGTGGTGAACAGCTTCTGGGCGGTCAGCTCGCTCTTGGCCTTGTAGTCGTTGATGTCGTAGCTGACGATCACCTGCCGTTCCGGCGCCTGGCCGGGCTGGCCGGTGCGCAGGATGATGCGGACCCGCCGATTGCCCAGCACCTCCCGGATGTGATGGACCAGCAGCAGGCCGGCGTCCTCCGTCTCCATCACCACGTCCAGCAGGACGGCGGCGATGTCGGGATGATCGTTCAGGATCGCCCGCGCCTCGTCGCCGGAATGGGCGGACATGAAATGCAGGCGCCGCCCGTCGAAGGTCACGTCGTTCAGCACGACGCGGGTGATCGCGTGCACCTCCGGATCGTCGTCGACGATCAGCAGCTTCCAGGGGGCGGCCGGGGCGGATGTCGCGAACGACGGGTCCGGAGCGTCCTCGTCGGCGAACAACAGATCGTCGTCATCGTCCTGGCTCCAGCCCTGGATGTCCGACATCGCCGCTCCCCGCCCCGCTCTGCCAAAGCTGCATGGCTACAATTCAATTCTCTTTTTCAACGTTTGTCGCGGTTCGTGTCAACCGATCTGGCGCGTCGGCACACACGACTGCAGTCGGTGGGAGGCTGCGGCGTTTTGTCCTTCCCCGTTGCGGCTACCGCCAAAGCGCCCGTCCCGGCGCGGGTGGAGGGGTTGCGGCCCGCCTCGAACGGGGGATCATAGGTAGAAAGGTATGAGGCTGAAAACAACGCGAGAACGATGGGGGCAGGCCATGATACCGGACGCTTGGGACATCGAATTGCGCGAAGGGGCCGCCAGCGTGGCCCGCCATCTGATCGAGACCGGCTGCGTCCGGTACGACCCGGACCATCTGTGCAACCACGGGTCGGGGCTGGTCAGCCCGGTCCATCTGGAGGGGCGGCGGCTGCTTTCCTACCCCGCGGTGCGCGACGAGGTGCTCGACTTCGCGCTGCGGATGATCGGGCAGGAGATCGGCGACGGCGAACTGGACGCCATCGCCGCCGCCGAGGGGGCCGGCGTGCCCTGGGCCGCGCTGATCGCCGACCGGATGAGCCTTCCCCTCGTCTTCGTGCGCAAGGAGGCGCCGGAGGGCCTGCAGGGTTACAAGCACCGCATCGAAGGGCGGGTGGAGCCGGGCTGGCGCGTGCTTCTGGTCGAGCAGATCGCCGCCGACGGCCACCGCAAGGCCCGCTTCGCCCAGCCGTTGAAGGAGGCGGGCTGCGACGTGCGCGACCTGTTCGTGCTGTTCCAGTACGGGATCTTCGACGAGATCCAGGAGCATCTGGCGCCGCTGGGCATCACGATGCACGCGTTGGCGACCTGGTGGGACGTGCTGGAGGTGGCGAACCGCGGCCATTACCTGGACGGGCAGGCGCAGGGCGAAATCCACGCCTTCCTGCAGGACCCGCGGCGCTGGACCGCGGAGCACCAGAAAGGCCGGAAAAGCGAGAAGGCGGCCTGAGGCGGTGTATGCCCCCTCTCCCACCCCAAGCGGGAGAGGGGGAACCGGTCACTGCCCGGCGATGCGGACCCATTGATGGCCGGCGCGGGCGGTCTCCCCGCAGCGGGCGGCCAGGACGGCGGCGGCGTAGGGCACCGCCAGCAGAAGCTGAAGCCCGGCCCAGGACAGCGCTTCCCAGTTCGGGCTGGTCCACACCACCTCGTGCAGGGCCTCCATGAAGGGAAGCTGCCCGTAGATCAGCGACTCCATCGGCACCACGCCTTCCGCCAGCACGGTCAGCAGCGCGCCGAGCAGCAGCAGGACGGCCAGCGCCGACTCCAGCGGCAGGCGGCGGACGGCGCCGCACAGGCCATTCGCCGGCAGATCGGCCACCGGGACGGCGGGGCGGAACAGTCCGCCGATTCCCCAGGCGGCCAGCGCCCCCGTGCCCTCCGGACGCCGCGTGGCGCGCATGGCGCCGAGTGCTAGCAGGCCAAGCGCCGGCAAGGCGAAGTACCAGTTGGGGAAGTCGCGGTAGCGCCCGTCGAAGACGATCAGGAAGCTCCAGACGATCCCCAGCAGGGCGAGAACCACGGCGGCGGCCTTGCCCACCGTCTCCAATCGCGACAGCGCCGGACGGCCGCGAAGCGGGGCCAGCGGCTCCAGCGCCAGGCCGCCGCTGCCCAGCGCCCGCCGGGCGGCCAGCAGGACGGCCATCGACAGCACGGCGGTGGCGGCCAGCATGACGACGGACAGAGCCACGTCCTGCGGGTAGTGCTTGCCGTGCAGCGCCCCCCAGACGGCGTGGACGAACAGGGTGGACAGCGCCTGCGCCAGGAAGGCCAGGGCGGCGAAGGCCCCGGCGCTCAGCGGACGGCCGCGCAGGGTCAGCCCGACGACCAGAAGCAGCGCGAGGCCGGAGGAGACGCCGAACAGCATCGGCCATTGGCGGTTCTCCACCACCGGCCCGGCCAGGGCGAACTTCGCCTGACGGTCGGCGGTGTAAAGGCCCCAGTGACCGCCCACCGTGCCTTCCAGCTTGGCCTTCCAGCCCTGGTCGAAGGCCTCGATCACGTTGTAGTCGAAGCCCTCCTGCTCGGCGAGGCGGACGAAGCCGTTGACGAACTTGGCCTTGTTGACCAGCCCGGTGACCGCGGCGCCGCGCGACCGGCCCTCCGTCGGCCAGCCGGTCTCGCCGACCAGGATCGGCTTGCCGGGGAAGCGCTGGGCGATCGTGCGGTAGCTGCCGCGGATGCGCTCCATGGCGCCGGCCACGTCGGTCGGCACGTCCTCCCAATAGGGCAGCAGGTGGATGGTCAGGTAATCGACGTGATCGGCGATCTGCGGGTATTTCAGCCACCATTCCCACACGTCGGCGTAGGACACCGGCTGCTTCACCGCCGCCTTCACGCGGTCGATGTAGCCGGCCACCTGCTCGGGCGTCAGCTCGCGGCGCAGCAGCACCTCGTTGCCGACGATCACGCGCGTGATGACGTCCGGGTAGCGGTTGGCGAGGTCGATGAGGGAGGCGACCTCCTTCTCGTTCTTGTCCAGCCGCGACGACAGCCACGCCCCCATGGTGACCTGCATGCCGTGGCGGCGCGCCAGCTCCGGCACCACCTCCAGCCCCTCCAGCGAGGTGTAGGTGCGCACCCCCGCCACCTGCGGGGCGAGGGCGGCCAGATCCTCGTCGATCTGCTCGGTGCTGGGGAATTTTTGCGTCAGCGGGCTCTGACCGTCGCGGAAGGGCGCGAAGGACACGCTTTTCAGCTTGCCGCCGGGCGGCGGGTCGAGCGGCACCGGCTGGTTCGGCAGCGACCAGACGGCAAAATTCGCGAGGCCGGCCACGAGCAGCACGGCGAGGATCGTGATGAGGCGCATGGAGGGGATGTCTACACCAAATGCGGGATCGGCAAAACGGTCTGGCGAACCGGGTTGGTTCCAGAAGGAAAACGGGCGCGCCCCCGCGAGGGAGGCGCGCCCGTCAAGGACCAATCCGGCCCGATCGGGCCGACTGGAGTTGATGACGTGCCATCGTCACGATCCATCAACGAACCACGGCCCGCTTTATTCCGGCGTTTCCGTTCAGCGTTCCACAAAAGCCTTTTCGATCACGTAATGACCGGGTTCGCCGTTGTGGCCCATGGAGAAGCCCAGCTCGTTCATGATGCCGCTGGTCTCGTCGAGCATGGCCGGGCTGCCGCAGATCATCACGCGGTCGACCTCGCGGTCGAAGGGGGCCAGCCCGACGTCGGAGAACAGCTTGCCGTTGCGGATCAGGTCGGTGATACGGCCCTGGTTGCGGAACGGCTCGCGCGTCACGGTCGGGTAATAGATCAGCTTCTGCTTCACGTCCTCTCCGAAGAACTCGTTCTCCGGCAGGACGCTGTTGATGATGTCGCCGTACGCCAGTTCGCCCACCGTACGCGTCGTGTGGGTCAGGATCACCTTGTCGAACCGGGCGTACATCTCCGGGTCCTTGATGATGCTGAGGAACGGGGCGAGGCCCGTCCCGGTGCTGAGCAGGTACAGGTTGCGGCCCGGCAGCAGGTTGTCGGTGACCAGCGTGCCCGTCGCCTTGCGGTTGACCAGCAGCGTGTCGCCTTCCTTGAGGTGCTGGAGGCGCGAGGTCAGCGGGCCGTCCTGCACCTTGATCGAGAAGAACTCCAGCGTCTCCTCGTAGCTGGCGCTGACCAGGCTGTACGCGCGCAGCAGCGGACGGCCGTTCACCTCCAGGCCGATCATGGTGAACTGTCCGGGATCGAAACGGAACGAGGGATCGCGCGTGGTGGTGAAGCTGAACAGCGTGTCCGTCCAGTGGTGAACGCGCAGGACGCGCTCATGAATCAGATTGCTCATGGAATCCGCAGGTCCGTTTCGGTGACCGGCATGCTGTGGCCGGTGTCGTTTCAGAAGCCAAGCCGTGCCGCATTGCAGCACATCTCTTTAACAACAAATTCGTCAACAGACCACTAATTTATACCAACAATTTTGTTGTGGCTTTTCAGTTACCACAAGACGATATCGCAAAATAAACGGCCTTACTCTCCCGCCGGCGGGGCGAAGAGATAGGGCGACAGACCGCGCAGATTCTCATCGACAATCAGGCGATGGTTCAGCGGCGGGAAGGCGCGCTGCGAGCAATCCAATCGCGGACAGAGCCGGCAATTCACACCGATGGGCGTCGCCGCCTCGGTGTTTTCGAGATCCACACCATCCGCATAGGTGATCTGCGCCGCGTGCTGGAGGTCGCAGCCCAGCGCGATGGCGAACTGCTGCGGCGGGCTGCGGAAGCCGCCGCCGGCCTTCACCACCGTGCGGGCGATGGAGAAGTAGGTGGTGCCGTCGGGCATCTGGGCCAGCTGGCTGTGGATCTTTCCCGGCGTGCGGAAGGCCTCGTAGACGATCCAGCGGGCGCAGCCGCCGCCGAAGCGCGCCAGATGGAAGCCGGCGCCGGAAAAGCGCTTGGACACGTTGCCGGCGCTGTCCACCCGCATCAGGAAGAAGGGAACACCCTTCGCCCCCGGCCGCTGCAGCGTGGTCAGCCGCTGGCAGACCTGCTCGAACGAGGCATCGAACCGGCGCCGCAATATTTCGATGTCGTATCGAACCTGATTGGCCGCCTCCCAGAAACGAGCGTAGGGCATCAGCACCGCCGCCGCGAAATAGTTGGCGAGACCGATGCGGGCCAAGCGCCGCGCCTCGTCCCCCGTCAGACCGGACGACTCGACGATCTGGTTCAGCAGGTCGCGGTGGCGCAGTAGGGCGATCTGGCAGGCGAGCTGGAAGTTGCGTCCGGACGGCGCCAGCATCTCCGACAGCAGGATGCGCCGCCCGTGCCGGTCGAACCGGCGCACCGCGTAGCCCATGATGTCGGACGGCAGCAGCCGGACGCGGACGCTGTGGTTGTTCAGCAGATAGTCGGTCAGGCCCCGGTAGAGGTCGCCCTTCTCCAGCCGGCCCTCCTGCCACAGCTCCTCCGCCGCGGCCTCCAGATCGGCGAAATGGTTGGAATGGGCTTGGAACAGGTCGCGCACCTCGTCCTGCGGGAAGGAGGAGGTTTGGACCAGATGCAACTTCTCGCGGTCGGCCACCCGCTCCGACAGGGTCTGCAGGTCGTCGCGGCTGGTGCGGAAGGCGCGGTAGAGCGCCACCACTGCCTGCCCCAGCGTCGGGGCGACCGCCGCCAGTTCGCGGAAATCCTGGTTCTTGATGTCGGAGCCGTCGAACAGCGGGTCGGCGAAGACCTCGCGAAGGCCGGCGACGAGGCGGCTTTCCTCGTCTTCCGCGAAGCTCTGCAGGTCCACCCCGAACTGCTGGCCCAGCTTCAGCAGCAGCGGCACGGTGACCGGGCGCTGGTTGTGCTCGATCAGGTTCAGGTAGCTGGGGGAGATGCCCAACTGCTCGGCCATCTGGGCCTGGGTCAGCCCATGGTCGCGGCGCAGCCGACGCACCTTCGGACCCAGCATCGCCTTCTTGTCCATGACCACCCGAACTCCAGCTGAGCAGATTTACAATATTTACCGATTTACAGAACTTTTCTAACGGCAGTTTACAAACAGACCCTTTTACAAACAAGGGCATGTTGCAAGGCAGCGAAGGCCGTTTTAGTTGTTTTGTCAGGGCAGCGCTCAAAAGCAGCGCAACGGTGACGAAAAGAAGGAAAACGACCATGTCGCTCGATGAAAAGACCAAGGCCGCTCTCCGCGCCGCGCGCTTCGAAGGCATCAAGCGCGATTACACCCAGGACGACGTGAAGCGCCTCAGCGGCTCGGTCAAGATCGAGTACACGCTGGCCGAGATGGGCGCGCAGCGGCTGTGGGAACTGCTGAACACCGAGCCGTACATCAACACGCTGGGTGCGCTCACCGGCAACCAGGC
Source organism: Azospirillum himalayense (assembly GCF_042657465.1). NCBI lineage: Bacteria > Pseudomonadati > Pseudomonadota > Alphaproteobacteria > Rhodospirillales > Azospirillaceae > Azospirillum > Azospirillum himalayense. The sequence continues at coordinate 68,481 of NZ_JBHSLC010000087.1, read as the reverse complement.
GATGCAGGCGGTGAAGGCCGGCCTCAAGGCCATCTACCTGTCGGGCTGGCAGGTCGCCGGCGACGCCAATCTGGCCGGCCAGATGTACCCGGACCAGAGCCTGTACCCGGCCAACTCGGTGCCGGCGGTGGTCGAGCGCATCAACAACACCTTCAAGCGCGCCGACGAGATCCAGACCGCCGAGGGCAAGGGCGACACCTACTGGTTCGCGCCGATCATCGCGGATGCCGAGGCCGGCTTCGGCGGCCCGCTGAACGTCTTCGAGCTGATGAAGGCGATGATCAAGGCCGGCGCCTCGGGCGTCCACTTCGAGGACCAGCTCGCGTCGGAGAAGAAGTGCGGCCATCTCGGCGGCAAGGTGCTGATCCCCACGCAGCAGCACATCCGCACGCTGAACGCCGCCCGTCTGGCCGCCGACACCATGGGCACCTCGACCATCGTGCTCTGCCGCACCGACGCGGAGTCCGCTCAGCTCATCACCTCGGACGTTGACGAGCGCGACCATCCCTTCATCGACTTCGACGCCGGCCGCACCTCGGAAGGCTTCTTCCGCCTGAAGAAGGGCACGGGTGTCGACCACTGCATCGCCCGCGGCCTGTCCTACGCCCCCTACTCCGACCTGCTGTGGTGGGAGACCTCCCGTCCGAACCTGGAGGAGGCCAAGCGCTTCGCCGAGGCGATCCGCAAGGAGTTCCCGAACAAGCTGCTGGCCTACAACTGCTCGCCGAGCTTCAACTGGAAGGCCAACCTGGACGAGGCGGACATCGCCAAGTTCCAGCGTGAGATCGGCGCGATGGGCTACAAGTTCCAGTTCGTGACGCTGGCCGGTTTCCACAGCCTGAACTACTCGGCCTTCAAGCTGGCCAAGGGCTACGCGGCGCGCGGCATGGCCGCCTACTCGGAGCTTCAGGAGGCGGAATTCGCGGCGGAGGCCGAAGGCTATACCGCGACCAAGCACCAGCGCGAGGTCGGCACCGGCTACTTCGACGCGGTCGCCACGGCGATCTCGGGCGGCCAGTCCTCCACCACCGCCTACAAGGACTCCACCGAGGCCGATCAGTTCCATTGATCCAACCGCAGGGCGCGCCCGGTGCCATCCGCCGGACGCGCCCGCCTCGAACGAGACAGCACTTTGCCCCCGCAAAGTGTGAAAGGGTCATACGGCCGCCCATCGCGGCAGCCTCCCCGGCTCGGGCCGTATGACCGGTTTGCGCCGATACACCGGACGGTTGGCCTCGGCTCGCCGCCCCGGTGACCGGTGGTTCCCGATCCGGTGTGCGAGCCGGATCTCTTCGAACGGCTGACGCTATTGACTTCAAACGGCCGGAGGTCCGCCTCCGGCCGCTTCTTTTTGTGCCCCACCTTTTTGTCTGGCGCCGTTTCCACGACCATTCGTTGTCACAGCCGCGCCGTGACGGCATGGCTGACCTGCGCCATCCCAACCGTCATAATCGGAAAATCGTGATTAAGTCTTGAGCGCGACCGCGAAATTGCCGTGCCGGTAGCCCTGCCCGACGGTGGGGAAGCTGCGCTGCAGTGCGGAATAAGCCATTGACTTGGGACCTCGTTGCCGCCACTTGTGTTCCATGCTCACCACAAACCGATCAGGGGCGTGACCGCCCCCCCGCCGGACCTCACCTGACGAGGGCCGGCTGCGGGTTCCATCGCCGCGCAAGTCTTTGCGCGGCGTGCGCCGTTTCTTTTCCCCGACGGCGCATTCCTCGGCGATGGCCCGCACACACTGGTTGAACGATGAAAGGACAAGACAGTATGGATCAACCCCTCGCAGGAAAGAGCATTGCCATTCTCGTCGCCAACGGCTTTGAGGAACTGGAGATGACGGAGCCGCAACGGGCTCTCCTCAAGACCGGCGCTACTCTTCGTACGATTTCTCCCGAGCAGGGACTGGTGAACGGCTGGCACGGCAAGTCCTGGGGCCATTACTTCCCGGTGGACAAGCAGGTCGGCGAGGTTCTGGGTGCCGACTATGACATGCTGCTGCTGCCGGGTGGCGAGCGCAGCGTCACCAAGCTCCAGCAGAGCGCCCACACCCGCCGCATCGTCGGCCATTTCCTGGACGCCGGCAAGCCGATCGCCGCGATCGACCAGGGCATCCAGCTCCTGGCCATCCCGGGCAAGCTGAAGGGCCGCACTCTGGCCGCCCCCGAGGCCGTCCGCGCCGAGCTGGAAGCCGCCGGCGGCAAGATCAGCGACGAGGCCCTGGTGGTGGACAACGTGACCATCACGGCGCTGGGCCATGACGAGCTGGCCGCCTTCGTCGAGCAGGTCGTCAAGGTCTTCTCCGAGGCTGCCGCCGTGCGCAAGGCCGCCTAAAGGCCAAGCCAGCTTAAGGCCAAGCCACCGCGCCTCGACAGGCCGCCCGTCTTTCCTGCGGGTTTCGTCTTGTGAGTCCACGGCCGCCGCGCCTCCCGCGCGCGGCCGTTGCGCGTTTTAGGGCACGCGTTTCAGCGCGTGTCGTTTCCAGCCTTCAAGGCCGTTGCGTTCCCCCGCCGACCCGACAAGGCGGGAAGGTCAGGCGCACGGTCGTTCCGGCCCCGAGCCGGCTGTCGATGTGGAACGTGCCGCCGTGCAGCGCGATCAGCGCGCGGGTCAGCGGCAGCCCCAGGCCGGAGCCGCGCTCCGCCGCCCGATCGCGGCCTTGGTTGTTATGACCCTGGTTGCGGCCATGCACTTGCCCGAAGGCGTCCAGCGCCACCGGAATTTGTTCAGGGCGCATGCCGATGCCGTTGTCGGCGACGGTCAGCGCGATGCCGCCATCCTTCGTCAGCTCCGCGCCCACCCGCACACACCCGTCCTTGGGCGGCGAGAACTTGATGGCGTTGCCGATCAGGTTGGTCAGCATCTGCCGGATCTGCGAGGCGTCGCCGTGCAGGCTGGGCAGATCGTCGGGAATTTCCATGCACAGCGCGACCGCCGCCTCGCACGCCCGCGGCTGCATCATGCCGAAGGTCAGATCGACCAGCAGGGACAGGTTGCAGGCCTCCTCGTGCAGGTCCATCCGCCCCGCCTCGATCCGCGCGAGGTCGAGCAGGTTGTTGATGAGGTCCAGCATGTAGACGCCGGCCGCCGCGATCTGCCCGGCATATTCGCGGTAGCGCGGGTTGTTCGGCCCCATCATCTCGTCATGGATGATCTGGGCGAAGCCGAGCACGGCGTTCAGCGGCGTGCGCAGCTCATGGCTCAGATGGTGGACATAGTCGGACTTGCGCTGGTTGGCCTGCTCGGCCTCGTCGCGGGCGGCGCTCAGCTCGGCCTCGCGGGCCTTGAGGTCGGTGATGTCGGCGCGGATGCCGACGGTGCCGCCCTCGTGGGTCCGCCATTCCTCGATGCGGATCCAGCGCCCGTCGTGAAGCTCCATTTCCATGGGCGGGCCGGCGCCGCGGTGCTGCTCGATGCGCCGCTCGACCCAGCCCTCCAGGTTGCCGTCCGGCACCCGATAGACGCCCCGCTCCACCCCGCCGCGCAACACCTCCTCGAAGCTGGCCCCCGGCGTGATGAGATCGGTGTTGGCGGAGAACAGCTCCCGATAACGTCCGTTGCACAGCACCAGCCGGTCCTGGGCGTCGTACAGCACGAAGCCCTCGGTGATGCATTCGATGGCGTCGGACAGCAGATGATGGGCGCGCCGGGCCGCGCGTTCCGCCTCCACCCGCTCCGTGACGTTGCGGATGCTGCACATCACGCGGTCGCTGTCGGGCAGGGCGACCAGCCGCGCCTCGAAGAATTTGGTGTCCCCCGCCGATCCGGAAGGCGGCGGCAGGGAGAAATCGAGGCCGATGACCGTCTGCCCCTCGTTCAGCCGGCCAAGCGCCGCGGCGAGCATCCCGGCGGCGGGGTCGGGCAGCACCTCCTGCACGCGGTGCGCCAGGAAACGCTCGGCGGGGACGTTCAGGTCGCCGGGGCTGGCAGCGGCGAAGTCGAGGATGGTGCCGTCGCGCAGCAGTTCGAAGCGGATGTCGGGATAGGCGTAGGACAGCGCGATGAGCTGCTCGTTCAGCCGCATCATCTCCTGCCGGGCGCCGCTGTCGGCGGGGGCTTCGGCCAGGATCAGCCCGCTCGGGCGCGGCGCCGGAACCAGCCGGAGGTCCACCTCCAGCGGCAGGGTCAGGGGGGCGTGGACGGTCGCCCGCGCGTCCACCGTCCGCCCCGCGGCGGCCTGCTCCAACGCGGCGGGGAACCGGCTGGACAGGCTGACCCGGACGGCGGCGGCGGGCGCGTCGCGCTCCAGGCCGATCAGCGCGCGGGCGGCGCCGTTCAGCCAGACGGTCAGGCCATCGGGACGGAGCAGCCACAGCGGCGTGGCGAGCGCGTCCAGCCATTGCAATCCCGCGGCGTCCTCCGGGGCCATGTCCAGCTCGTCCTTTTCCAGCCGGGCCCGTCCCAGCCCGGAGGGCGCCGCATCGGTGTGCGGGGCGACGGGCAGGGCGGTGGTCATGGGCGGCAACATGGCAGGTCATGCATAGCGGACATGCTATCAGAGCAAGGCGGGGCGTGAACAGGGGCAGGGCAACCGTCCGAACCGTCTATTTCCGGCCAAACCGTGGAAAATGGGACGGAAGGGTAGCGGATCAGCCTTTCGCACCGCAAGAAACCGCGGGATCGGCGCTGACACCGGCCCCCATCCATGCATAAATCCGTACCGCTCACCAGAGACATCGCTGCCGATCCACCCCTTCGGAGGACCGCCATGGCCGACGAGACTCCTCAAGATGGCCCGCAGGACGTGCCACAGGACGGCCGGATCCGCGACAAGCTGATCGCCACCAAGGAGCAATGGGCGCGGGAGGGCCGGGGCCTGACCGGGGAGACCGCCGACCCGGCGCGCGACCGCCTGCCGCCGGGCCAGCGGCTGGTGGAGACCTGGCCGGTGCTCGATCTCGGCATCCTGCCGCGGGTGAGCGAAGCGAACTGGACCCTGGCGGTGGACGGGCTGGTCGAAAATCCCGTCACCTGGAGCTGGACCGACCTGCAGGCCCAGCCGCGGGAGCGCGTCGTGTCCGACATCCACTGCGTCACCACATGGTCGCGCTACGACAACCGGTGGGAGGGCGTGTCCACGCGGCACCTGCTGTCGGTCGTCCAGCCGCGGCCGGAGGCGCGCTTCGTCCTCTGCCACTCCTCGGACGGCTACACCACCAACCTGCCGCTGGAGGCCTTCGCGGCGGAGGACGCGCTGCTCGCCACCGGCTGGGAAGGCCAGCCGATCAGCCGCGACCATGGCGGACCCGTCCGAGTCGTCGTGCCGAAGCTCTATTTCTGGAAAAGCGCCAAGTGGGTGAAGCGAATCGATTTCCTGGCGGAGGATCGCCGCGGCTATTGGGAGGTCCGCGGTTATCACAATGACGCCGACCCCTGGCGGGAAGAACGCTACAGCGAGTAGCGTGCGCCGGCGCCCGCCATTCCGGTCCAGAAACAATCCCGGCGACAGTCGGTGCCAAGGGATGGCCGGGCGCCAAACAAGACTTGGTCGGACCATTCCATGACGTGACTTCGCAAAATCGTGACGTCTTTCGTCCGATTTGCGCCAGATCATTCCCCTGTTCCGCAATGCTGACGTAGCCGTACGGGCGTCGGGCGACTCACATTCGGACGCAAGGGATTAACCAATGACAGTGGACTCGGTCACGATTGCCCTGGTGGGCAGCGGTGGCGCCGGCGCGATGACCGCCGGACAGATGCTGCTGGATGCCGCCGCCAACGTGGGATGGTACGGGTTGATGTCGCGGACCACCGGCCCGCAGATCCGTGGCGGCGAGGCCGCCGCCCTCGTTCGCCTGTCGCCGACACCCGTTCACGGTCCGGGGGACCGTTTCGACATCATCATCGCCTTCGACTGGCAGAATGTGGAGCGCTTCGCGGCCGAGCTTCCCCTGTCGGACAAGAGCGTCATCATCACCGACCCCAGCCAGGGCGAGGTGCCCGCGGTCCTGGCCGCCAGCGGCGCCAAACAGGTCGAGCTGCCGATCAAGGAACTGGCCGGGCGCATCCCCGGCGGGCGCGTCAACATGGTGGGGCTGGGCGCCGTCGCGGCGATCGTCGGCCTGCCGCGCGCCGGCATCGACGCGGTGATCCAGAAGGCGCTGGGCAAGAAGGGCGACGCCGCCATCCAGGCGTCCAACGCCGGCATCGACGCCGGGTCCAAGGAGGCCGCCGGCTGGAACCTCGGCCTGGAACTGGCCGCCCCCAACAAGGAGGGCGCCACCCGCTGGAACATCTCCGGCAACGAGGCGGCCGGGCTGGGCGCCTTGAAGGGCGGGGTGAAGTTCTGCGCCGCCTACCCGATCACGCCGGCGACCGAGATCCTGGAATGGCTGGCCCCCAACCTCGCCAAGACCGGCGGCAAGCTGGTCCAGGCGGAGGATGAGCTGGCCTCCATCGCCATGTGCCTGGGCGCCTCCTTCAGCGGCGTGCCCTCGATCACCGCGACCGCCGGCCCCGGCCTGTCGCTGATGACCGAATGCATCGGCCTGGGCGTGGCCTCCGAAACCCCGGTGGTGATCGTCGACGTGCAGCGCGGCGGCCCGTCCACCGGCATCCCGACCAAGTCCGAACAGTCCGACCTGAACATCGCCGTCTACGGCCTGCACGGCGACGCCCCGCATCTGGTGGTCGGCCCGACCTCCATCGGCGACTGCCTGTTCACCACCCAGTGGGCGGTGCATCTGGCCGAGGCCCTGCAGACCCCGGCCATCGTGCTGTCCGATCAGGCGATGGGCCAGTCCCGCGCCATCGTCGACAAGCCGGCCGACGCCCCCCACAAGGCGAACCGCCTGCTGGCGACCGATCTCGGCGGCGAGGCGAAGTACAAGCGCTACGCCGACACCGAGTCGGGCGTCTCCCCCGCCGCCATCCCCGGCATGCCGGGCGGCGAGCACACCGCCGACGGGCTGGAGCATGCGGAGAACGCCCTGCCGTCCTCGCAGGCGTCCGATCACCAGAAGCAGCTCGACAAGCGCCTGCGCAAGCTGACGTCCCACGACTATGGCGACGCCTGGGCCGACGTCGAGGGCGAGGGCGAGATCGCCGTCGTCACCTGGGGCTCCGCCACCGGCCCGTCGCGCGAGGCGGTGCGCCGGCTGGAGGCCGCCGGCACCAAGGCCCGGCTGGTCGCCATCCGCCTGATCTCCCCGGTCCAGCCGGCCAAGCTGGCCGCGGCGCTGGACGGCGTCTCCAAGGTCCTGGTCGTCGAGCAGACGCACGGCGCCCAGTTCCACAAGTACCTGCGCGGGCATTACGACCTGCCGGGCAAGGTGTCGGTGTTCAGCCGCCCCGGCCCGCTGCCGATCCGCGCCCGTGAGGTTCACGAGACGCTTCTTTCCCTGATCTGACCGGCCGGAGCACGAAATCCATGGATACCCATCTGACCGACGATGTCGTGGGCCCGCTGCCCGGCGACTACAAGTCCGACGTGAAGCCCATCTGGTGCCCCGGCTGCGGCGACTATTCCGTGCTGGCCGGCATCACCCGCGCCATGGCGACCATGGGGCTGGAGCGCCACGACACCGTCGTGGTGTCGGGCATCGGCTGCTCGTCGCGCATTCCCGCCTACACCAGCGTCTACGGCTACCACACGGTGCACGGCCGCTCGCTGGCCGTGGCGTCCGGCGTCAAGCTGGCCCGGCCCGAGCTGAACGTGCTGATCTTCGGCGGCGACGGCGACGGCTTCTCGATCGGCGGCAACCACTTCCTGCACGCCTGCCGCCGCAACGTCGACATGACCTACATCGTCATGGACAACCAGGTCTACGGCATGACCAAGGGCCAGGCCTCGCCGACCACCGAGGCCGACTGGTGCGAGTCGAAGCTGACCCCGGAAGGGCCGGGCGTCAACCCGATCCAGCCGGTCGCCCTGGCGCTGGCCTGCGGCGCCAACTTCGTCGCCCGCGGCTTCTCCAACAACCCGAACGAGGTGGCCCGCCTGATCGTGGAAGGCGTGAGGCACCCCGGCTTCTCGGTCATCCACATCCTGTCCCCCTGCGTCACCTTCCGTCCCGAGCAGCGCAACTGGAAGAGCACGGTCCATCCCTACGGCCGCGAGCCGACGGACGACCCGAACGAGGCGATGCGCGCCGTCCTCGAGGACGACGGGTTCGGCCTCGGCATCTTCCTCGCCGGCAACCGCCGTCCGTTCCAGCCGGAATCGGCGGCCACCCGCAGCATCGCCCAGATCGAAGAGGGGTTCGCGGTATGAAGACGAAAGTGCTGAACGGGGCCGCCAACGTCGGCCTGTTCCTCGCCCACGCGCTGGCCCTGGAGATCGAGGCGGCCGAGCGCTACACCGAGCTGGCCGACAGCATGGAGGCCCACAACAATGTGGAGGTCGCCAAGCTGTTCCGCGATCTGTCCACCTACTCGGCCAAACACGCCGAGGAGGTGAAGCAGATCGCCCGGGAGTTCGGCTCGCTTCCCAAGGTCGCCCCCTGGGAGTTCCAGTGGGACGCCACCACGGAGTCCCCGGAAGCCGCGGCCTTCGAGAACGCCCATTACCTGATGAAGCCGCACCACGCGCTGAAGATGGCGCTGCTGAGCGAGCATCAGGGCAACAACTACTACGCCTCGGTTGCCGCCGAGACCAAGGACCCGGAGGTCGCCCGCCTCGCCCGCGAGTTCGCTGAGGAGGAGGCCGGCCATGTCGCCCTGGTCCGCAAGTGGCTGGAGCGCTACCCGGCCCCGAAGGACGACTGGTCGGACGATCCCGATCCGCCCAACATCTCCGACTGAAACGATTGGGATTGAGACCGAACGCTACCGGGTGGTAAGGACGGGACGGCCCAGCGCCGTCCCGTTTCCTTTTTGGCTCCCGGAATGACCGACGGAACTCCTGATACCATCATCGTCCCGTCCCCCTGCATCAGCGTGTGCAAGCTGACCGCCGACCGCGCCTATTGCATCGGCTGCCTGCGCACGCTGGAGGAAATCCGCGGCTGGAAGCACATGGACGCCGACGAGAAACGCGCCCTGCTGGCCGATCTGGAGAACCGGCAGGCCGCCGCCGCGGAGTGACCGTCCCTCGACCGGTGTCTTTCGTCAGGCCGCAGCGCCGCGCAGCAGAGTCATGCGGTCGCGGTCGGCGCGGATGCGGTCGAGATGCTGGATTGCCACCGCGGTGATCGGCAGGGGAAGCTCCTTGGCCAAGGCCTCCTCGTAGGCGCGGACGCATTCGCCCTCGCCGCGCTGCACCTCGGCGAGGATCGCCTCGCGGTCGTGCCCCAACACGTTGTTCTTCAGTTCCAGGAAGAAGCGGTGCGCGCCGCCCATCACGGTGCCGCCCATGTCCGGCGCCCCGCCCTGCTCGGCGACGAGGCGCTGCACCTCGCGCACGATGGCGCCGCGCTGGGCGGCCAGATCGTTGAACAGGGCCTTCAGATCCTCGTCCTCCAAGGCTTCCGCGGCCTGACGATAGGCTTCGTGGCTGTCCTCGACGATGCGGATCAGATCGTTGAGGGTATCGACGATCTGATCTTTTCCCATCATGGCCGGTTCATTTGCCGACATGGCCGGTTCCTCCCCTGGCAGGCTGCCCAACCACTTGAAAACCTGCCGCCCCGGTGAAGGTTCCTTGATGCATCCGAAGGGTGCTCCGCTTGGTCAGGCCGCATCGTCCGATGGTGACGAACCGCCGCCCCGCCTGTTGTCGGTCCATCCCCAATGGACTGTCCGATAACGCAACGAGGGAGAGGACCTGTGGCCAACACCACCAAGGAAACCCTGATCGACTGGCTGCGCGACGCCCACGCCATGGAAAGCCAGGCCGTCGAGATGCTGGAGCGGCAGGCGGAGCGCATCAAGAACTACCCGGACGTCCTCGCCAAGGTGCAGGAGCACATCGAGGTGTCGAACCGGCAGGCCGACCGGCTGAAGCAGTGTCTGCAGCGTCTGGGCACCGACACCTCGGCCATCAAGACCGGCGTCGCCATGCTGATTGGCAACGCCCAGTCGCTGTCCGGTGTGGTGGCGTCCGACGAGATCGTGAAGGCATCGATCTTCGACTATTCCTTCGAGCATTTCGAGATCGCCAACTACCGCGCCCTGATTTCCGCCGCAGAGCAGGCCGGGGAGCCGGAGATCGCCCGCATGCTCCAGCCGAGCCTGGATGAGGAGCTGGAAATGGCCGCGTGGCTGGAACAGCGCCTGCCGCAGCTCACCAAGACCTATCTGGAGCGCCGGGAAACCGCCGGCACCGCCGAAGCGAAGCGCTGATCGGAGCGCAGCGTCAAAACCGCGCCGGGGCACCGTCCCCGGCGCGGTTCCCGTTCGTCAATGAGCCGCCAGCGCCGGCCGCCGACGAACCGCCGGGCGGGAGCGCCACAGGCTGAGCAGATGACCCGACAGGGTCATCGCGTCCGACGCCAGCCCGAAGGCCGAGCCGGCCAGCGCGTTGTGGCCGGCTCCCACCACCGTCGAGGACAGGAAGAACAGCCTCATCCGCCCGACCGTGCTCTGCCAGCGCCCGATGGTGCCCAGGATGAAGCCCGCCGCCGACAGCGCGGACATCGGTCCCTGCCACGTCGCCGCCGCGACGGCCAGCGCCGCGGGCACGGTCAGGGTGAACAGGACGCCCAGCCAGCGCGGCCGCCGTTCCGGATAGGCGGCGGCCATCTGCACGAGGCCGAGCGCGCACATCAGCATGCCCGTATGGGCACCCAGGGCGAAGAAGTGGACGACGAACAGCGCGCCGGCCCCGGCCTGCGCGGTCAGGATCGCCCGCCGGTCCTGCAGCAGCGTGGACAGGACGCCCAACGCCAGACCGGCAAGCCCGCTCACCGCGACCAGTGACAGGGACGGCAGGTAGTGCAACAGGAAAACCATGGATAACGCCTTCACCCTTCGGAAAATGCTGCGCCGCAGCAAAAGGCCGCGGCGAAGGGGGCGGACGCTAGGCGCGGATGGTTAACCGGCTGTGAATCGGGGTGTGATCAAGAGTGGGCGCACAGCCCCGCCGGGCCGATTCGCGATAACGGCAAAAAGCGTTTAATGCCAACGATCTCGCGACCTATGGCCTGACCATGGGCATACCCCTGTGGTTGGGGGCACCCCATGGGCATTTCACCTTTGCGACGTTTCCCTGGAAGGGCCGGGCCGTCATTCTTCGCACCGCAAGATGACACGCCCAGCAAAACACACGCTCTCGACGCCGTGCCTTCCCGAAACGCCGTGCCTGAGACGCCTCTGGAATAAGACGCTCTGGATGAGATGCCCTATGACCCAGCTGACGAAACGGGACGCCGCACGTCTTCCCGCGCCACCCACCTGTTGCCATTGCGGGAAACCTCTGCGGGCCGGGGAACCGCATTGGGCCGGCGATAGCGAGAACCGCCCCTGGCACTATGGCTGCGCCGAGCGGGTCGGCCTGACCATGTCCTGGACGCGGGTCCGCCATCGCCGCGCGATCGTCGCGGGAGTTTGACCGCGCCGCGCTGTTGACCCCTGGCCGAGATGGATCGGCAGGGCTTTCAAAAGGGGGAATGCATGAAGGGGACACCGCAAAGCATCTGGCTGTCCATGGCCAACCGGTCGGCCAGTCAGGCGATCGGTTTCTGGAGCGGCGTGTTCAACGCCGCCGCCCGGCGCAACCAGACCGCCCTGTTCAACGCCATGACCAAACCGCCCAAGCCGAAGCGCACGACACGGAAAAAGAAAAGCCGCTGAGGTGGATGCCAGTGTGGCAAGCACCAGAACGCACAAAAGCCGCCCAAGGGCGGCTTTCTTGTGCAAACTGGAAGGAATGGCGCGCCCGAAGAGATTCGAACTCCTGACCCCCAGATTCGTAGTCTGGTGCTCTATCCAGCTGAGCTACGGGCGCATTCCTGTTTGTCTTCCCGGCGGCGGCGGTGACCGTCCGTCGTCGAGGCGCGCAACTTACTCAAAAGGATTCCGGGCTGCAAGACCTTTTTTCGCCTTTTCACACGGTCGATTGCCCGGCGGTGGGGCTTGCGGTATAAGCGGCGCACGTTTCTTTCGGAGTCCATAGCCGTGCCAGAAGCCGTTCCGTTCAACAAGCACTTCCCGGTGTCGTGGGAGGAGCTTCACCGCAACGCCAAGGCGTTGGCTTGGCGCCTGATCGACAAGGGTCCCTGGAAGGGCATCATCGCCATCACCCGCGGCGGCCTCGTCCCGGCGGCGATCATCGCGCGCGAGTTGGAGCTGCGCATGATCGACACCGTCTGCGTCTCCAGCTACGACCATCAGAACCAGCGCGAGGCGACGGTCCTGAAGGGCGTGGAGGGCGCCAACGCCGGGGACGGCGAAGGCTGGCTGATCATCGACGATCTGGTCGACACCGGCAAAACCGCGGTGATCGTGCGCAAGATGCTGCCCAAGGCGCATTTCGCCACCGTCTACGCCAAGCCGCTGGGCCGCCCGCTGGTCGACACCTTCATCACCGAGGTGAGCCAGGACACCTGGATCCACTTCCCCTGGGACATCGAGCTGCAATTCTCCCAGCCGATCGCCAAGCAGCACCGCGGCGCCTGACCTGCCTCATTCAACCCTCTCCCCCCTGGGGAGAGGGTGGCCCGAAGGGCCGGTGAGGGGGTTGCGCTTGTGCCGGACGTGCCGCCACGCGCATCCCCCTCACCCTAACCCTCTCCCCAGAGGGGAGAGGGGACACCATGCCACTTGACACAAGCCCCCACCGTCTTGTGTCAAGTCTACAGCAGCCCCGCCGAGCGGTGGCGCGGGTCCAGCGCGTCGCGCAGACCGTCGCCCAGCAGGTTCAGACCCAGCACCGTCACCGCGATGGCCGCCCCCGGAAAGATCGCCTGAAGGGGGGAGGTGAACAGAAAGGTCTGCGCGTCGCCCAGCATCTTGCCCCAGGAGGGCGAGGGCGGCTGGATGCCCAGCCCCAGATAGCTCAGCGCCGCCTCGTTCAGCACCGCCACGGCGAACAGCACCGTCCCCTGGACGATCACCACCCCGGCGATGTTGGGCAGCACATGCACCAGCGTCACCGACAGCGGCCCGCGCCCCAGCGCCAGCGCCGCCCGCACGAAGTCCCGCCGCCAGACGGCCAGCGCCGCCCCTCGCGCCACCCGCGCGAAGACCGCGGCGTTGAACAGGCCGAGCGCCAGCACGACGTTCAATGCCCCGGCTCCCAGCGCCGCCGTCAGCAGGATCGCCGTCAGCACCGCGGGAAAAGCGAACAGCAGGTCGCCCAACCGGGCCACCGCCTCGTCCCCCCAGCGTCCCCAGGCGGAGGCGGCCAGCCCCAGCGGCACGCCCAGCAGGGCGCCCAGCGCCACCGCCGCCGCCCCGACGGCCAGCGAGTTGCGGGCGCCGACCAGGATCATCGACAGCACGTCGCGCCCGAAATGGTCGGTGCCCAGCCAATGGACCGGCCCCGGCGGGCGCAGCCGGGCGACCACCCGCACCTGCTCCGCCGGGAAGGGCGTCCAGACCAGCGACAGCAGCGCCGCCCCGACCACCAGCGCGGTGAGCAGCCCGCCCAGCAGCAGGCTGACCGGCAGGCGCCTAAGCCGTCTCACGAACCCTCTCATGCCCTCACCCGCGGGCGCGGGTCGATGGCCGCGCAGGCGATGTCGACCAGGGCGTTGACCGCCACCACCGTGACCGCCAGCAGCACGACGACGCTCTGCACCACGATCAGGTCGTGCTGGCCGATGGCCTGATGGAGCAGGCGGCCCAGCCCCGGCAGGGTGAAGACGTTCTCCACCACCACCGCCCCGGCGACGAGGAAGGAGAATTGCAGGCCGAGGATGGTGGCGACGGGGATCAGCGCGTTGGGCAGCACATGGCGCTGCAGGACCAGCCGGCGCGGCAGGCCCTTGGCGACCGCCGTGCGCACATACTCCTCGCGCAGCGTGTCGAGCGCCGCGGTGCGGGTGATGCGCGCCAGGATCGCCGCCTCCGGCAGGGCCAGCGCCACGGCGGGCAGCAGCAGCGCCTTCAGCGCCGGCCCCGCCCCGGCCTCCCACCCCGGAAAGCCGCCGGCGGAAAACCAGCCCAGCCGCACGGAGAACAGCAGGATCAACAGGATGGCGAACCAGAAGCCGGGCACCGCGATGCCCATTTGCCCGAAGGCCATGACCGCCCAGTCTCCCGCCCGCCCCTGCCGCCCGGCGGCGAACAGACCCAAGGGAATGGCGATGCCCGCCGAGAGGACCAGCGCCAGCCCGGCCAGCGGCAGGGTGATGGCCAGCCGGTCGGCGACCAGCCCGGCGACCGGGCGCGCGTAGGTCAGGCTGGTCCCGAAATCGCCGTGCAGCATGCCGCCCACCCAACCGGCATAGCGGACGGGCCAGGGCCGGTCGAGCCCCATCTGGGCGCGCAGAGCGGCTACCGCCTCCGGCTGCGCGCTGGTGCCCAGCATCACCAGGGCGGGGTCGCCGGGGATCGCCTCCAGCACGGCGAAGACCACCAGCGTGGCCAGCCACGCCGTCAGCGCCAGGGTCAGCAGACGGCGCACCAGGAAGGCGAGCACGCGGGTCAGCCCCCGCCGGGTCCGGTCCGGCCGCGCCGGATCACTTCCACCGGACGCCCGTCACGTCGTTGGCCTGGATCGGGCGGTTCACCCACATGCCCTGCACCGCCGACTTCTGCACGGTGGCCGAAGGCAGCATGAAGAGGAAGCCGTTCACCGCGTCCTCGGCCAGGATGCGCTGCTGCTCGCCGTAGAGGGCGTTGCGCTTGGCAGGGTCCTGGGTGCGGTCCAGTTCCGCCCCTACGGCGTTGAAGCGCTCGCTGCGGTAGTTGAAGTAGTAGTCGGGGCGCCCGTAGATGTCGATGTCCAGCGGCTCCGTGTGGGCGATCAGGGTGAGGTCGTAATCCTTGCCCTTGAACACCCGCTCCAGCCACGGCGCCCATTCCATCGGCTCGACCGTCACGCGGATGCCGACCTCGGCCAGCATGGCGGCGATCAACTCGCCGGAGCGGCGGGCGTAGATCGGCGGCGGCAGGCGCAGCGTCGTCGCGAACCCGTCCGGCAGGCCGGCCTCGGCGAGCAGCGCCTTGGCCTTGTCCGGGTCGTAGGGGTAGAGTCCGGTCAGGTCGACGTAGCCGGCGCGGTGCGGCGGGAAGTGGCTGCCGATGGCCGCCCCGTTGCCGAACAGCACCCCGTCGATCAGCGTCTTGCGGTCGATGGCGTGGGCCATGGCCCGGCGCACCCGGACGTCGTCGAAGGGCTTGCGGGCGTTGTTGGTGCCGAGGATCGTCTCCCCCTCCGTCGTGCCGACCATGACGGTGAAGGCCCCGTCGTCGCGGAACTGGGGCAGCGCCTCGTAGGTGTCGAACTGCGGGAAGCTGTCGATGTCGCCGGCCTTCAGCGCGGCGACCTGGGCCGCCGGGTCGCTGATGAAGCGGAAGGTCACGCGCTCCAGCGCCGGCTTCGGCCCGTCATAGTCGGGGTTGCGCACCAGAACCACCCGGTCGCCGGCCACCCAGCGCTCGAACTTGAAGGGGCCGGTGCCGACCGGGGTCTGCTTGTTGGCGCCCGCCGATTCCGGCGCGACGATGGCGGCGTCGCCCGACGCCATGTGGAAGAGGAACAGCCCGTCGGGCCGCGACAGGGTGACGGTCACGGTCCGCGCGTCCGGCGCCTCGACACCGGCGATGGCGGCGAAATAGCCCTTCTGCGCGTTGACCGACTCGGCACCTCGCGCGCGGTCGAGCGAGAACTTCACGTCCGCCGAATCGGCGTCACTGCCGTCGTGGAACTTCGCCCCCTTGCGCAGGTGGAAGGTGTAGGTCAGCCCGTCCGCCGACACCTCCCATTTTTCGGCGAGGCCCGGCACCACCTTGCCTTCGGCGTCGATGCGGGTCAGCGGCTCGAACAGGTTGGCGTAGGTCACCTCGTCGATGGCCGCCGCCGCCCCCGCCGTGGGGTCGAGGTGCGGCGGCTCCAGCCGCATCCCGACCACCAAGTCAGTACGGGCCTGATCGGCGCGGGGGGCCGCCTGTGCGAGGACCGGACCGGCGGCCAGCGCGCCGGCCAGCCCGAGGACCGCTCCCATGGTGATGGCGAGCGCGGCGCGCCTCTGGCGGTTCGGCATGACGGCTGTTTCCCCCAATCGTTGTCTCGGCGCGGGATGATGCGGTGAAGCCCCGCCCGAGTTCAAGACCGCAGGCAGGCTTTTCCGCTCACGCCTCCGCCAGGAAGGCGCCGTACTGGCGGGAAATCGCCTCCACCGCCGTGTCGAACAGCCGCTTGCCGTGCTCCGGCGAGGCGAGGCCGGGGGCGGAGCCGATGCGCCCGTCCGGGTGGCGGCGGCGGAAGTCGCGGGCGTCGTAGAAGCCGCCGGGCGACGCGGTCTCCGGGTCCATCGCCGCCGTCTTGATCGACTCGGGATAGGCGTACTGGGTCAGCGACACCTCGCTGGGTGTGGCGTGGGAGCCCTCCTTGCCACCGAACAGCTCCCGCGACAGGCGGCCGATCTCCTGGTTCTCCCACCAGTTGACCAGGGTGCAGCGCAGCTCCGGCGCCTGCCGGCCGCGCAGGGCGCGGTTCTCCGCGTAGATCTCGTAGAAGGCGGCGCGGACGGACGCGACGTTGCCGCCATGACCGTTGACGAAGAAGAAGCGCTCGAACCCATGCTCGGCCAGCGACATCACATAGTCGCGCAGCAGGGCGATCAGGGTGGAGGGCTTCAGCGTCATGGAGCCGGCGAAGTCCATGTGGTGCACGGCCATGCCCACCGGGATGGTCGGCCCGACCATGGCCCCCGTGGCATCGCCGACGCCGCGGGCCACCACCTCGGCGCAGATGGCGTCGGTGCCGATCAGGCCGTTCGGCCCATGCTGCTCGGTGGAGCCGATGGGCAGGATGATGCCCTTGGAGGTCTTCAGATAGGCCTCGGCCTCGGCCCAGGTGCTGAGAAGAAGCTGCACGGTCTCTGACCCTTGCTGTGAGTTTTGCTCTGGGAAGAAGTGTAGGGCAGCACCGCCCGCCGCCCAAGGCCGCTTGGCCGCAGAACGGCCCTGCGCCGCCCGGCACGCTGGCAATTCCCCTCGCCCGACCATACACTCGCGTGCATTTCCCAAAGCATGGCGTCTGGCATGGTTGCGCGGGTCAACACGGTTGCGTTCCAAGGCATCGAGGTTCTGGACATCGACGTTCAGGTGCAGATGTCCGGCGGCATCGTCGCCTTCACCGTCGTCGGCTTGCCTGACAAGGCTGTGGCGGAAAGCCGGGAGCGGGTGCGGGCGGCTTTGCACGCGCTCGGCCTCGCCCTGCCGGCCAAGCGGATCACCGTCAACCTCGCCCCGGCGGATGTGCTCAAGGAGGGCAGCCATTTCGACCTGCCCATCGCGCTGGCCCTGCTGACCGTCATGGGCGTGCTGCCCGACCTGGAGATGAGCCGCTATTGCGCGCTGGGCGAACTGGCGCTGGACGGGGCTCTGACCCCGGTGGCCGGGGTGCTTCCGGCGGCGATCAACGCGCTGGCCCACGACCGCGGGCTGATCTGCCCTGAGGCCTGCGGTGGCGAGGCCGCCTGGGCGGGCGAGGGGCTGGACGTGCTGGCGCCCGCCACGCTGCTCGCCCTCATCAACCATTTTCGCGGCCAGCAGGTGCTGACCCGCCCCCGCCCGCGCATCCAGGAAAGCGCCGAAGCGCCGCTCGACCTGCGCGATGTGAAGGGCAACGAGACGGCCAAGCGCGCGCTGGAGGTCGCCGCCGCCGGATCGCACAATCTGTTGATGATCGGCCCGCCCGGCTCCGGCAAATCGATGCTGGCGGCAAGGCTGCCGGGCCTGCTGCCGCCGCTCGACCCGGCGGAGGCGCTGGAGGTGTCGATGATCCACAGCGTCGCCGGGCTGCTGGAGGGCGGCCGGCTGCTGCGCCAGCGCCCCTACCGCTCGCCGCACCAGTCGGCCAGCCTGCCCGCCCTGGTCGGCGGCGGGTCGCGCGCCAAGCCGGGCGAGATTTCGCTCGCCCACAAAGGCGTTCTGTTTCTCGACGAATTGCCCGAATTCCCGCGCGGCACGTTGGAGGCGCTGCGTCAGCCCTTGGAGACCGGGAAGGCGGTGGTCAGCCGGGCCAACCACCACGTCACCTATCCGGCGCGGGTGCAGTTGATCGCGGCGATGAACCCCTGCCGTTGCGGGCATCTCGACGACCCGTCGCTGGCCTGCGCCCGCGCGCCGAAATGCGCCGCCGACTACCAGTCGAAGATCAGCGGGCCGCTGTTCGATCGCATCGACCTGCACATCGACGTGCCCGCCGTCAGCCCCGCCGACCTCAGCCTGCCGCCGCCCGCCGAGGGCAGCGCCGATGTGGCCGCCCGCGTGGCGGTGGCCCGCGCCGTCCAGGCGGAGCGCTACGCCGGCTTCGGCCCCTTTCCCGAGGGCCGGGCGGTGCGCACCAACGCCGAGGCCGACGGCGAGCTGCTGGAGAAGGCCGCCGCCCCCGACCAGCCGGGCCGCGCCCTGTTGACCGAAGCGGCGGAGCGGCTGAAGCTCTCGGCCCGCGGCTATCACCGCGTCATGCGCGTTGCCCGCACGCTCGCCGATCTGGACGGCGGGGGCGGCGTGCGCCGCCCGCACATCGCGGAGGCGCTCGGCTACCGCCGCATCGCCCCCGGTCGATAGCCTTGGGTCCGCTGAACGTTTATTCCGCCGCCACGGCGTTGCCGTGGTTGGAATGATGAGTCCGGTCGTGCAGGCAGCGGCGCAGACGGACGGCGGTGATGATGGCCAGCGCGCCATAGGCGATCAGGTAGCTGCCCACGCCCAATGCCAGGGCGAGCAGGCCCAGCGACGGCAGGACCCACATGCCGAAGCCGAACAGCACCGACAGGGCGCCGGCCACGCCCCAGGCCCATTTGCCATGGCTGCGGTGCATGCGCCACGCCGTCATGATCTTGGCGAAGCCGGTGATGACCGACCAGGCGGCGATCACGAAGACCAGCGCGAACAGGCTCGCCTCCGGCCACAGCAGGGCCACGGCGCCCGCCACCAGACTGACCACGCCGTCGAGGAGGAAGGGCAGGCTGCGCTCCTGCGCCTGGGCGGCGCGGACGCCGCCGACGATGGCGAACAGCCCGTCCATCAGCAGGTAGGCTGCGAGCAGAACCGCCAGGGTGGCGACCGTCGCCCCCGGCAGAAGGAAAGCCAGCAGGCCGAGCATCACCGCCCCGGCACCGCGCAACGCCAGCGCCCACCAGTTGCGCGCCAGCAGATCGTTCATGCCCTGGACCCGCCGGGCCTCGTGCATCGCCTCCGTAGCCATGTCTCGTCTCCCCTCATCCGTTCGAGTGCACCGGGGGCGGGTGAGCGCGCCCCATACAGCACGGCAACAGGATCGGGAGGACTTCGTTGCGGCGGCGGGTTGTCGCAGCGGCGGGATTCGCGCGACTTCCGTGCAAACTCGCCGGGGCGGATCAGTTGCTGCGGCCGTAGTCGCCCTTGCTGGGTTCGATGAAGTAGAAGAGCTTCGAGTCGAACTGCATGCCCTCGCGCGGGTTCATCAGCGCCACCTCGGTCGTCAGCCCCTGGGCGTCCAGCACCCGCCATTTGCGGAGCTGGAAGGGCCGGTCCTCGAAGACCAACGTCAGCGTGCCCTTGCCGGGGTCCTTGGTCTCGGTCAGGCTGATCTCCACCAGCCCCGGCGCCTGAAAGACGCCGGTCACCGTCACGTCGCCGGACAGCCGGATGTTCTTGCGCAGGATGAAGTCGGCCAGCGTGCTGCCGATGGGGGCGCTGGACTGCTGCCGCATCTCCCCGTCCCAATAGAAGATGAAGGCGCCGTCGGCGACGACGAAGTCCTTCACCGGCGGGTCGTACTCCAGCCGCATCCGGCCGGGACGCGCGAGGTAGAAGGTGCCGGCGGTCTGGTGGCCGTTCGGGGCGACCTGCACGAACTTCGATTGCAGCGTGCCGATTCCGTTCAGATAGTTCTCTGCCTGGGCCACCAGCGCCTGGTCCTGGGCGGACAGGGCGGCGGCGCGCGGCGCGGCCAGGGTCGGCGCGGGGAACGCGCCGGACACGGCAACGGAAGCGGAGAGAGCGGCGGCGGCCAGGATGCGGCGGAACACGGTCTTCATGATGCCTGCTAGGTAACCGGACGTTCCGGGCGGAAATGGGGCGCGGCGGCGGTTGTTCCAAGGATTAAAGCAAACTCTCAATGCCCCCACCCTAACCCTCCCCCGCTAACGCAGGGGAGGGGACTGCCGCCGCTTTGCGCTAAACTCCCTCCCCTGCGAAGCGGGGGAGGGTCGGGGTGGGGGCAAGCCCCTACTCACTCCTCGATGTTGCGGGCCAGGACCTCGCGTTTGCCGGCGTGGTTGGGCTTGCTGACCACGCCCTCCGTCTCCATCCGCTCGATCAGGCGGGCGGCGGAGTTGTAGCCGATGCGGAGCTGGCGCTGGATGAAGCTGGTCGACGCCTTGCGCTCGCGGCAGACCACGGCGACCGCCTTGTCGTAGAGGTCGTCGCCCGACCCGCCGCCGGCACCCGACCCGTCGTCGAAGGAACCGCCGTCCTCGTCGTCCTCCTCGGTGATGGCGTCGACGTAGCTCGGCTCGCCCTGGGTCTTCAGGAACTTCACCACCTGCTCGACCTCGCCGTCGGCGACGAAGGGGCCGTGGACGCGGGTGATGCGGCCGCCGCCGGCCATGTAGAGCATGTCGCCCTGGCCGAGGAGCTGCTCCGCCCCCTGCTCGCCGAGGATGGTGCGGCTGTCGATCTTGGAGGTGACCTGGAAGCTGATGCGGGTCGGGAAGTTGGCCTTGATGGTGCCGGTGATGACGTCCACCGACGGGCGCTGCGTCGCCATGATCAGATGGATGCCGGCGGCCCGCGCCATCTGGGCGAGGCGCTGGATCGCCGCCTCGATGTCCTTGCCAGCCACCAGCATCAGATCGGCCATCTCGTCCACGATGACCACGATGTAGGGCAGCTCCTTCAGGTCGAGCGGCTGCTCCTCGAAGATCGGCTTGCCGGTGTCGGGGTCGAAGCCGGTCTGGACGCGGCGGGTCAGCAGCTCGCCGTCGGCGCGGGCCTCGCGCAGGCGGGCGTTGTAGCCCTCGATGTTGCGCACACCCAGCTTGGACATGTTGCGGTAGCGGTCCTCCATCTCCCGCACCGTCCATTTCAGGGCGACCACCGCCTTCTTCGGATCGGTGACGACCGGCGTCAGCAGATGGGGAATGCCCTCATAGACCGACAGCTCCAGCATCTTGGGGTCGATCATGATGAAGCGGCAGCGGTCGGGGGCCAAGCGGTAGAGCAGCGACAGGATCATCGTGTTGATCGCCACCGACTTGCCCGAGCCCGTCGTGCCGGCGACCAGCAGGTGCGGGAAGCGGGCGAGGTCGGCGACCACCGACTGGCCGCCGATGTCCTTGCCGAGCGCCAGCAGCAGCTTGCCCGCCGTCTTGTCGAAGACGTCGCCGGCCAGCAGCTCGCGCAGCAACACCGTCTCGCGCTTGGCGTTGGGCAGTTCGATGCCGATGACGTTGCGGCCCGGCACCACGGCGACGCGGACCGACACCGCGCTCATCGAGCGGGCGATGTCGTCGGCCAGACCGATGACGCGGGACGACTTGGTGCCGGGGGCCGGCTCCAGCTCGTAGAGGGTGACGACCGGGCCGGGATGGACCTTCTGCACCTCGCCGCGCACGCCGAAGTCGGACAGCACGCCTTCCAGCTTCACCGCGTTCTCGCGCAGCGCCGCCTCGTCCACCTTCTCGCCGCGCACGCTGGTCGGGACGATCTGGAGCAGGTCGAGCGGCGGCAGCTCGTAGCCGTCCGCCTCCTCCAGATTGAGGGCGGCCTGCTTGGACGGGCGCCCCTGATCGGCGGCCTTCGCCTTGCCCCCGGCGGGCGGGGTGACCACCGGAACGGCGCGGGTCTTGGCCTCCACGCGCGGCTCGACGCTGATGGAGTCGGACAGGCGGCCGCGCGGCGCGGCGCGCAGGGTGATGGCGGCGCTCTCCTCGTCGGGCGCGTCGTCCAGCGTCGGCTCGGCGGCCTTCCTGTCCGCGGTGGCGAGGCTGGGCTCGCGGCGCAGCAGGCCGCCGGTCTGGCGGGCGGCGTTGCGCGCGGCCTCCGCGCCCTTGTCGCGCACGAAGGACACGCCGGCCCGCGCGCCCCGCCCGAGGCGGGCGAGGCCGGCGGCGGTCTCGCGCAGACTGGCCGCCCATTCGCGGATCGACAGGCCCATGGCGACGAACAGGATCAGCCCGCCGGCCACCCCGGCCACGGTGCCGACCAGCGGATTGCCGGGGCCGCCGGACAGCAGCTTGCTGACCCCGTCCAGCAGCACGATGCCGAAGCTGCCACCGGGATGGCCGTTCAGCGGGTCCCCGCCTCCGCCGCCCATCCCGGCCAGGAACATGGCGACCAGAAGCACGCCCCACACCGCCAGCACGCTGCGGAACAGCGGGTGCCGGACGCTCTTCTGCAGGCTGAGCCGCCAGCCCCACATCATCGGAACGAGCGCCAGCAGATAGGCCGCCCAGCCCAGCGATTGGATGAGGACGTCCGCCAGGTGGGCGCCGAATCGGCCGAGAAGGTTGTGGATATGGGCGTCCGCTGCCGGAACCGCGTTCCACGAGGGGTCGGCCGGGTTGTAGCTGCCCAGGATGACCATCAGCACCAGGCCGACCACGCCCAGCGCGAAGCCCGCCATCTCGCGCGCCCGCGCCACCACGAAGGCGCGCGTGGCGGGCGAGAAGAAGGGCGGCTTTTCCGGCCGTGCTCCGGCGGGCCGTGCTCCGGCGCTTTTGCCGCTTCCGCTGCGGGGGCTTGCGGGTCGTGCCATGGGCAGAAGGTCCTCAAGAACGTGCTGTACCGAACCCGTCCTTCGGGGCGAAAGACCGGGGTGATTGGGCGGGCCGAAGAGGGACGGGGATCTCCCCCGCCCTTATCCCAGGATGCGGGCGATGGTGCTGCAGGCGTGGGCGACCGTCTCGGCATCGTTCACCAGCGCGATGCGGATGAAGGGCGCGCCGGGATTGGCCTCGCCGGGGTTGCTGCGGGTCAGATAGGCGCCAGGCAGAACGCGGATGCCGCCCTCC
Organism: Azospirillum himalayense; assembly: GCF_042657465.1. Classification (NCBI taxonomy): domain Bacteria; kingdom Pseudomonadati; phylum Pseudomonadota; class Alphaproteobacteria; order Rhodospirillales; family Azospirillaceae; genus Azospirillum; species Azospirillum himalayense. The sequence continues at coordinate 45,487 of NZ_JBHSLC010000087.1, read as the reverse complement.
GCCCACAGGCGGCGCGTCGCCTCCTCGCCGTCGCCGACCTCCAGCCACAGGAAGAAGCCGCCGTCCGGCCGGTAGTAGCCGTAGCGTCCCTTCAGCGCACCCTCCGCCGCGTCGAACTTGGCGCGGTAGAGCGCACGGTTCTCCTCGACATGGGCCTCGTCCCGCCACAGGGCGGCGCTGGCCGCCAGCACCGGCAGCGGCATCCCGGCGTTGGAGTAGCTGCGCAGGCGGGTGAAGCGGGACATCAGCTCCGGATCGCCGGCCACGAAGCCCGACCGCAGCCCGGCGGCGCTCGACCGCTTGGACAGGGAATGGAAGACCAGGATGTTCGCCCAGGGCTTCCCGCCGTGATTGAGGCCCGACGCGACCTGGAGCGCGCCGACCGGCGGCGTGTCCAGGTAGATCTCGGCGTAGCACTCGTCCACCGCCAGGATGAAGCCGTAGCGCCGCGCCAGCCCGATCGCCCGCTCCAGATAGGCGGCGTCGGCCGCCGCCCCCTGCGGGTTGGCCGGGGTGCAGAGATAGAACAGCGCCGTGCGCTCCAGCAGCTCCGGCGTCAGCGCGTCGAGGTCGGGCAGGAAGCCGGTCTCGCGGGTGGAGGGCAGGAACACCGGCTCCGCCCCCGCCAGCAGGGCCGCCCCCTCGTAGGGCGCGTAGAAGGGGTTGGGCATCAGCACCGCCGGCTGCCGGCCCGCCTTGCTCGGCGGCACGGCCAGCAGGGCGAGCAGGAACAGCGCCTCGCGCGTGCCGGACACCGGCAGGACGGATTTTTCGGCGTCGAACAGCCCATCCGGCAGGGCGTAGCGGCGGGCCAGCCAGGCGCCCACCGCCTCGCGGAACTCCGGCGTGCCGCCGACCGGCGGGTATTTGCCCCACAGATGGGCGTTGGCGCGCAGCGTCTCGTCGATGATGGCCGGCGGCTGGTGCTGCGGCTCGCCCACCGACATCATGATCGGCTCGGCGTTGGCGCGCGGCGTCACCCCGGACAGCAGGGCCGCCAGCCGGGTGAAGGGGTAGTCCGACAGCCGGTCGAGCCGGTCGTTGACGAGAGCGAAGGTGCCGAGGTCCGGGAGCGACATGCCGCCGAGAATCCTTTCCATGAGGACGGCCCGAGAAGGCCGGGCCGGCCCCGAGGGGCACGGCCCGTCAGGGGCCTCTGGGGGCCTCTGCCCGATACGAAACGGAAACGATCCTACCGGCGGTGGAGTCCCGGCACAAGGGCACAAAACCGGACGAAGCCCGGTCAACGGAAAGCATACGCCGCCCGTTCCGGCGGCCTTGGCGCCACGGTGGAAAGACTGGCGTTCCCGGCCTCAAGTCACCGGGCAGATCATCGATGCCCCGCGGCAAGAAAAAGCGGACGCACCTTCCCCCCTCGAGGGAGGGGCCGGGCGATGACGCCCCGCCCGGTCCGCTTCCTCCAGGACGCCTCAGAGAGCTTCGGTGTTGGTCTCGCCGGTGCGGATGCGCACGGCCTGGGCGATGTCCAGCACGAAGATCTTGCCGTCGCCGATGCGGCCGGTGTTGGCGGCCTTCTGGATCGCCTCGACCACCTGCTCGTACTGGTCGTCGGACACCGCGACCTCGACCTTCACCTTGGGCAGGAAGCTCACGGAATACTCGGCGCCGCGGTAGATCTCGGTCTGACCCTTCTGGCGTCCGAAGCCCTTCACCTCGCTCACCGTCAGGCCCTGGATCCCGAGCGACGTCAGCGCCTCGCGCACTTCGTCGAGCTTGAACGGCTTGATGATGGCCATAACCAGTTTCATGTGGCTTCCCCTTGGGTATGCGTGTTTGCGGGCCCTTGCGGTCGCCCGGTCCCCCCTCGGCCGATCCCGCCGTGGCGGCGGGTTTTCCGAACGTGACTCGAGCGTGTTCGCCTCGACCATAAAAAGCAATGTCTTCAAAAATCGTGCCGGTTGCAGAATCGGCCCTTTTCAGCGGTTTTTGGCTGTTTCGCCGATCGATTGGGCAGGCTGTGCCTAATAATTGCGCAATTTGGAGGCCGCGACGCAGCGCCGCTGGACATCCGGACCAAGCGGAACGATTGTCCGTACCCGTCTACACTGATCGAAGGGCAGCGCCATCATGACCGAATCGGGCACCACCGCAGCGCAGGAGATCACGACCGACGTCGTCGTGTTGGGCGGCGGACTGGCCGGACTCAGCATGGCGGCGGCCCTGGCCACCGCGGGCGTTCCGGTCGTCTGCATCGACCGCGACAGCCCGGACCGGCAGGCGGGGGACGACTTCGACATCCGCACCACGGCGGTCGCCTACGCCTCGATGAAGGTGCTGGAGGGGGCAGGCGTGTGGAAGCACATGGAGCCCGACGCCGGCCCGATCCTGGACATCCGGGTGGCCGACCAGTTCTCGCCCCTGTTCGTCCATTACGACCACACGGAGCTGACCTGGGACGGCAAGAACCAGCCCTTCGGCTGGATTCTCGACAACAAGGACATGCGCCGCGCCCTGTTCGCCCGCGCCAAGGAACTGCCCGGCCTGCACCATCTGGCCCCGGCCCAGGCGGTGTCGATCGAGCGCACCCGCGCCGGCGCCACGGTGACGCTGGCCGACGGGCGGGTGGTCAAGGCGCGGCTGGTGGTCGGGGCCGACGGGCGCCGCTCGCTGGCGCGGGAGAGCGCCGGGATCAAGCTGCGCACCTGGGCCTACGACCAGACCGCGATCATCTGCACGATCCGCCATTCGGAGCCGCACAACGGCGTCGCGGTGGAGCATTTCCTGCCCAACGGCCCCTTCGCCGTGCTGCCGATGACCGAGAACCGCTCCTCCATCGTGTGGAGCGAGAAGCGGTCGCTGGTCGACATGTATCTGAAGCTGCCCGAGGACCAGTTCATCGACGAGCTGACCCGGCGGTCGGGCGGCTATCTGGGCGACATCGAGCTGGTGACCCGGCGCGACGCCTGGCCGCTGTCGGTCCTGCTCGCCGAGCGCTTCATCGCGGAGCGCGTCGCCCTGATCGGCGAGGCGGCCCACGCCATCCACCCCATCGCCGGGCAGGGGCTGAACCTGGGCCTGCGCGACGTGGCGGCGCTCGCCGAGGTGATCGTGGACGCCCACCGGCTGGGGCTGGACGTCGGCTCGCCGGAGGTGCTGGCCCGCTTCCAGCGCTGGCGCCGCTTCGACACGGTGCTGCTGGCCGTGGTCTGCGACGGTCTGGTCCACCTGTTCTCGAACAACATCCCGCCGATCAAGCTGGCCCGCGACGTCGGCATGGCCGTCGTCAACCGCCTGCCGCCGCTGAAGCGCTTCTTCATGCGGCACGCGATGGGCGTGGTCGGCGAACTGCCGCGGATGATCAAGGGCGTGCCGCTGTAAGGCGCCGACCGCCCGTCACCCCAACCCGTATTCCGACAGCGCCTCGTACACCGCGGCCCCCTTGCCCAGGTGGCTGCGGTAGAGCGTGAAGTGCTCCACCCGGATCGGACCGGCGCGGAACATCCCGCGCTCCTCGACGAAGCGGCCGATCCGGTCCTTCGGCGCGTCCTTCAGCCGGGCCAGCGTGACGTGGGGCGAGAATTTGCGCTCCTCCGCCGGCAGGCCGCAACGGACCAGCGCCGACTCGACCTTGGACTGGAGGTGCGACAAGGCGTCGCTGCGCTCCACTCCGGCCCAGAGGACGCGGGCGTTGCGGCCGCTGCCGTACACGCCCACGCCGTCCAGAACCAGATCGAAGGCCGGCGCCGCGATCTGCGCCAGCGACTCGTCGATCTCCGCCGCCTGATCCTCCGGCACCTCCCCGATGAAGCGGAGCGTCAGATGCAGGTTGTCCGCGTCGGTCCAGCGGGCGCCGGGCACGCCGCCGCCCAGCCCCGCCAGACGCCGGCGCACCTCCTCCGGAAAATCGAGGGCGACGAAGAGACGGATCATTGGCGTTCCGGAACGGTTACGGGCAGGGGTCGGGATAGCGGGCGTTGACCGCCTCGATGTCCTTCATCACCTCGTCCGACAGCGTGACGTCCACCGCCGCGATGTTGGACTTCAGGTCCTCCAGGGTCGTCGCGCCGATCAGCGAGGACGCCACGAAGGGCTGCTGCAGGGTGAAGGCGATGGCCATCTGCGTCGGCGACAGGCCATGGCGCCGGGCGACGTCCAGATACTCCTTCGTCGCCGCGTCGGCGTTGACGGTGGCGTAGCGCGACTTGCGGTGATCCAGCGCGCGGCGGGTGCCGGCGGGAACGGCGCCGTCCAGATACTTGCCGGTCAGCGTGCCGGCGGCCAGCGGCGAGTAAGCCAGAAGCCCGACATCCTCGCGCAGCGACACCTCGGCCAGACCCTGCTCGAAGGTCCGGTTGAGCAGGCTGTAGGCGTTCTGGATCGAGGCGATGCGCGGCAGGCCCTTATCCTCCGCCAGCTTGAGGAACTGCATCACCCCCCAGGGCGACTCGTTCGACACGCCGATGTGGCGGACCTTGCCGGACTTCACCAACTCGTCGAGCGCCGACAGAGTCTCTTCGATGGGCGTGCCGTCCTTCTCCGGCCGGTGGACGTAGTTGCGCGCGCCGAAGCGGTTGGTCGAACGGTCGGGCCAGTGGAGTTGGTACAGGTCGATGTAGTCGGTCTGGAGCCGGCGGAGGCTGGCCTCGACCGCCGCGAAGATGTTGGCGCGGTCGAGCTTCGCCTCGCCGTTGCGCACCCAGGCGAAGCCGCCGTCGGTGGCACCGACGACCTTGCTCGCCAGGATCACCTGATCGCGCTTGCCGGTCGCCTTGAACCAGGTACCGATCACCTCTTCCGTACGTCCGTACGTGTCGGCGGTCGGGGGGATGGCGTACATCTCCGCCGTGTCCCAGAAAGTCACGCCCTCGCCGAGCGCGTAGTCCATCTGGGCGTGGCCTTCGGCCTCGCTGTTCTGGCGGCCCCAGGTCATGGTGCCCAGGCCGATGGCGCTGACCGACAGGCCGGTGCGGCCGAGCGGACGGTATTGCATTTGTCTTTGATCCTTAAAGGAACAGGGTGAGCACGCCGGTGTATCCGTACAGGCGGGCGTTGGAGATTTCACCGCTGGCGAAGAATCCGGCCAGCGGGATGTCGCCGAAGGTTTCGCGGATCAACGCCAGCTCTTGGCTGCCCTCGCCGAACAGGCTGGGGCCGCGGGCGATGCAGCTGACGTAGAGGGCGCCCTTCGGGGTGGTCTTCACGCGCTTCTTCAGGTTGGCCAGCATGCGGCGCATGTCCGACTCGGCGCTCTGCTGGTCGCGGCGGGTGAACAGGATGGGCTGGCCGCTCTGCACATGATGGGCGACGGCGATCCAGCCGGCGCGCGGGTCGATGGCGATCAGGTCGCGGACCAGATAGTCCGCCGTGTCGCTGCCGGCGATCGGCAGGCCGGCGAAGATGTAGCCGGACACCCGCTTGAGGTCGCGGGCCAGCAACTCGCCGATGTCCTCCTTGAAGACCTCCAGCGCCGGGCGCCCGTCGATCTCCAGGACGACGTTGTCCTCCGCCGCGGTGATGGTGCGCACCGGCCCGATGGGCGTGCAGCCCTGGCTGAGGCCGGTGGCGACCGGCACCTGCGGCGCGAACAGCACGCCCGACACGCCGCCGTCGGCCACCGGCCCGCCGACCATCGTGGCGGTGTTGCCGGGGATGGTGAATTGCGGGAACTCCGACCGCGAGGCCGACAGGCCGCCGACCAGGAAGGCTCCCGTTGATTCCGCCAGCGAAACGACCAGCCCGGCCAGATCCTGGTGGCGCGGGTCGGCGTGGGCGAGCGCCAGCATGGCGCCGTGCTTGTCCAGCCAGCCGCCGGCCATGCGGCGCAGCGGTTCCATGTCGCCCGACACCACCGGGAACAAACGGAAGCCCTCCGGCGGCAGACGGGCCACCATCACGGCGATGCCCGGCTTGTCGAAGATTTCCTCGTCGTTGGCGCAGACGCCGATGCCGACCGTGCCCACCCAGTCGCGGATGCCGGTGACGCCGCGCAGCAGGGTGACCATGCTCGTCGCGTGCTCGGCCAGCGCGTCGGTGATGTAGAGGAAGCCGAGGTTGCAGCCCTCCACCGCGCCGAGTTCGTCCAGGCACGCCTTGACGACGGCGCCCCATTCGGTGCCGGTGGCCGATGCGGCCTTGAAGAAGCTCTCGGTGGTGGCGGTGTCGCCGGCCAGGGTCGCCATGGGTCTTCAGCCTCCGTTTTTGGCGATGCCGTCCAGAAGGCGGGCGACATGGGGCGTGATGCGCTCCACGATCACCTTCACACCGGCCGCGTTGGGATGGATGCCGTCAGGCTGGTTCAGCGCAGCGTCGGCCGCCACGCCGTCCAGGAAGAACGGGTAGAGCTGTACGTCGTACGTCTTCGCCAGATCCGGATAGATGGCGTTGAAGCGGTCCCCGTACGCGCGTCCCAGGCTGGGCGACGCGTACATGCCGGCCAGCAGCACGGGCAGCTTCTCGCCGGTCAGCCGCTTCAAAATGGCGTCGAGGTTGGCGCGCGCCGCGGTGGGGTCGAGCCCGCGCAGCATGTCGTTCGCCCCCAGCTCCACCAGCACGGCGTCCGGCTTGTCGGCCAGCGCCCAGTCGAGCCGCGACAGCCCGCCGGCCGTGGTGTCGCCCGACACGCCGGCGTTGACGACGGTAACGTCGTAGCCCTTCGCCCGCAGCGCCGCCTGCAACTGCACGGTGAAGGCCTGTGGCTCGGGGAGGCCGTAGCCGGCGGTCAGGCTGTCGCCGAGCGCCAGCAAGGTGTATGACCCTTTCCCCGCACCGTTCTGGGCGAGCGCCGTCGTGGTCATGCCGACTCCCGCAACGACGGCAAGAGCGGCCAGCCCCGACCGAAGGAGGGCCATGTTGAAATGGCGGCGCACCATGCCATATGGCGTGAGGTTTTCCCGCCCGTTCCCCCGCCCGTTCCAGAGACGCATGCCAATGTCCCGACCCGATTCCGTTGCCTCTGCCATCGTCGATCTCGACGAGGTGCATCTGAGATTGGACAGCGCGGCCGGACCCGTCAACATCCTGAGAGGCTTGGATCTCCGCATCCAGCCCGGTGAACGGGTCGGCGTGGTCGGTCCGTCGGGCTCCGGCAAGTCGACCATGATGATGGTCATGGCCGGGCTGGAACGCCCCACGGGCGGGACCGTGCGCGTTGCCGGACAGGATCTGGGCCGGCTGGACGAGGACGGGCTTGCGCGCTTCCGCCGCGACCATGTGGGGATCGTCTTCCAGGCTTTCCACCTTGTGCCGACGATGACCGCGCTGGAGAACGTCGCCATCCCCCTGGAATTCGCCGGGGCCGCCGACGCCTTCGACCGCGCCCGCTCCGGGCTGGAGGCGGTCGGGCTGGGCCATCGGCTGAGCCATTATCCGGGCCAGCTCTCCGGCGGCGAGCAGCAGCGCGTCGCCCTGGCCCGCGCCTTCGTCGCGGAGCCGTCGCTGCTGCTGGCCGACGAACCGACCGGCAACCTCGACATCGGCACCGGCGCCACCATCGTGGAACTGCTGTTCGACCTCGCCGAGCGGCGGGGCACGACGCTGGTGCTGATCACCCACGACCCGTCCCTGGCCGACCGCTGCGACCGGACCGTGCGCCTGATGGACGGCCGCATCGTCGACGACGGCATGGCCGCCCGCGCCGAACGCGAGCGCGTGGTGGGGGACTGAGATGTCCGGGGGCGTGGCTGAGCCGGGCCCCCACCCAACCCTCCCCCGCTTCGCAGGGGAGGGCTTTTTCCACCGCCCACATCGTCACTCCCGCCGGACACCCCCATGACCAACCTCGCCCTCGCCTTCCGTCTGGCCCGCCGCGAGTTGCGCGGGGGGCTGAAGGGGTTCCGCATCTTCCTCGCCTGCCTGACGCTCGGCGTCGCGGCCATCGCCGCGGTCAACTCCGTGTCCGGCGGCGTGCTGTCGGGCCTTCAGGCGGACGGGCGGGCGATCCTGGGCGGCGACGTCGCTCTGCGGCAGATCTACGCACCGCCGAGCGACGAGCAGCGCGCCTGGCTGGAACAGGCCGGGCGCCTGTCGCAATCGGTGGAGATGCGCGCCATGGCCCGCTCCGCCGACGACCAGCGCTCCACGCTGGTCGAGCTGAAGGCGGTGGACGGCGTCTATCCGCTCTACGGCTCCGTGGCCCTGGCGCCGGAGGGCGACCTGCACAGCGCGCTGGCCAACCGCGACGGGCGCTGGGGTGCGCTGGTCGAGGACGGGCTGCTCGACCGGCTGGGGCTGAAGACCGGCGACACGCTGCGTCTGGGCGAGGGCGAGTTCGCCGTGCGCGGCGTCCTGACGCGGGAGCCGGACCGGGCGTCCAACGGCGCCTTCTCGCTGGGGCCGCGGGTGATGATCGGCCTGCCGTCGCTGGAGGGCACCGGCCTGCTCCAGCCCGGCAGCATCGTCTACTGGACCGCCAAGCTGGCCCTGCCGCCGGGCACCGACGTGGCGGCGTGGCAGACGGCGCTGACGGCGCGCTTCCCCGACGCCGGCTGGCGGGTCCGCGACTTCACCAACGCCTCCCCGCAGATCGAGCGCTTCATCGACCGCATGACGCTGTTCCTGACGCTGGTCGGGCTGACCGCCTTGCTGGTCGGCGGGGTCGGGGTGGGCAACGCGGTGCGCAGCCATCTCGATTCGCGCGCCCGCACGATCGCCACGCTGAAATGCCTGGGCGCGCCGGGCGATCTGGTCTTCCAGGTCTATCTGCTGCAGATCCTCGCTTTGTCCGGGCTGGGCATCCTGCTTGGGCTGCTGCTCGGTGCGGTGGCGCCGCTGGGGCTGGGGTCGCTGCTCGATCAGGTGCTGCCGGTGCCCACCCGGATCGGCGTCTACCCAAGCGCCCTGGCGCTGGCCGCGCTCTATGGCCTGCTGACCGCGCTGACCTTCTCGCTGTGGCCGCTGGGCCGCGCGCGGGAGGTGCCGGCCGCGGCGCAGTTCCGCGACGTGGTCGCCCCCGCCGGCGGCCGCCCGCGCGCGGTCTATCTGGCGGCGATGGCGCTGACCGTGGCGGCTCTGGCCGGGCTGGCCGTCGCCACCGCCCACAACAAGATGTTCGCCGCTTGGTTCGTCGGCGGCTCCATCGCCACTTTCATCGCCTTCCGCGTGGCCGCCTGGCTGGTGGTGCGCGGGGCGGCGGCGGCGGGGCGCCCGCGCCGTCCGGGGCTGCGGCTGGCGCTCGCCAACCTGCACCGGCCCGGCAACCCGACCGGGGCGGTGGTGCTGTCGCTCGGTCTCGGCCTGACGGTGCTGGTGGCCATCGCGCTGATCGAGGGCAACTTCTCCCGCCGGGTCAACGAGACGATCCCCAAGGACGCGCCCAGCTTCTTCTTCGTGGACATCCAGCCCGACCAGTTCGAGCCGCTGAAGCAGATGGTCTCTGCCCTGCCCGGCACCAGCGGGTTCGAGGCGGTGCCGTCCTTGCGCGGGCGGATCGAGACGGTGGACGGCCAGCCGGCGGAGAAGGCGCTGGTCAACCCCGAGCAGTCCTGGGTGCTGTCCGGCGACCGCGGCATCACCTATTCGGCCAAGCTGCCCGAGCATTCGGAGATCGTCGCCGGCTCCTGGTGGCCGGAGGACTACAAGGGGAAGCCGTTGATCTCCATCCACCAGAACGTGGCGAGCGCCTTCGGCATCGGTCCTGGTGCCACCATGGGGATCAACGTCCTGGGCCGCACCATTGAGGCGACGGTGGGCAACGTGCGCGCCGCCGACTTCTCGACTCTGGCCATCAACTTCGCCCTGGTCTTCGCACCGGGCACGCTGGAGCGGGCGCCGCAGACCTGGATCGCCACCGTCCGCAGCACCCCGGCGGCGGAGCCGGAGGTGCAGCGTTCCGTCCTGCAGCGCTTTCCCAACGTGACGCTGGTGCGGGTGAAGGACGCGCTGGACACGGTGGGCACCATGCTGGGCCACATCGGCACGGCGGTGCGCGTCACCGCGGGCATCACGCTGGCCGCCGGCACGCTGGTGCTGGCCGGGGCGGTCGCCGCCGGGCACCGCCGCCGGGTCTACGACGCCGTGGTGCTGAAGGTGCTGGGCGCCACGCGGGCCGACGTGCTGAAGGCGTTCCTGCTGGAATACGGGCTGCTCGGCATCCTGACCGCAGCCATCGCCGGGGTCATCGGCACCATCACGGCCTGGGCGGTGATGACCTTCCTGATGCGTTGGGACTGGACGTTCCTGCCGTCGGCGGTGCTGACCACGGCGCTGCTCAGCACCGCCATCACGTTGGCCTTCGGCTTCCTCGGGACGTGGCGGGCGCTCGGCCAGCCCTCCGCCCCGCTGCTGCGCAACGACTGACACCGGCGATCACCGGGGTGACCGCCGGTGTTGCGCCTGACCGTCACGAGCCCTGGCTGAGCGCCTCGGCCAGCGCGCGGTCGGGATGGTTCCCGCCGACGATGAGCTGCATGGAGCCGGTCGGCACCTCGACCCCCAGCTCCTCGAAGCGCTTCCTCATGCGGCGGTTGAACTCGCGCGACACGCCCCATTGCTTGGTCGGGCGGGTCTTGAAGCGCGCGGTGATCAGCTGGGTCGAGTCGGGCTGGAACTTGTCCAGGCCCATCACCTCCAGCGGCGCCATGATGTCGGGCGCGAACAGCGCGTCGGCCTGCAGGCCGGTGCCGATCTCCTTCAGCAGTTCGATCACGCGGTCGGGATCCTCGCGGTAGGCGACCCGCACCTCGAACAGGGCGTAGGAGAAGTCCTTCGACATGTTCTTGACGGTGCTGACCGAGTTGAAGGGCACGGTGTGGATGGCGCCCGACCCGTCGCGCAGCCGGATGGAGCGGATGGAAATGGCCTCCACCGAGCCGGAATGGCCGCCGCCCACATCCACCACGTCGCCGATGGAGATGCTGTCCTCGAACAGGATGAACAGGCCGGTGATGATGTCCTTGACCAGCGTCTGCGACCCGAAACCGACGGCCAGACCGACCACACCGGCACCGGCCAGCAGCGGCGCGATGTTGACGCCCAGTTCCGACAGGGTGATCAGCGACACCATGGTCACCAGCACCACCAGGAAGGCGTTGCGCAGCAGCGGCAGCAGGGTGCGCACCCGCGCGCTGCGCTCGATCCGCGTGCCGTTGCGGTCGGTGGAGGCGAGGAAGCGCTCGATCATCGCGCTGACCACCTCCCAGGCGACGATGGAGCCGACCAGCAGAAGGCCGATGGTGACCGTGCTGCGCAGGATGCGCTGCCCCAGCCGCGTGTCCGTCCAGGCCAGCGTGTCGAAGCCCCAGCCGTAGAGGATCATCATCGCGGCACCGACCCAGATCACCGTTTTCACCACCCGGTGCAGGAAGGGCAGGTAGAGGGAGGCGCGGTCCTTCAGCGGCGGCAGCGCGCCCTGGCTTTCCGGAACCATGCGCAGGCCGCGGCGCAGACCGCGGTTGATGCCGTTGACCAGAAGCCGGGCGATCACCGCGACCAGGATGGTGATGCCGGTGGCGCGGGCCAGATACTCGAACCCGCCATAGACGTTCAGCACCCAGACGCCGAAGGTCACCACGACGTAGATGATCGCCAGGACGTGCCAGACGTCGGCGAAGCGGCGGCGGGCGGAGCGCAGGACGGCGCCCTGGCCCTCCGACTCGCGCTCCGCGGTGGCCGCCGGATCGCCGTCGCCGGACAGCGGGTTGCCGTGCATCCAGTCGGCGACGATGCGGCGGTTCTGCAGGATCAGCGCGATCAGCATGCCGGCGATCGCCAGCCCCAGCAGCTTCAGCAGCGCGCCGTAGGCGCCGAGCGGCAGGCCCAGCACATAGGCGCCCTCCGCCAGGAAATAGCCGTAGACGCCGACCGCGGCCAGCCGGCGGACCCAGCGGTAGAGGCGCAGCGCGTTGGCGTCGCCCATCCGCACCATGCGCAGGGAGGGCGCGAAGGGCGAGATCAGGATGCGGGCGGCGACCAGCAGGATCTGCAGGATGACGGTGGCGTTGATGACGGCCAGCGCGACCAGCCGGACGCGCGGCCCCGGCTCGCTGACCGACAGGATGGCGTAGCCGACGACGATGAAGGCGGCGATGGGCGCCAGTTCCAGCAGCGCACGGCCGAGCAGCAGCGGCAGGCGCACCAGCGCCGTGGTGCCCCGGCGGGCGGCCAGCGCGTTGCGCGGGCGGGCGAGCAGCCAGCCGACGAAGCGCTCGATCGCCAGACCGGCGGTCAGGATCATCGTCAGCTGGATGGCGATCTGCACCCAGCGGTCGCGGGCCGACGGGTCGATCATCTGCCGGTTCGCCCACTCGATGGCGCCGGGCAGTTCCTTGAAGACGTTGCCGACCTGGACGAGCTGGCGGCTCAGCACGTCCATGCGCTCGGCCAGGAAGGACAGGGCGGTGGCGCCGATGGTCTCGGGCAGGGTGCTGGCCGCCGGGGCCTCCTCGGCCTTGGCCTGCTCCAGCCCCTTCTGCGCGGCGACCAGCGCCTTCAGCTGCTCGACCAGCCGGGCGCGGGCCGCCGGGTCCTCCAGCGTCGTGATCATCGCCTGCATCTGCTCGGGCGTCGGATCGGGCGAGGCGGCGGATTCCGCGGGGGCCGCGGCGGCCGGGGCCGGCATGGCGGCGCCCGGAACGGGTCCGGCGGCCAGCGACGGCGTGGCGAGGCCGGCGAGAAGCAGCAGAAGGACGGCGAGTGCGCCCATGCAGGGGACCGTCCACCGGGTGCGTGCGCGAAGCATCCCTGTCCTTTTCCGTGATTTCAGCAATGCGGGCGTGAAGGCCGGGGACGTTATCCCGTGCCCGCCTCCTTGCCAACCCGCGCAGTTTCAGACCTTTTTGGGACGGAATTGCGGCCGCGCCCAAGGCGTCGGCGGGCTCCGGACAGGGAGTTAGGGCGCTTTTCCGCCAGCCTGGGCACTGTCTTGGACCTCGTCCTGCGCGACATGGCAGGCGACTCGGTGGCCGGGCGCCACGGGGTCGAGCGTCGGGGGGACCTGGGCGCAGCCGTCATGGGCGAGCGGGCAGCGCAGCCGCAGGGCGCAGCCGGTCGGTGGGCGCAGGGGGGACGGCGGATCGCCGTGCAGCGCCGGGCGGGCGAGGCCGGCCGCCGCGATCAGCGCGCGGCTGTAGGGGTGGCGCGCCCCGGCCGCCAGAACCGAGCTGTCCGCCGACTCGACGATTCGGCCGAGCAGAAGCACCAGCGCCCGCCGCGCGATCCGCAAGCCCTCCGCCGCGTCCTGGGTGGCGTAGAGCAGGGCCAGCCGGCGGCGGCGGCGGATCGCCTGCAGCAGGGCCAGGAAGTCCGCCCGCTCCGCTCCGTCGAGCGCCGCCGCGGGCTCGTCGCAGACCAGCAGGCGCGGCTCCGGCAGCAGGGCGCGGGCCAGCCCGGCGCGCGCCGCCGCCGCCGGACGGAGCGCGCCGGGATGGAGGTCGAGGACCGTCGCGGGAAGCCCGACCTCCTCCAGCGCCTCGGCCAGCCGGGCGGCGCGGTCGGCTGAAGATCGGGTGGGCCGCAGCGACTCCAGCGTCTCGGCGAACTGCGCGCCGATGGTCATCAGCGGGTCGAAGGCGGCCAGCGGATCGGGGAAGAGGATTTGCAGGTCCCGCCGCGCCCGGCGCATCGCCTCCGGCGGGGCGGCGGCGAGGTCGGTTCCCAGCCAGGACACCTGACCGCCGACCGGCGGGACCAGCCGCAGGATGGCGCGGGCCAGCACCGACTTGCCGCTGCCCGTCTCGCCGAGCAGGGCCAGCGTCTCGCCCTCGGCCAGCGCGATGGACAGGCCATCGACGACGGTCAGCCAGCGCTCCTCGCCGCGCCAGCTCCGCCCCAGCGGAAAGGCGACGCGCAGGTCGCGCACCGACAGGATGGGCGGGCCGGAGGGCGCCGGCTCCACCGGGGACAGGGCGGGGGTGGGCTCCTCCTCCGGCGCTTCCAGGCGCCCTTGGGCCAGGATCAGCCGGCGGTCGGCCAGACCGGAGTGGACCGGGTCGGGTTGCGGGCGTTCGGCCAGCAGCAGCGCCGTTCCGGCCTCCCGCGTCCAGGCGGCGAGGTCGCTCAGCAGGCGGACGCGCTGGGTGGGGTCGAGCGCGGCGGCGGGGGCGTCGGCGAGCAGCAGCGCCGGCTGCGCCGCCATGGCCAGCGCCAGCGCGGCCCGCCAGCGCATCGCCTCGCCCAACTCATGCGGGTGGAGCGCCAGCCGGCGCGCGGCGGCGGGCACCTGGAAGCGCTCCAGCGCCTCGGCGGCGCAACGCAGGGCGGTGCGCTCGTCCATCCCGGACTGGTGGGCCAACAGTTCGGTGAACTGGGCGCCCAGCGGGCGCAGCGGGTCGAGGGCGCCGTCCTGGGTGACCAGGAGGCGCCGCCCCCGGATGTGGATGTCGCCCAGCACCGTGATGCCCTTGGGCGCGAGGCCGGCCAGCGCGCGCAGCAGCAGCGTCTTGCCCGCCCTGGTGCCGCCCGACAGGGCCAGCACCTCGCCGGGCTCGACGGCGAAGCTCAGCCGGTCGAGCAGGATGTCGCGGCTGGTCAGCAGGGACAGACCCTCCACCCGCAGCGGCACGCCGTTGTCCGCTCCGCTCACTGGTGTCCTCCCGCGGCCGTGGAGAAGGCCAGCCGCATCCCGTCGCCCACCCCGTGCAGCGCCCACAGGGTCAGCGCCAGCAGCAGCGCCGGCCCGGCCAGCGCCGCGGCGTCGCCCGCCTGCGCCGCTGCGCCGATGGCGGTTCCCCAGCCGGTCACCCCCTCCGGCAGGCCGAGGCCGAGCAGGCTGGCGAGGCTTTCCGCCATCAGGGCGCGGGGAAGGGCGATCCAGGCAGCGGCGGCGAGCGGCAGGACGGCGTTGGGCAGGATGTGGCGGCGCAGCCGGCGTCCGCCGGTCAGCCCGGCGGCCTGGGCGGCGCTCAGGAACTCCCGCCGCAGCAGGGCGCGCAGCTCGTCCCGCGCGATGACGGCTACCGCCGGGGCGGCGATCAGGGCGGTCACCACGGCCATCGGCGCCAGCCCGCGCTCCGGACCCAGCAATCCGCCGGCCAGCGGCAGGACCAGCGCCAGGGGAAGGCCGGTCAGGGCGATGGCGGGCGCCATCATCGCCCGCTCCGCCCGCTCGCCCAGCGCAACCGCTGTGGCGGCCCAGAGCAGGCCGAGGGCGGCCCCGCCCAGCCCGGCGAGCAGCGCGAAGGTCAGGCTCTGGTGCCCGGCGGCCAGCGCCGCCCCCACCGGGCCGCCCCCGGCGACGAGGCCGGCCGCGACCGCCAGCATCAGCGCCGCGAGAATGGTCAGCCCCGCGGCGGCGGGCCGGTGCGCGGTCAGCCGCTGCCCGGCCTTCTGCCAGGGGCCGTCGCGCCAGTGTGGATCGGTGCGGGAGTCGGTGCCGGCGGGTCTGTGCATCAGGCCATCCGGGCCCGCGGGTCGATCCGGCCGTGCAGCGCGCCGCCCAGGGCGGCCAGCAGCACGGCGAGGCCGCACAGCCCGGCGAGCGCCGCGACGGCCATGCCGGTGTCCCCGGCGCGCGCCGCCTCGACGAACAGCCGCCCGGCGCCGGAAAAGCCGGTCCCGAACAGGCTTTCCACCGCCACGGCCGCGGTCACCGTTCCGGCCACGGCGCTGCGCAGGCCGCCCATCGCCGCCGACAGCCCCAGCGGCAGGGTGAGCCGCCACAGCAGGGCGGAGCCGTCCATCCCGCGTCCGCGCGCCGCCAGCAAAACGGTGTCCTCCGCCCCGGCCCGCGCCCGGCCGGCGAGCGTCGCGGCCTGGGCGGTGGCGGGCAGGGCGAGGGCGGCGAGGCCCAGCAGGACGGGCGCCTTTGCCAGCGTGGCGGCGAAGATCGCGGCTAGCAGGAAGCCCGGTATGGCCGGACCCACCCCGCCAAGGAGAGCGCCCGCCCCGCCCAGGACACCGAGCAGGGCGCCGACCCCGGTCCCCAGCACCAGCGCCGGCACGACCAGCGCCAGCGTCGCCGGCAGGGCGGCCAGCGTGGCGCCCAGCGCCTGCGTCCAGCCGGGTCCCGCCAGCGCGGCCACCACGGCGGCGGCGAGCGCGAGGCCCAGCAGGGCCGGCACCACGGCCAGCACCCGGCGCAGGACGAGGCTCAGCATCGGCCCCGCCGGGAGCGGGCGGCCGTGACGGGCGGATTGTCTGGAGGGACGGACAAGCGGCTCACAACAAGCGGGTCACAGGGCAAGGACGGGGGCAAAGACGGGCACGAATGGAGTCCTCCTGACGGTACCCAGGTCCCGGCCGGTCGGGCAATGGATTTTCGCCTCTCGGCGGGGGGCGGGGAGGGTTGGTCGGCTGCGGTGTTGTTCGGGCATCCGCCTTCCTGGCCGGTCGCAGCCCGTCCCGGACGCACCATATATGAACCCCCGATGCCGATCCCCGCAGGAACCCCGGTCCAGCCGCGTCCCATGCCCGACCAGCCGTCCGTCGCCCAGCCATTCCTCCCCGCAACGCCGCTTCCGGCGTCCCCCGCGATGGCCGCGGCCCCGCTGCTGGTGCCGGGCCGCACCTGCTGGCGGGTGGAGCGGGCCGAGCGGGTCGGGGTCATTGTCGATGCGGAAGACTACTTCGCGCTCGCCAAGGCGGCGATGCGGCAGGCGCGGCGCAGCATCTACCTGACCGCCTGGGACTTCGACGCCCGCATCCGGCTGACCCCGCAGGCGCGCCACCCGCGCCGCCCCGACAAGCTGGGCAACCTGCTGAACTGGCTGGCCGCGACCCGCCCGGACCTGACCATCCACGTGCTGAAGTGGGACTTCGCCGAGCTGTTCGATCTGGCCCGCTGGTCGCAGCCGCTGTTCCTGCGCGGCTGGCTCAGCCATCCGCGGCTCCAGTACCGGCTGGACGGCGACCATCCCGCGGGGGCCTGCCATCATCAGAAGATGCTGGTGATCGATGACCGGCTGGCCTTCTGCGGCGGGCTGGACATCACCGCCAACCGCTGGGACACCCGCGCCCACCGCGCCGACGAGCCGCTGCGCCGCCAGCCGGACGGCACCCCCTACGAGCCCTTCCACGACGTGATGATGGCGGTGGACGGCGACGCTGCCCGCGCGCTGGGCGACCTGTTCCGCGAGCGCTGGCGCCGCGCCACCGGCTGCGTGCTGTCGCCGCCCGCCATGGACGTGCTTGGCGGCGGTGGCGGCCTTTCCGACGGCAAGCGCCCCCGGCGGCTGCGGCTGAAGGCGCGCCGGGCCGGGCCGGACAGCCCCGACCCCTGGCCGCAACAGCTCGTCCCGCTGCTCAAGGGCATGCCCGTCGGCATCGCCCGCACCGAACCCGGCTACAACGGGCGCGCCGAGGTGCGGGAGGTCGAGGCGCTCTACACCGCCGCCATTGCCGCGGCCGAGCGCTTCATCTACATGGAGAGCCAGTATTTCGCCTCGGTCGCCGTGGCCGAGGCTCTGAAGGCGCGGCTGGCCGAGCCGGACGGGCCGGAGGTGGTCGTCGTCAACTCCGCCCGCACGTCGAGCTGGCTGGAGAACACCGTGATGCTCGGCGCCCGCGCCCGGCTGGTGAAGGAGCTGCGCGAGGCCGACCGGAACGGGCGCTTCCGCTTCTACATCGCCAAGACCGAGAGCGCCAAGACGGGCAGCGTCGGCATCACCATCCACGCCAAGGTGATGGTGGTGGACGACCGGCTTCTGCGCATCGGCTCGGCCAACCTGAACAACCGGTCGATGGGGCTAGACACCGAATGCGATCTGGCGCTGGAGGCGCCGCACGGGCGGGCGGAGGGGCGCGAGGCCCGGCTGGCCATTGCCGGGGTGCGCGACGACCTGATCGCCGAGCATCTCGGGGTGGCGCCGGAAAGCGTGACGGCGGAACTGCGCCGCTCCGGCTCGCTCATCCGCACGGTGGAGACGCTGCGCCGGCCCGGCGGGCGGACGCTGGAATTGCTGGAGGACGCCGACCCCGGCCTGCTGGCCGCCGCCGTCGCCGACTCCATGCTCTTCGACCCGGAACGCCCTGTGGGTGCTGCGGACATCGTGTGGCGCGTCCTGCCGTCGCGCATCCCGCGGCGCCACCACTGGCTGGCGCTGGCGGTCATCCTGGCGGTGGTCGGCGGGGTGTGGGGGCTGTGGAACCACACGCCCCTGCGCGACTGGGCGACCCTCGACGCCGTCCTGGGGGCGTTCGAAAGCCTGCGCGAGTCGACCTTCGGACCGCTGTGGCTGATCCTCCTCTATGTCGCCGGGGGCTTCGTGCTGTTTCCGGTGCTGCTGCTGATCGCGGCGACGGCCATCGCGCTGGGGCCGTGGATGGGCTTCCCGACCGCGCTGGCCGGGGTGCTGGCCTCTGCCGCGGCGCTGTTCTGGGTGGGGCGGCTCACCGGCCGGCGCCCCATCGAGCGCTACGGCGGCGCGGTGGTGCGGCGGGCCAGCGGCGCGCTGGGCGAGCGCGGCGTGCTGGCCATGGCGGCGCTGCGGGTGGTGCCGGTGGCCCCCTTCACCGTGGTGAACCTCGTCGCGGGGGCTTCCCGCATCCGGTTTCCCGACTATCTGTTCGGGACGATCCTGGGGATGGCGCCCGGAATCCTTGTCTTCAACCTGCTCGGGCACCAGCTTGAGCGTGTGTTGACGGAACCGACGCCCACCGACATGGTTCTTCTGGGGCTGGCGGCGGTGACGGCGCTGGGGCTCGGCTGGGCCGGCAATCGGCTGGTGCGGGCCCTGGCGGCGAAACGGCCAACAATTGGGCCGACCACCGGGCCGGCCACCGGAGAAACAGCGAAGGGAGACCAACAGCGGTGATCCGATTCAGCCGAGAGCGTGTGCAGCGGATCGCCTCCGCGCTGCGCGCCGCCCGCGTCCGCCGCCCGAAGCGCCGCGTCGACAGCCGCAGCGGCCCGGTGCCGGAGGGCATGGCGCCGCTGCGCGTGGCGACCTGGAACATCCACAGCTGCGTCGGGCTGGACGCGCGCTTCGCGCCGGACCGCATCGCCGAGGTCATCAAGGAGCTGGATGTCGATCTGGTCGGGCTCCAGGAGGTCGGCTGGCACCACCGCGGGGAATCCGGGCTGGATCAGTTCGCCTTCCTGGAACGCGCCACCGGCCTGAAGGCCCACGCCGGCCCGACCAAGCACAACGCCCATGCCCATTACGGCAACGCCATCCTGACCCGGCTGCCGGTCCTGAAATGCGAGCCCGTCGACCTCAGCGTCGGCCGGCGGGAACCGCGCGGCGGCATCGACGTGATCGTCGAGGTGGAGGGGCGCCCGGTGCGCATCATCGTCGCCCATCTCGGCCTCGACCCGTGGGAGCGGGCCCGGCAGGTCGGCGCGATCGTGGACCGGCTGGAGGAACAGCCGGCCCTGCCGACCCTGTTCATGGGCGACCTCAACGAATGGGCGCCCAATTCGCCCCGGCTGCGCAAGCTGGCCGAGGCCTTCCCCGACTGGGCCAGCCCGCGCAGCTTCCACGCGCGGATGCCCACACTGCGGCTCGACCGCATCTACGTGAACAACGGGCTGACCATCCCCTCCTACGAGGTGGTGCGCACGGTTCTGACGCGCCGCGCGTCCGACCATCTGCCGGTGCGCGCCACCGTGGCGGTGCCATAACCGATATTCCCGCTCGGGTATGCCGGGCTCCTGATTGCTTCAAGGCGCGTGCGCGGTTCCGCGGACGCGCCTTTTTCTTTGGGCTTGATCCTCCTGCCTTGCCTCCTTTGCAGTGCAGCGTTGCGCGGTCTGTTTCGTACCGCTGACTGTTTCCCATGTAAGTTTTTTGCCCGAGAACGGATGTCGGCTATTGACCTTTCGGATAAGGACTGGCCAATCTATTGGTTGGTCATACGACCTATGACGACCGACCGATGACAGCACCCAGCCGACCGGGCGTGGGATCAACCGCCGAAGCGAGGACCTGTTGCTTTACCATCTCTACGATCTGCAGCACGCCGCCCTGCGCCCGATGCGCCTCCTGGCCGAAGCGACCCAGCACACCTTCCAGAACCCGTTCAGCCCGGTTTCCTACACCCACGTCGGTCGCGCCATGGCCGCCGGCGCGGAACTGCTGGAGCGCACCACCCGCCGCTTCCCCAAGCCGGAATTCGGCCTGAAGACCACGGTGGTGAACGGCGAGACGGTGGCGGTCACCGAGCGCATCGCCCACCGCAAGCCGTTCTGCAACCTGCTGCACTTCGCCAAGCCGGAGGGCACCCCGGCGCAGCCGCGCGTCCTGCTGGTCGCCCCGATGTCGGGCCACCACGCGACGCTGCTGCGCGGCACGGTGGCGGCGCTGCTGGCCGACCACGACGTCTTCGTCACCGACTGGATCGATGCCCGGCTGGTGCCGCTGGCGCGCGGCCGGTTCGACCTGGACGACTACATCGACACGGTGACGGAGCTGATCCGCTTCCTCGGGCCGCAGACCCACGTCATCGCGGTGTGCCAGCCGGCGGTTCCGGTGCTCGCCGCGGTGTCGCTGATGGCGGCAGGGGACGAGGCGGTGCAGCCGCGCTCCATGACGCTGATGGGCGGCCCCATCGACCCGATGGCCAACCCGACCGTGCCGGTGAAGCTGGCGGCGACCCACCCGCTGTCCTGGTTCGAGCGCAACGTCATCACCACCGTTCCGGCCTATTATCCGGGCGGCTTCCGTCAGGTCTATCCGGGCTTCATTCAGCTCTCCGGCTTCATGTCGATGAACCTGGACCGCCACATCGGGGAGCATGTCGGCCTGTTCCGCCACCTCGTCCGCGGCGACGGCGACTCCGCGGAGCAGCACCGCCGCTTCTACGACGAGTATCTGTCGGTGATGGACCTGTCGGCGGAATTCTACCTG
Source organism: Azospirillum himalayense (assembly GCF_042657465.1). Classification (NCBI taxonomy): domain Bacteria; kingdom Pseudomonadati; phylum Pseudomonadota; class Alphaproteobacteria; order Rhodospirillales; family Azospirillaceae; genus Azospirillum; species Azospirillum himalayense. The sequence continues at coordinate 24,809 of NZ_JBHSLC010000087.1, read as the reverse complement.
CAGACCATCGAGACGGTGTTCCAGAAGCATTCGCTCGCCAACGGCACCATGGAGTCGCGCGGGCGCAAGGTGGAGCCGGCGGCGATCCGCCGGACCGCCGTGATGACGGTGGAGGGCGAGCTGGACGACATCTCCGCCCCTGGCCAGACCGAATCGGCGCACCGCCTCTGCGCCTCGCTGCCCGACGGCATGCGCGCCCGCCATTTCCAGAAGGGTGTGGGCCACTACGGCATCTTCAACGGCCGGCGCTGGCGCGAGAGCATCATGCCGGCGGTGCGGGAGTTCATCCGCAAGCACGATTGAGGCCGGTGGCGTTCCCTCTCCCGTCCCGGGAGAGGGAAGGGACACCCGCGCCGCAGGCGTGGGAAGGGTGAGGGTGCCGGCAAGGATAAATCGCCGATTCTCGCATGACCCTCACCCGGCGCCTTTGGCGCCACCCTCTCCCGGGGCGGGAGAGGGAATCAGACAGTGTCAGCGTTTTGGAACGCCGACCGGGCGCAGCTCGTGCAGCAGCCAGACCAGCCCGGACACCAGCAGGATCGCGCCGGCCTGATGGGCGGCGCCCAGCGGGATCCACACGACGCTCAGCAGCGTGGCGATGCCCAGCCCGATCTGCACCAGCACCATCGCCGCGGTCAGCAACGCCACCCGCCCGGCCCGGCCCGGCAGACGGGCCACCCACACCCGCAGGGCCAGCCCCAGAACCACGAGGCCGGTCAGCAGCGCCAGCGCCCGGTGCGTCAGCTGGATGGCGGCGGTGTTCTCGAAAAAGTTGATCCACCAGGGCGTCAGGTTGGCGACCTCCGGCGGGATGACGTGGCCGGCCATCAGCGGGAAGGTGTTGTAGGCCAGCCCGGCGTCCGTCCCGGCGACGAAGGCGCCCCAGACGATGGTGACGCCGGTCAGCCCCAAGGCCCAGCGCGCGTGCTTGCGCAGCCGGCCGGACTCGGTCGCCCAGCCGGCCAGCGGCAGCGGGTCGAGAATCCCCAGCGCGGTGCGCAGCAGCAGCCCGTAGATCACGATCGCCGTGCCGAGATGCAGCGCCAGCCGGTAGTGGCTGACGTCGGGCCGGTCGACCAGTCCGCTCTTGACCATGTACCAGCCGATCACCCCCTGGAGCCCGCCGAGCAGGAACAGCCCGGCCAGCTTCGGCCACAGGTCGGCGGGGATGCGTCCGTTGACCCAGAAGCGCAGGAAGGGGATCAGGAAGACGAAGCCGATCAGCTGGCCCCAGAAACGGTGGAACCATTCCCACCAGAAGATCTGCTTGAAGGCCGCCAGATCCATCGCCGCGTTGTGGATGCGGAACTCCGGCGTGGTCTGGTAGAGGCCGAAGACGCGGTTCCATTCCGCTTCCGACAAAGGCGGCAGGATGCCGATCAGCGGCTTCCACTCCACCATCGACAGGCCGGATTCGGTCAGGCGCGTGATGGCGCCGATCACCGCCATGGCGAAGACCATCGCGCAGCAGACGAGAAGCCAATAGGCGATGGGGCGGGTGGAGGCCGGGTCGCGGACGTCTTTCCCGGCGAGGGCGGGGGCGGTGATGTCGGTCACGGACGGGCGGCTCCGGATGATGCGGACAAGGTCCGGGGGGATAGGGACCTCCGGCTCATGTGGGGTGCGGCAGCGGCTGCGTCAAACGGACACGGGTTACCCCGCCGCACCGGACATCGGTTTCGGGTGAAGGCGGCGCGCCGTGGGTGTTACAAATATCAGTCTTACCAACGGCTTCGGATGCGGGGCGGCGATGGCGGACCTCACCCTCGGCTTCGGCCTGTCGTTCCACGAGCTTTACGGGCAGGACGGGCTGGCCCGGCTCGACCGCGCCTTCCTCGCCCGGCTGTCCGACACGGACGTGGCGCTCGCCAACCGGCTGCTCTCCGCCCGCGCCCAGCCCGACCGGCTGGAGGTCCGGGCGGAAAGCGACCTGCTGATCGCGCTCGCCCCCCACGCCGAGGATTTCATCGGCGATCTGTTCGGCATCCGCGCCGCGCTCGACGAACTGCGCGCCCGCCACACCGAGCTGGCGCCGCTCTACACCGCCAAGCGCCTGTTCGTTCAGCGCCGCGCCGCCAAGGCGGTGAAGCCGGAGGCGGTCGCCGCGCTCGACGGGGCGGAACTGGCTGCGCGGCTGGAGGACTGGCTGGGCGGCCCGCTGACTGAAGCTGGCTTCGCCCGGCAGGTGCTGGCCTGGATGGAGGACGAGGCGGCCCACGCGGATCAGCTGGACAGCGCCGCCCAGTACGCCGCCTGGGCGGTCTTCAGCGAGGCCGGGCGCGCCCGGCACGGCGGCGGCGTGCTGTTCCAGGTGCCGCACCGCACCGACCCGCAGCGTCTCGTCCCGGTGGAGACGGTGGAACGGCACGGCGTCACCATGATGCGCCTGCCCGAAGACGCCTGCCGCGAGCGCCAGGGCTTCCACCTGACCGACCCCGGCACCGATCTGGCCGGGGCGCTGGACGAGGCCAACTACTGCATCTGGTGCCACAACCAGGGCAAGGACAGCTGCTCCAAGGGGCTGCGCGACCGCAAGACCGGGGAGTTCCAGAAGAGCGCCTTCGGCGTCGCGCTGGCCGGCTGCCCCTTGGAAGAGAAGATTTCCGAGATGCACGCGCTGAAGGCCGAGGGCGTGCCCATCGGGGCGCTGGCCGTGGTGGTGGTCGACAACCCGATGTGCGCGGCCACCGGCCACCGCATCTGCAACGACTGCATGAAGGCCTGCATCTATCAGAAACAGCAGCCGGTGGACATCCCGCAGGCGGAGACCCGCACGCTGAAGGACGTGCTGGAGCTGCCCTGGGGCTTCGAGATCTACAGCCTGCTGACCCGCTGGAACCCGCTGGACCTGCGCCGCCCGCTGATGCGGCCGGACAGCGGCTGCAAGGTGTTGGTGGCCGGGCTGGGGCCGGCGGGCTTCACGCTGGCGCACCATCTGATGAACGACGGCCACACGGTGGTCGGCATCGACGGGCTGAAGATCGAGCCGCTGCCCGCCGATCTTTCCGGCGTGCTGCCCAGCGGCACGCGGGTGCCCTTCCGGCCGATCCGCAACGTGCGCGACCTCTACGACCGGCTGGACGAGCGGGTGATGGCCGGCTTTGGCGGCGTCGCCGAATACGGCATCACCGTGCGTTGGAACAAGAATTTCCTGAAGGTGATCCGGCTGCTGCTGGAACGCCGGGCAAGCATGACGATCATCGGCGGGGTGCGCTTCGGCGGCACGCTGACCATCGACGGGGCGCTGGAACTGGGCTTCGACCACATCGCCCTGTGCATGGGGGCGGGCAAGCCGACCGTCGTGCCGATGGCGAACGGGCTGGCCCGCGGGGTGCGGCAGGCCTCGGACTTCCTGATGGGTCTGCAGCTGACCGGGGCGGCCAAGCCGGACAGCATCGCCAACCTCCAGGTCCGGCTGCCCATCGTGGTGATCGGCGGCGGGCTGACCGCCATCGACACGGCGACGGAGGCGCTGGCCTACTATCCCGTCCAGGTCGAGAAGTTCCTCTCCCGTTACGAGGTTCTGGTGGCCGAGCGCGGGGAGGCGGCGGTGCGCGCCCGCTGGACGCCCGACGAGGCGGACCTTGCCGACGAGTTCCTGGCCCACGCCCGCGCCATCCGGGCGGAGCGCCTGGAGGCGGGGGAGCAGGGGCGCGAGCCGCGCGTCGCGGCGCTGCTGCAATCCTGGGGCGGCTCGACCATCGCCTACCGCCGGCGGCTGATCGACAGCCCCAGCTACACCCTGAACCACGAGGAGGTGGCGCACGGGCTGGCCGAGGGCATCCGCTTCCTGGAATGCGCCGCCCCGCGCGGGGTGGAGATCGACGAATCGGGCGCCGCACGGGCGATCCACCTCGCCATCAGCCCGGTCGGGCCGGACGGGGTGGTGGCGCCCGCCGCGGTGGACGCGCGGCTTCCCGCCCGCACCATCCTGGTCGCCGCCGGCACCCAGCCGAACACCGTCCTGGCCCGCGAGGAGCCGGAGTGGGTGGAGCTGGACGGGCGCTCCTTCCGCGCCATCGACGAGGACGGCCGGCCGGTGACCCCGGAGCGGCAGGCCAAGCCGGCCCAGGCGCATGTCCTGATGGCCCGTGCGCCGGACGGGCGGTTCCTCAGCTTCTTCGGCGACCTGCACCCGTCCTTCGCCGGCAATGTGGTGAAGGCGATGGGCGGGGCGAAGCGCGGCTATCCGGTGGTCAGCCGGGCGCTGGCCCGCCGGGCGCCGACCGCCGTGACGCCGGAGGCGCTGGTGCGGCGCCTGAACGCCGAGCTGCGGCCCCTGGTGCACAGCGTCACCCGCCTGACCCCGACCATCGTGGAGGTGGTGGTGAAGGCCCCGGCCGCAGCGCGCCGTTTCGAACCCGGACAGTTCTACCGGCTGCAGAATTTCGAAACGCTGGCCCAACGGATCGGCCGGACCACGCTGGCGATGGAAGGGCTGGCCCTGACCGGCGCCTGGGTGGATAAGGAGGCCGGGCTGCTCTCCCTGATCGTTCTGGAGATGGGCGGCTCGTCCGACCTCTGCGCCCTGCTCAAGCCCGGCGATCCGGTGGTGGTGATGGGGCCGACCGGCGCCCCGACCGAGATTCCGGAGGGCGAGACGGTGGCGCTGGTCGGCGGCGGGCTGGGCAACGCCGTGCTCTTCTCCATCGGGCAGGCCTGCCGGGCGCACGGCAACCGGGTCGTCTACTTCGCCGGCTACAAGCGGATGGAGGACCGTTACAAGACCGACCAGATCGAGGCCGCCGCCGACCGCGTCGTCTGGTGCTGCGACGAGGCGCCGGGCTTCACGCCGTCGCGCCCCGGTGATCTGAGTTTCGTCGGGAACATCGTGGAGGCCATGCGTGCCTACGCGGCGGGCGAGCTGGGGCCGGCGGACATCTCGTTGGAAGCGGTGGACCGGATCGTCGCCATCGGTTCCGACCGCATGATGGCGGCGGTGGGGGCGGCCCGGCACGGCGTGCTGAAGCCGCACCTGAAGCCCGGCCACGCGGCCATCGGCTCGATCAACTCCCCCATGCAATGCATGATGAAGGAAATTTGCGCCCAGTGCCTGCAACGGCACACCGACCCGGCGACCGGCGCGGAGACGGTGGTCTTCTCTTGCTTCAACCAGGACCAGAGCCTGGACCGCGTGGATTTCGCCAACCTGAACCAGCGGCTGCGCCAGAACGCCGTCCAGGAAAAGCTGACCGCCCAATGGATCGACCGCGGCCTGCGGCTGACCGGCCAAAGGAAAGGGTGAGGGGGACGTTCTTTCCCTCTCCCGTCCCGGGAGAGGGTGGCGCCGAAGGCGCCGGGTGAGGGTAAGGCCGAGAATCAAGGCGCTGATCCTTGGCATCACCCTCACCCTTCCCACGCTTGCGCGTGGGCCCCTCCCCTCTCCCGGGGCGGGAGAGGGGGACGCGGGAACGTTCACGCGCCCGTGGCGGTGCTGACCGCCGTCTGGGGCAGCGGCGTGGTGGCGCTTTCGAACAGGTCGGCCTCGGCGGCGCGGCGCTTCACCAGACCCGGAAGCTGCGTCTTGACGCCGTTGACCGTGGCGTAGACCCAGCGGCCGAACTGGCCGGCCGCGCCCTCGTAGTCGCCTTGGTTCAGCAGGCGCAGCAGGGTCGAGCACTGCAGGCTGCCGGCCCCCAGGTTGAACACGAAGGAGGCCAGCGCGCCGCGCTGGTCCGGGTTCAGCGCGACGGTGACCAGCTTGTCGATCTGGGCGGCGGCGGCGGTCAGGTCCGACTGCAGGAAACCGTCGGCCTGGGCGGAGGTGATGCTCTGCCCCAGCTGAACCCCGGCGGTGTGCCCGTAGCCAATAGTCGGCACCCCCGCCGGGCACAGATAGGCGTTGAGATAAAGACCCTCGAAATGCTTCACAAGGTTGACCGCTTCTTCGCAGACCGGCGTCGTCATGATCGTCATCCCCCAGCTTGTCGTGGACGTGCATCGGCACGGTTTGATCGTGCTGGGAGGAGGGTAGTCGAAGAATTTAACGCCTAAAAATAGTTTATTTTTTCACGTTTACCCGCAATGGGAGAAGTCGCTCCGCCGTCAGTTCCAGCGGAATTCCGCGGCCACCGCGCGGGCCTCTCCCGGTGTGATCAGGCGGTGGGTCGCCAGCTTCACCGAATGCAGCTTGCCGTCCAGGTTGGCCTGCCAGAAATCCAGGAACCGGCGCAGCACCGGGTAGGCGGGAGCGATGTCCAACTCCTGCCAGAGATAGCTTTGCAGCAGGTGCGGGTGGTCCGGCATGTGGTACAGAATCTCCGCCGTGGTCAGGCGGTAATCGCGAAGCTGAAGCCCCAGACTGGCCATGCTCTGCCTCCGTGATGGTGGAACCGGTGGCGTCCTTCCGCTGCGTCCTGATGATTCTTTTGTGAAAGTGTGCCGTTCGCGGCTGCGGCAGGCAACAAAAATTTTTCTTCTTTTTCAACGGATTAGCAGCAAGACGGGATGACTGCTGCCAGGAATCGCACCGATTGCCGCAACGACCCTCTTGAATCAAAACCGCAGCTCGATTAGCTGTCTGGCACTCGCCGGGGGAGAGTGCTAACAGCCCCGAGCCCGGCGCCGATCCTTTCATCAATAAGCCTTGATCCTGGAGGCATCCCCATGAAGTTCCGTCCGCTGCACGACCGCGTCGTCGTCAAGCGTCTGGAGTCCGACACCAAGACCAAGGGCGGGATCATCATCCCCGACACCGCGAAGGAAAAGCCCCAGGAGGGCCAGGTGGTCGCGGTGGGTCCGGGCGCCCGTGACGAGAGCGGCAAGGTCGTTGCGCTCGACGTGAAGGCCGGCGACCGCATCCTGTTCGGCAAGTGGTCGGGCACCGAGGTGAAGATCGAGGGCGAGGATTTCCTCATCATGAAGGAATCCGACATCATGGGCGTCGTCGAGGCCTGAGCCTCCGCCCGCGCTGAGCGATCCAACCCCCCGAATTTCAAGGAAGTGAGCAATGGCTGCCAAGGAAGTTAAGTTCTCCGCCTCCGCGCGCGAGAAGATGCTGCGCGGTGTGGACATCCTCGCCGACGCCGTGAAGGTGACGCTGGGTCCGAAGGGCCGCAACGTCGTGATCGAGAAGTCCTTCGGCGCTCCGCGCATCACCAAGGACGGCGTCTCGGTCGCCAAGGAAATCGAGCTGTCGGACAAGTTCGAGAACATGGGCGCCCAGATGGTGCGTGAGGTCGCGTCGAAGACGAACGACCTGGCCGGCGACGGCACCACCACGGCGACCGTTCTGGCCCAGGCCATCGTCCGCGAGGGCGTGAAGTCGGTGGCCGCCGGCATGAACCCGATGGACCTGAAGCGCGGCATCGACCTCGCCGTCGAGACCGTCGTGGCCGACATCCGCGGCCGCGCCAAGAAGGTCACGACCAACGACGAGATCGCCCAGGTCGGCACCATCTCCGCCAACGGCGAAGCCGAGATCGGCAAGATGATCGCCCAGGCGATGGAGAAGGTCGGCAACGAGGGCGTCATCACGGTGGAAGAGGCCAAGAGCCTCGAGACCGAGCTGGACGTCGTCGAGGGCATGCAGTTCGACCGCGGCTACCTGTCGCCGTACTTCATCACCAACGCCGACAAGATGATCGCGGACCTCGAGAGCCCGTTCATCCTGCTCCACGAGAAGAAGCTGTCGGGTCTGCAGGCCCTGCTGCCGGTCCTCGAGGCCGTCGTGCAGTCCTCGCGTCCGCTGCTGATCATCGCCGAGGACGTCGAGGGCGAGGCCCTGGCGACCCTGGTCGTGAACAAGCTGCGTGGCGGCCTGAAGGTCGCCGCCGTCAAGGCCCCGGGCTTCGGTGACCGCCGCAAGGCGATGCTGGAGGACATGGCCATCCTGACCGGCGGCCAAGTCATCTCCGAGGATCTCGGCATCAAGCTCGAGAACGTCACCATCGACATGCTGGGCACCGCCAAGAAGGTCGTGATCTCCAAGGAGAACACCACCATCGTCGACGGCGCCGGCTCGGCCGAGGACATCCAGGCCCGCATCGGCCAGATCAAGGCGCAGATCGAGGAGACCACCTCGGACTACGACCGCGAGAAGCTGCAGGAGCGTCTGGCGAAGCTGGCTGGCGGCGTTGCCGTCATCCGCGTCGGCGGCGCCACCGAGGTCGAGGTGAAGGAGCGCAAGGATCGCGTTGACGACGCCATGCACGCCACCCGCGCCGCGGTGGAAGAGGGTGTCGTCGCCGGCGGCGGTACCGCTCTGCTGTACGCCACCAAGGCCCTGGAAGCCCTGAAGCCGATCAACGACGAGCAGCGCGTCGGCATCGAGATCATCCGCCGCGCCCTGCAGGCCCCGGTCCGTCAGATCGCCTACAACGCGGGCACCGACGGTTCGATCGTGGTCGGCAAGCTGCTGGACCAGAACGACGCCAACTTCGGCTACGACGCCCAGAAGGGTGAGTTCACCGATCTGGTCGCCGCCGGCATCATCGACCCGGTGAAGGTGGTTCGCACCGCCCTGCAGGACGCGGCCTCGATCGCCGGCCTGCTGATCACCACCGAGGCGATGATCGCCGAGAAGCCGGAGAAGAAGGCTGCTCCGGCCGGCATGCCGGGTGGCATGGACGACATGGGCGGCATGGGCTTCTGATAGCCTGCGTCGAAAAGCTCACGTCATCCACGACGTTTGCGGAAAGGGCGGTCCTTCGGGGCCGCCCTTTTCCGTTCGGGGATCTCCCTGACGGACAGGGTGCCGCTGGCCGGTGGTCCAGATTGGAACGCTTCCAAACTGTTGGCGTTGACAACGGACCGGACGTCCCCTGGGGCGGGCCGGCTCTTGCTGCTGTTCAGGGAGAATGCGATGGCTGACCAATCGAAGACTCTGACCAATCGTCAGGGCCATCCGATCACGAACAACCAATCCCAGCGCACTGTGGGAAGCCGCGGGCCGGCGACGCTGGAGAACTACCAGTTCCTGGAGAAGATCACCCATTTCGACCGCGAGCGCATCCCAGAGCGCGTGGTCCACGCCCGTGGTTTCGTCTGCTACGGCGAGTTCGAGGCCACCGGCAAGATCGGCGACGAACCGGCGTCCAAATACACCCGTGCCAAGCTGTTCCAACAGGCCGGCAAGAAGACCCCGCTGGCCATCCGCTTCTCCACCGTCATCGGCGGGCGCGATTCGTCGGAGGTGGCGCGCGACCCGCGCGGCTTCGCGGTGAAGTTCTACACCGAGGACGGCAACTGGGATCTCGTCGGCAACAATCTGCCGGTCTTCTTCATCCGCGACGCCATCAAGTTCCCCGACGTCATCCATTCGCTGAAGCCCGATCCGGTGACCTTCCGCCAGGAGCCGAACCGCATCTTCGACTTCATGAGCCAGACGCCCGAATCCATGCACATGCTGACGCATCTGTTCAGCCCGCGCGGGATTCCGGCCAACTACCGGCACATGGAAGGCTTCGGCGTGAACACCTACAAGATGGTGAACGCCAATGGCGACACGGTGTTGGTCAAGTACCACTTCCACCCGCGCTGCGGCGTCGCCTCCCTGACGGCGGACGAGGCGGCGAAGGTGCAGGGGCAGGATCTCGGCTCCGCCTCCAAGGACCTCTACGAGGCCATCGACCGGGGCGATTACCCGCAGTGGGACATGTATGTCCAGATCATGGAGGACCACGACCATCCCGAACTGGATTGGGACCCGCTGGACGACACCAAGATCTGGCCGGAGTCGGACTTCCCGCTGCGCCACGTCGGCGTCATGACGCTGAACCGCAACGTCGAGGATTTCTTCAACGAGAACGAACAGATCGCCATGGGCACCGGTGTCCTGGTGGACGGGCTGGATTTCTCCGACGACAAGATGCTGGTCGGGCGGACCTTCTCCTACTCCGACACGCAGCGCTACCGGGTCGGCACCAACTACCTGCAATTGCCGATCAACCAGGCCAAGAACGCCGCGGTCGCCACCAACCTGTCGGGCGGCAGCATGTCCTACCGGCGCGATCTGGCGCCGGGGCAGAACCCGCACGTCAATTTCGAGCCGTCCATCCACAACGGCCTGAGCGAAGCCCAGCGGGAGGAACCGAACAACCCACCGGAAATCCAAGGCCGCCTGACCCGCAGCGTGATCGAGCGCCGCAACGATTACGTTCATGCGCGGGGCCGCTACTGCACCATGATGGACTGGGAGCGCGACGATCTGGTCCTGAACATGGGCACGCTGCTCGGCCAGTGCGAACGCGACGTCCAGGAACGGATGCTCTGGCACTTCTTCCTGATCCATGACGACTACGGCAGTCGGGTGGCCGGCATGCTGGGCATGACCGCCGCCGACGTCGCCGGCTTGGCCCCCCTGCCCAAGCAGGTGCTGACCGACGAGGACCAGAAGCGGCTGAAGGCGCTGGGCAGGAACGGCGACACGCTCGACCCGAAGGCTTGGGGCCAGTGGACCGGCTCCGTGAAGGTCCACCGCGCCACGGCGGACGAGGTGGTGAAGGGCATGCCATCCGGCGCGCAAGGCGGCATGACCAGCCAAGCCGCCGATTAGGCGCAACCTAAGATCATCAATTGGTTGGCGTCCCGATGGGGGCGGCGGGCTGTCCCGCCGCCCCTTTTTCATGCCGGCACCAATGACTGTTTCGAGTAGGCACAATTCGTGTACGGACATGCGGCAAGTTGCCGCGCGACACGCCTGTCACTGGTATCACCAGAGTTGGGCATGCCACTGTCATTTTGCATCAAGGCATTAGCCAAAATATTAGAACTTCGATAAGGGAGAAGTGCGATGTCCATGCGTGCTGCCGTGTCGTTCGCGGCCATGCTGGCGGCCTCCGTCGCCACCTTCGGCGCGCCCGCGTTCGCCGCCGACGAACCGATTTCGCCGATCGAGCCGGCGAAGGTCACCAATCCCGGATTGGTTGAACTCGGCAAGAAGCTGTACTTCGATCCCCGGCTGTCCAAGTCCGGCTTCATCTCCTGCAACTCGTGCCACAACCTGTCCATGGGCGGCACCGACAACCTGAAGACCTCCATCGGCCACAACTGGCAGCAGGGCCCGATCAACTCGCCGACTGTGCTGAACTCCAGCCTGAACGTCGCGCAGTTCTGGGACGGCCGCGCGCTGACGTTGCAGGAGCAGGCCGGCGGCCCGATCGCCAACCCCGGCGAGATGGGCTCCACCCACGCCCTGGCGGTCGAGGTGCTGCGCTCCATCCCCGAATACCAGAAGGAATTCGGCGAGGTCTTCGGCGAGACCAAGATCACCATCGAGGAGGTGACCAAGGCCATCGCCGCCTTCGAGGAGACGCTGGTCACGCCGAACTCCCGCTTCGACCAGTGGCTGAAGGGCGACAAGAAGGCGCTCACCACCGTCGAGCTGGAAGGCTACGAGCTGTTCAAGGACTCGGGCTGCACCGCCTGCCACAACGGCTCGGCTGTCGGCGGCAACACCTTCCAGAAGATGGGCGTCGTCGAGCCCTACAAGACCAACAACCCCGCCGAGGGCCGCATCGCGGTGACCAAGGAGGAGGCCGACCGCTTCAACTTCAAGGTTCCGACGCTGCGCAACGTCGCGCTGACCTACCCCTACTTCCACGACGGCGAGGCCGCGACGCTGTCCGACGCCGTGGACGTCATGGGCCGCATCCAGTTGGGCAAGAAGTTCTCGCCCGACGAGAACGGCAAGATCGTTGCCTTCCTGAAGACGCTGACCGGTGACCAGCCGAGCTTCGCTCTGCCGATCCTGCCGCCGTCCACGGACAAGACGCCGAAGCCGCATCCCTTCGACTGACGGGTTGGGAGGCTATTCCCTCTCCCCTCCGGGGAGAGGGTTAGGGTGAGGGGGTTGCGCGTTTCCGGCACGTCCGGCAAACGCGCAACCCCCTCACCGGCCCTTCGGGCCACCCTCTCCCCAGAGGGGAGAGGGTTGAAGATTGCCAGGGTGTCCAGGGTATCGACATGCGGTGGGGATGGAAGACGGCGGGCGGCTTCGGGGCGCTCGCGCTGGCCGGTCTGGTGGGCGTCGTCGTCGGGGTGGTCGGCTGGGGCGGCTTCAACACCGCGATGGAAGCGACCAACAGCATGGAGTTCTGCGTCTCCTGCCACGAGATGCGCGACAACGTGTATGTCGAGTACAAGACCTCGCCGCACTACCAGAACGCTTCCGGCGTAAGGGCGACCTGCGCCGACTGCCACGTCCCGCGCGACTGGACGCACAAGGTGATCCGCAAGGTGCAGGCGTCGGGCGAGTTGTACCACTGGCTCATCGGCTCCATCGACAGCAAGGAGAAGTTCGAGGCCAAGCGCCACACGCTGGCGCGCCGCGAATGGGACCGCATGCGCGCCACCGACAGCCAGGAATGCCGCAACTGCCACTCCTTCGGCGCCATGGACTTCCACAAGCAGACGCCGAAGGCGGCCAGCGCCATGGAAGGGGCGGAGAAGGCCGGCAAGACCTGCATCGACTGCCACAAGGGCATCGCCCACAGCTTCCCCGACGTCACCGCCGGCCATCGCCAACTCTTCGCCGGCCTGTCGGATCAGGCGAAGGCTTTGGCCCTGAAGCCCGGTGACACCGCCTACGCCCTGACCAGCCTCGCCCTGTACGGCGCGCCGCCGGCACCGGGGGCCTCCGGGGATGGCGAGATTGCCGCGGCGACGCCGGTGACGATCCTGGCGGCGGAAGGCGGTGCTCTCAAGGTGGAGATCACCGGCTGGCAGCGCGGCAGTTCCGCCCAGACGCTCTACGCCCAGCCGGGCAAGCGCATCACCACGGTCAAGCTGAACGCGGCGGCGGCCGGGCAGACGGCCGCGCTGCGCACCGTCACCGATCCCGAGACCGAACAGGAGTGGACGGAGGTCCGCCTGACCGCCTGGACCGGGGCGGGCGGCTATGTGGGCGCGCTCGGCGCGCTGTGGGATTACGGCGCGCGGGTCTATGACGCCAACTGCTCGCTCTGCCACACGCTGCACCCGCCGGCCGACTTCGACGCGAACGCCTGGATCGGCAAGATGAACGCCATGAAGCGGCTGACCCGGCTGGACGAGGAGGAGGGCCGGCTGCTGCTGACCTATCTGCAGAGCCATGCAAAGAACGGCGCGCGATGATCGCTGCGGCGAGAACCCGAAGCTGCTAAGAGGGGTTTTCTACCACGGGCCGGCGCTGAACGCGCCGCGCCCGCCGGCAGACGACCACTTGAGAAAGAGGACCCCCGCGATGTCGACTCTGCACAAACAAGCCATGGAAGCGGTGCTTCAGGCCGCCTCTCACGACATCGTCGGCACGCTCCAGGAGCGTGGCGTCACCGACAAGCACAGCGAGGAGGGCGACCTCGTCGTTCTCGACGTCGCGATCCTGCACGCCTACCGCATCTTCATGCGGATCTGCGAGGAGAACGGGCTGGAGGTGGACGCGGGCTATTTCGCCGACATGGCCAACGACCTTGCCGACGAGGTGGCCCAGGAGGACGACGCGGACTGATCCGGTCCCGCGCCGCCGATTCCCGCTTCTTGAGTGCCCCGGTCCCGTCCGACGCTGCTTTTTCCTTTGGCGAAGGCGGTGCGGACGGGACCGGTCGACATCTTCACCCCTCGGGGGACCCGATGACCGACGCCCCTGACACCGTTTCCTCTCCTGGCGCCTTCTCTCCCGACGCCTTCTCTCCCGATGTCGCGATCATCGGCGCCGGCCCGGCCGGGCTGATGGCGGCGGAGGTCATCGCCGCGGCGGGCCGCTCGGTCGCCGTCTATGAACGGATGCCCACCCCGGCGCGCAAGCTGCTGCTGGCCGGGCGCGGCGGGCTGAACCTGACCCATTCCGAAGCGCTGGACGCCTTCACCGCCCGCTACGGCGCGCAGGCCCCACTGTTCGCCGATCTGCTGGCCGGCCTCTCCCCGGCGGACCTGCGCGACTGGGCGGCGGGGCTCGGGATCGAGACCTTCGTCGGCTCCAGCGGGCGCGTCTTTCCGGTGCAGATGAAGGCCTCCACCCTGGTCCGCGCGTGGCTGCGCCGGCTGGAGGGGCTGGACGTCACCTTGCACACCCGCCACCGCTGGCTGGGCTGGGATCAGCAAGGCGCGCTGCGCTTCCAGCGCGGCGACGGCACTGAGACCACCGTCACCCCGCGCGCCACCCTGCTGGCGCTGGGCGGGGCGAGCTGGCCGCGCACCGGCTCCGACGGCGCTTGGACGGACATTCTCGCCGCGCGCGGGGTGGACATCGCGCCGCTGCGCCCGTCCAACATGGGCTTCGAGGTCCCGTGGTCCGATCACCTGCGCGAACGCTTCGCCGGCCAGCCGGTCAAAAGCGTCGGCCTCGCCTTCGGCGACCGGCGGCTGAAGGGCGAGTTCATCATCACCGAGACCGGCATCGAGGGCGGCGCCATCTACGCGCTGAGCGCCCCCTTGCGCGACGCCATCGAGCGCGAGGGCTGGGCCGCCCTGACCATCGACCTGATGCCGGACCTGCCGGAGTCGGCGATTGCCAAACGGCTGCGCCGCCGCGGCGCGGAGTCGCTGTCCACCTTCCTGAAGAAGGCGCTGTCGCTGACCGGCCCGCGCGCCGCCCTGCTGCGCGAATTCACCCCGGCGTCGGAGCTGTCCGATCCGGCGGCGCTGGCCCGCCACATCAAGGGCCTGTCGATGGTGCTGACCGGCGTGCGGCCCATCGAGCGCGCCATCTCCACCGCCGGCGGCGTCCGACTGGCGGAGCTGGACGCGTCGCTGATGCTGACCCGCCTGCCGGGGACCTTCGTCGCCGGGGAGATGCTGGATTGGGAGGCGCCGACCGGCGGCTACCTCCTCCAGGGCTGCTTCGCCATGGGCGCACGGATGGGGAAGGGCGTGCTGGGGTATCTGGGGGCTGAGTTTTCGCCCCTACCCTTGCCCCCTCCCTAACCCTCCCCCGCTTCGCAGGGGAGGGGACCAAATCTCCCTCCCCTGCGACAGCGGGGGAGGGCCGGGGTGGGGGCAATACGTTCGCCCTCACCGCACCGGATTGCCGTAGTCGTACTGCACTTGGGGCGCGCTGCCCTTGCCGGTCAGGCTTTCGATCAGCGAGCCGATGCCGCCCGCCACGCCGCCCGCCACGCCGCCCGACGACCCGCGCGCCGGGGCCGCCGCCGGGGTGGCGCGGGCGGGCTCCGCGATGCCGGACGCGACATAGGCGGGGGCGCCCTCCATCCCCGGCAGGGGGCGGGGCGGGCGTCCGGCGTGGGCGTCCAGCATGAAGCCCTGCCACAGCTTGGCCGGCAGCGAGCCGCCGGTGACCCGCTTCATCTCGGCGTTGTTGTCGTTGCCCAGCCACACCCCGGCCACGAGGTCGGCGGTGAAGCCGACGAACCAAGCGTCGCGGTAATCCTGGGTGGTGCCCGACTTGGCCGCCGCCGGGCGGTCGAGCTTGGCCGACTTGCCGGTGCCGTACTCGATGACGCCGGTCATCATGCGGGTGAGCTGCACCGCGTGCGCCGGGTCGACCACCGGGACGGAGCCGCCGGCCTGCCGCCGGTACAGGACGTTGCCGTCGCGGTCCCTGATCTCGGTGATGGCGTAGGGCCAGACCGGCGCGCCGCGGTTGGCGATGCCGGCGTAGCCGCGGGTCAGCTCCAGCAGGTTGACCTCGCTGGTGCCGAGCGCCAGCGACAGGTCCTTGCCGAGCGGCGAGTTGATGCCCAGCCCCGCCGCCACCCGGCGCACCCGCTCCACCCCGATGCGGTCGATGATCCGCACGGTCGCGGTGTTGGACGAATGGGCCAGCGCGTTGGCCATGGTGACGGTGCCGCGGAACTTGCCGTCGTAGTTGCCGGGGCTCCAGCCGCCGATGCGGACCGGGGCGTCCTCGACCGGGCTGTCCGGCGACCAGCCGGCCTCCAGCGCCGCCAGATAGACGAAGGGCTTGAAGGCCGATCCGGGCTGGCGCATCGCCTGGGTGGCGCGGTTGAACTCGCTGTTGTCGTAGTCCCGCCCGCCGACCAGGGCGCGCACCGCGCCGTCGGTGGTCATGGCGACCAGGGCGCCCTGGCGGGCGTTGGCGGCGGCGCCGGGGCCGGACAGGATCTCCTCCAGCCGCTGCTCCGCCGCGCGCTGAAGCTTGAGGTCCAGCGTCGTGCGCACCACCACGTCGCCGTGGCCGGAGCCGACGAAGGCCGAGACCAGCTCCGTCACCCAATCGGCGAAATAGCGCCCGTCGCCGCCCGGCTTGCGCTTGGCCGACGGCGGGGCGTTGCGCGCCGCCTCCAGCTCCTGCGCGGTGATGAAGCCGGCGTCGACCATGGCGCCCATCACGACGCGCGACCGCTCCGCCGCCTCGTCCGGGTTGGAGGATGGGGCGTAGCGCGAGGGTGCCTTGAGCAGGCCGGCGATGATCGCCGATTCCCGCAGGTCGAGCTGGGTCGCCGGCTTGCCGAAATAGGTGCGCGCCGCCGCGTCCACGCCGAAGGTGCCCGCCCCCAGATAGACGCGGTTCAGATAGGCGGTGAGGATCTGGTCCTTGGTGAAGCGGTGCTCCAGCCACAGCGCCAGCATGGCCTCCTGGATCTTGCGCTTCAGCGACTTCTCGGGCGTCAGGAACAGGTTCTTGGCGAGCTGCTGGGTGATGGTGGAACCGCCCTGCGCCGAACGCCCGGACCGCCAGTTGACGTAGAGCGCGCGGGCCAGACCGATGGGGTCGACGCCGAAATGCGAGTAGAAGCGCCGGTCCTCGATGGCCAGCACGGCGTGGATCAGATGCGGCGGCAGGTCGCGCACGCCCAGCGTCGTGCCGTGCAGGTCGCCGAAGCGCGCGAACTCCGCCCCGTCGGCCGCCAGCACGGTGACCGAGGCGCGCCGCTCGAACTGCGCGACCTTGGAGATGTCCGGCAGGTCCAGGGCGAACCAGGCCAGCACCGCGCCCAGCGCGATGCCGCACCACACCCCGGCGACCGTCCCGGCATAGACCAGCGTGCCGAGGATCGACCGCCGTCCGCCTCCTTTGGCGGTTTTCGGAGCGGCCTTGCGCGGCGGGGGAGCGGGCTTGCGCTGCTTCTCAACCTTGGGCTTTTCGGGCTTGGGCGCGCGTTTGGGCAGGCGGGGGCGCAGCGCCGGTTCCTCGCCGCGCGTCTGGATGGGGCGCGGCCCCGCAAAGAGTTCGCCCGGTCGATCGTTGCTCACGGCGCGGTCGCGGCCCCCAAGAAGTCCATGCCCGATGTAATCTGTGATGGAAAGCTATACGCCGCCGCCCCGTTGCGACGAAAGAGCGCCCTCGAAAGAGATAAGATTTGTCCTAGCACCGTTGCAGATGGATGACGGGGGTGGAAGAAAAGCCGCCGTGGACTGTTGTTTCCATGAATAAGCGTTGACGCAGCGGAGAGCCTGTTCATGTCGAAGCCCCTGACCGTTTCCATTCCCCACAAACTCGGCCGGGACGAGGCGAAGCGGCGCGTGGCGGAGGGGGTGGGGCAGGCCCGCTCCCACCTCGCCGCGGTCGCCAGCAGCATGGACGACCATTGGACCGACGACCGCGTGGATTTCCGCGTGGTGGCGATGGCCCAGACCGTCACCGGCTTCATCGACGTGCAGGACGACAGCGTCACCGTGGAGGTGCAGCTTCCCTGGGCGCTCGGCCTGCTGGCCAACAAGGTGAAGGACCGGCTGCAGAGCAAGGGCACGCTGCTGCTGGAGAAGAAGTAAAGTCCCTCTCGCGCCCGCAAGCGGGCACTGACGGCGTCAGGCGGCCTTTGGCCGCCGAGAGCCCCGGGAGAGGGAAGGGGCCCGCGCGAAGCGTGGGAAGGGTGAGGGTGCTGCCAAGGATCAGCGCCTTGATCCTCGCACGACCCTCACCCGCCCGCTCTCGCGGGCACCCTCTCCCGGGGCGGGAGAGGGACAAGGCTACTCGGGCTTGCCGATCAGCCCGTGCTTCTTCAGCAGCCCGCGAAGCTGGTGGTAGCCGAGCCCCAGCGCCTCGGCGGTCTGGCGCTGATTGAAGCGGTTGCGCTCCAGCGCCGTTTCCAGCAAGCCGGACTCGAAGCGCCGCACCTGCTCCTGAAAGTCTCCGGCGGCAACGGGCGGCGCCTCTTCCGCGACCGGTGATGGGGCGGACACCGCCGGCGCCGCCGGCCGCCAAGCGGAGGCGAAGGGGTCGAGCAGGACTTCCTCCACCAGCCCCTCCGGGTCGGACGCGGCGACGGACCGCTCCACCGCGTTGCGCAACTCGCGCACGTTGCCCGGCCAGCCATGGTCCAGAAGCTGCTCCAGCGCCCGCGGAGCGAAGCCGGGGAACAGGGACCGGTCCAACTCCCGCACCATGCCCAGCGCGAAATGCTCGGCCAGGATGGGGATGTCCTCGCGCCGGGCGCGCAGCGGCGGCAGGGTCACCACGTCGAAGGCCAGCCGGTCCAGCAGGTCGGCGCGGAACCGTCCGGCCTCGGCGAGTGCCGGCAGATCGGCGTTGGTCGCCCCGATCACCCGCACATCGACGGTCTGGGTCCGCCCGCCGACCCGCTCGATCTCGCCATACTCCACGGCGCGCAGCAGCTTTTCCTGAACGGCGGCGCTGGCCGTGGCGATTTCATCCAGGAACAGCGTGCCGCCGTCGGCCTGCTCCACCCGCCCAATCTGCCGCCGGATCGCCCCGGTGAAGGCCCCGGCCTCGTGCCCGAACAACTCAGAGTCGAGAAGGCTCTCGGTCAGGGCGGCGCAGTTCACCTTCACGAAGGGGCGGTCCCAGCGGCGGGACAGATAGTGCAGGCGGGCGGCTATCAACTCCTTGCCGGTCCCGCGCTCCCCGATGACCAGCAGAGGGCGCTCCAGCGGCGCCACACGGGAGACGTGGGCGAGGACCGCGTGAAAGGCCGGGGACTCCCCGAGCAGGGACGGCGGATTGGGTTGCATGGTCAAAAGAGCGAAGAGTTGGCGAATTTCTTCATACTATCGCGGAAATGGCAATGCTCCAACCCCGGGCGCCATCCACCCGCTCCACGAAATCCAGGGCTTTGCAGGAGTTCCCGGCTTTGGCACGGCCATTGCGTAGAGAGGGACCAAACAAGGAGACCCGCATGAGCCACTACAGCGATTACCACCGCCGTTACACCCGCGAGGCCCGTCCGCTGGCGGCGCGCATCCGGACCTACCTGACCAGCCGCCCGACCGAGAGCTGGGCGTTCTTCGCCGCCGGCCTGCTGATCGCGACGATCCTCGGCTGACGAAGACCAAGCCCGACCGACAAGCGACCAAGAACGGACACATCCCCATGAGCATCTTTTCGCGCCTGACCGACATCGTGCAGTCCAACCTCAACTCCCTGCTCGACCGCGCGGAGGACCCGGAGAAGCTGATCCGTCTGATCATCCAGGAGATGGAGGACACGCTGGTCGAGGTGCGCTCCTCCACGGTGAAGATCATCGCCGAGCGCAAGGAGATCGAGCGCCGCATCGCCGACCTGCACCGCGAGCGCGACTCCTGGGACCGCAAGGCCGAGACCGCCCTGACCCATGACCGCGAGGACCTCGCCAAGCAGGCGCTTCTGGCCAAGTCGCGCGCGGCCGAGGAGGCGGACGTCCTGACCGCCCAGCTGGCCCAGGTCGAGGAGGCCCTGTCCAAGTCCAACGAGGACATCGGCCGCCTGCAGGCCAAGCTGACCGACGCCAAGAACCGCGAAAAGGCGCTGGTCGCCCGCACCAAGACGGCGGCCAACCGCGTCCGCGTGCGCTCCACCCTGCACGACGAGCGGATCAACGACGCCTTCTCCCGCTTCGAGCAGGTGGAGCGCAACCTCGACGAGCTGGAGGGCCGCGTGGAGGCCTACGACGTGGGCCGCACCAAGACGCTGACCGAGGAGATCGCGGAGCTGGAGGCCGACAAGAAGGTCCAGGACGAGCTGGCCGCGCTGAAGGCCCGGGTCGCCGCGCGCCGGGGAAGCTGATCCCACGCCGGCCTCAAGACCGGTGTGGGTGTTGAGCCCCCTCTCCCGCTGCCCGGCGGGAGAGGGGTTTCCCAAACAACAAGAAAGGCCGTCCCCCGATGAGCGGTTTCAGCTTCGTCCTCGCGGTGCTCTTCATGACCGTGGTGGCACCGCTTTGGATCATCTTCCACTACATCACCAAATGGCGCGGTCAGCGCGGGTTGTCGGCCCAGGATGAGCAGCTCCTGGCCGAACTGTGGGACATCTCGAACCGCTTGGAAGGACGCATCCACGCGCTGGAACGGGTGCTCGACGCGGAGTCGCCCAACTGGCGCGACAAGCTGTGAGCCTGCCGTATTCCACACTCATTCCGACCTGACGGGAGCCCGACGATGGACCGTTCTTCGCCCTACGACTCGCCCAACCCGCACCGGCTCTACCGTGATCCGCAGCGTGGCGTGGTGGGGGGTGTGTGCGCCGGCATCGCCGATTATTTCGGGTTCCGGCCCGGACTGGTGCGGCTGGCCCTGGTGCTGGGCCTGTTCTTCTTCATGCCGCCGGTGATCCTCGCCTACGTGATCGCGGTGCTGGTCCTGCCGGTCAAGCCGCCGGCGGTCTACCGCAATCCGGATGAGGAGGCCTTCTGGCGCGGCGTATCGATCAAGCCCGACCGCACCCTGGCCGGCCTGACGCAACGCTTCCGCGATTTCGAAAAGCGCGTGGGAAACCTGGAAGCGCATGTCGCTTCCAAAGAATACGAACTCAACCGCGCGATCCGCAACCTGGACCGCTGACGGCAGCCCCGGAGCGCCTCCGGGGCAAAGCCGCCGCCTGACCGCAGCGCCGCGTGACGCGGCGCCGGACGTTCAGCGCCGACGGCGGTTCCGGCTGCGCACGCGCACCGGCTTCATGGCCGGGCGGGCGGCAGCGAGACCGGCGAGGGCCGCAGCCATCGCCCCAACGAGCACGACCAGATCGAGATCCATCATGGCTCCTCCGCTTGACCCGATCAGAATGACGCAACTGTGAAGGACATGGTAGCGAAAAGAGGTGACAGCAACCGTCCGTCCGGCAGATGACCGCCGCCGGGGATCCCTCAAACGGGGAAGCCTATCCGTCCGGGTCATCAATCGAGGTAGGGCTTCACCGAAAGAATGGAGAAGCCCTTGTGCTCGGGATGGCGAGCGTTGGTCTTCTCCCGTGCCTTCGTTTCGTCCAGTCCCCAGACCGGAAGCGGCGGCCCCTTTTCCAGCGCTTCAGGGCTGTCTTTTCTTGGGCCGTCTTCTCCAGTCCGCCAGTGACGCGCGTGGCGTGACGCTGGATCAGGGGCGGGCCGGTGCCGTCGGCTCGTTCGCGACGCACACGCGGTCCCGTCCGGCCAGCTTGGCCTCGTAGAGCGCGGCGTCGGCGCGGCGCAGGGTCAGTTCGATGGAGGGCTCCGCCGCGCTCCACTCGGCCACGCCTAGGCTGGCGGTGATGGGGATGGCCCGGCCGTCGGTCACCACCGGGCTTCCGGCGATGGCGGCGCGCACCCGCTCGGCCACGATGCGGGCTCCGGCAAGGTCGGTTTCCGGCAGCAGCGCGACGAACTCCTCCCCGCCGAAGCGGGCGATCTGGTCAGAGGTGCGCAGCGCCTCGCGGGCGCGGACCACCGCCGTGCGCAGCGCCTCGTCCCCGGCGGCGTGGCCGTGGCCGTCGTTGACCGCCTTGAAATTGTCGAGGTCGAGTAGGATCACGCTCAGCCGCCGCCCGTGGCGATGCGCCCGTCCCAGCTCCGCCGCGGCAAGATCCAGGAAATGCCGGCGGTTCCACACGGCGGTCAGCGGATCGACGGTGGCCAGCCGCTCCAGCTTGGCGTTCGCCGCCTCCAGCGCGCGGGTGCGTTCGGCGACGCGGGCCTCCAGCGTCTCGTTGGCCTCGCGCAGCCGCTCGTACAGGCTGACGTTGGCGAAGCTGAGGGCGATCTTGGAGGCGAACACCTCGACCAGCCCACGGTCCACCTCGTCCAGCGGACGGTCGGTGTGAATCCACGCCGCCACCTCGTGCCCGTCCGGCACGCGGATGAACAGGGTCGTCTCGTTGGGCCCGTAATGGCTTTGACGGCTGCGGAAGGCGTCGGTGATGCGGGCGGCGAGAGCCGGCGGGATCGCCGCCCCGGGAGTCGCGCCCCCGGTCGGCGACGCCGTCTGCCCGGCCGCGTCGGCGTAGCAGCCGGCCCCGGCCAGCACGTAGAACGCACCATCGGGCAGCGGTCGGCCGGCGGCGCCGCGCTGGGCGCAGAGAATGGCGTCGGGCTTCACCCGCAGGAAGGCGGACAACTGGGTCAGCACCCCGGCCGCGAACTGCTGCATGCAGCGCAGTTCGAACAGCCGGTCGGTGGACTGGATGATCTGCTGAAGCCCGCGGCGGTTGGTCTCCAGCGCCACGATGTCGGCGTAGGCGCGCAGCGCCGCGACGACGGAGGTGAACAGTTTCTTCGCGGTCAGCTCCGCCTTGGACTTGTAATCGTTGATGTCGTAGGCAAGGACCACGTCCTCCTCCGGCGCCTGTCCCGGCTGGCCGGTGCGCAGGATGATGCGGATGGCGTGGTTGTTCAGCTCCTCGCGGATGGTGCGGACCAGCCGCAGACCGGCGTCGTCCGTCTCCATCACCACGTCGAGCAGGATGATGGCGACGTTGGGGGTGCAGCGCAGGATGGCCGCGGCCTCTCCCGCCGACAGGGCGCTGACGAGCGACAGGCGCCGCCCCTTGTAGCGCAGGCCCCCCAGCGCCAGCCGGGTGACCGCGTGAACTTCCGGATCATCGTCGGTGATCAGCACGATCCACGGCTCCGCCCCGTCCTCGGGCGGCGGCGGTTGGTCGTCGTCTGCGAACAGAAGGTCGGTTTCCATGCTGTGCGTTCCGCCCGTCCTGCCCGTCCGTTCAGCCTGCCCGTCCGTTCGGCCCGTTGCCGGCCGACAACCGGTTCCCCGGCGGTGCCGGTCAGGGTTTGCCACGCGGATTGCTGCCATTCAGCGGTAACCGATGCAACTTCACCTGCGCAACGGGTTCGTTGTCCTTATGGAATGAATTTCGTCCTTTCGCAACCGTCGGTCCGCGGCGTGTCGTTTGACCACGATCAAAGCGGGCGGCGGCGGCGGGTGGCAGACTGCGTTGAAACGGGATGGCCGCAAGCCATTTTTCCGCAAGTCTGTGGAGCGGGTGTTGCGAATGTTGGATCGTCGGATGTTTCTCACGGCCATGGGGGCGAGCCTGACGGTGGGCGCTCTGGCCATCGCGGTGCGCAGCTTGGCCGGCACTTCTCCCGCTTCGGCCTCCTCCGCGGCCAAGCCGGAGGTGATGGTGTGGAAATCGCCGACCTGTGGCTGCTGCGGCGGCTGGGTGGACCACATGCGGGCCGCCGGCTTCCCGGTGACCGTGCAGGAGATCGACGATGTGGAGCCAGTGAAGATGCGTCTCGGCGTGCCCGCCCGGCTCCAGTCCTGCCACACCGCCCTGGTCGGCGGCTATGCCCTGGAAGGCCATGTGCCCGCCGACAGCGTGCAGCGGTTGCTGCGCGAACGTCCGGCGGCGGTCGGTCTTGCCGTTCCCGGCATGCCGCAGGGCTCGCCCGGCATGGAGACGGGGGTGAAGGACCCCTACGACGTTGTGCTGTTCGGTGGGGCGGGTGGCGACAGCGTGTACGAGCGGCGCTGACCCTTCCGGGATAAGCCCGATACGCACTGCCCTCGGGGCTTGCCCTTCCGTTCCTTGCTCCCAGCGGTCGGCCTTCCAAAGGTCGGCCGGCTCGGCGGAACGGAGGGAACGGCGTGACCACAGCATTCGACCTCGTCATCATCGGCTGGCTGAACGGCTACAGCCGCGCCAGCATGGCGGCGGACAAGACCATCTATGTCATTGCCCAAAGCGACCTGCTGAAGGGCGGCGTGCTGATGGCGCTGCTGTGGTGGTGCTGGACCCGGCGCAGCGGGCGGCTGATCGGGCCGGACCTCTATTCGGTGAAGACCATCGCCGGGGCGCTGCTGGCCATCGCCGTCGGGCGCGGGATGCAGAACTTCCTGCCGATGCGCCTGCGCCCGGTCCATGATCCGGAACTGGGCTTCGTCGTTCCCTATGATGTGAACGCTTGGGCGGTCGACGGCTGGAGTTCCTTTCCCAGCGACCACGCCGTGCTGTTCTTCGCGCTGGCCGCGGCCCTGTGGTGGTCGAGCCGGCTGGTCGGGGTCTTCGCCTTTCTATGGACGCTGGTGGTGATCTGTTTGCCGCGCGTCTATCTGGGGCTTCACTTCCCGACGGACATTCTGGCGGGCGGGGTGGTCGGTGTTCTCATCATGGCGGCGGTGCTGGCCGTCCCGGTGCCGGAGCGGCTGACCCGCCGCGTCCTTGATTGGCAGGAGACGCAGCCGGGGATCGTCTACGCGCTGGCCTTCCTGGTGACGCTTCAGATGGCGACCCTGTTCGCCAACGCCCGGCGGCTGATCGAGGGGGCGATGACCGTCCTTCTCGGTTCGTGATGCGGTGCAGCGAAAAAAACGCGGAGCGATGAAAAAAGCGCTTGCCGGGCTAATCCAACCCGCCTATAACCCGGCTCCCACGACGCCGGGGCCGCTGAGAAGCGCGACGGCGGCAAGGGATCGGCAGAGATGCCGAAGACGAGACGAAGTAAAGTTTGGCCGGCGTGAAAACAAAGGCTTGACAGACCGCTTCGGATCTTCTAGATAAAGCGCCCCGATACGCCGCACCGAACTCCGGTGACGCAGCGCGAGACGGGCAGCGGTCCTGATCAGGGATCGCGGGATCTTGGAAATCGTTGATACCGTGTTGTGAGAAGGGATGCGCAGGCGGCGGTTTTGGCCGTTGGTCGCGGACCGGTTCCGGAAGGGGCTGGCATCGCGGGTCGCTTGAGCATCTCGGTCAAGCAGTAAGAGACGAACAGTTTCGAAAGCTTGGGTGAGGTCGCGTTGAGCGGCCCTGTCAAGTGGATGCTTCG